>CAXUEW010000031.1:4125-10702 GCA_964250115.1 uncultured Terriglobus sp.
TCGCCGACCAAACGGTAGCTTTGTACCGGATACTGACCAGTAGGCAGACTTAGCCTGACTTGTTCTCAGATTTAATCCAGCGTTCCCAGTGAATCTGCCAGTCAGTGAATCGCTTACTCGTCCAACCTTCACTCATTTCGAGATAAGCCAACGAGAAGAGGACCACTACCAAAACGACACATATTCCATACACCGCCATCATGGCTGTGAAATGCGGGTCATTCTGGAGGTGGTCATGCTGGATTAGCCACCACCACGCGAGCGCTGAACCCGCGATTGAAGCAAAGGCGATCCCCCAGAAGATTCCTCTTAGACCTAAATGAAAATGCCGCTTTCGTTTAGGTCCATTTGGCTGTTCGCGACGGCACCAGTGCATCGCGCTTTGCCAGCCCGGGTATTCTGGATCTTGGCTTTCGACTACCGCCTTTAGATAGGCGGCTATCCGCACAGTCGAATTCTGATTCGCCTGGATTAGAATCATCGCAGGAATCAATATAAGGAACGGACAAAGAAGCGCAAACGGCCTAGCCCAGGAGATTGGGAAATTGCGCTGTGCTGAAACAGTAACCAGTTAAGCCCGCCGAAAGCGCTACAGTTCCAGAGATGATCTGGTAGACATTTTTAAAGTTTTCTAGTATCTCTGCCTGTAAAGCTGTGTATTCAAGAGAACGACGCTCAACGAAATTCATTGTGACCCTCCCGCACTTCAGCTCATTTCATCTACTAACGACACATATACTCCGTTTGTCCAACCAAAGCCTTGCTGATTTTTGTAACGGTCCGTGAGTACTTGACTCGATCCGGAAACGACATCATATTTCTCAAATAGAGACCCCGTGATTAGCCAATCTTGACGAAGAAGATTCAGCCACTTTAGCCCGATGCGAGTTGCTTGCTCAACGTAGCCATATCGACGTAAAGCTACGTAGACAATCCAATGTAGCGGAGCCCAGCCAATGGGGCTGCTCCATTGTCGGTCTGTGTACCCATAATCCTGATCGCAGGTGCTAAGCCCAAAATCCCGCTCAAATAGATTAAGTTGGCTTACGACGCGCTGAGCCTGTTCCGTGCTGGCGAGACCCCAGAAGAGAGGAAAGAAAGTCACTAAGGACTTCACAGGTTTATGCGCCTGGCGAACGTAATCGAAGTCATAAAAGAGACCATCTGCTTCGTTCCAGAACAATCCTTGGATGTTCTTTCTGCGGATCGCCGCAACTCTCTCCCAATGCTCCGCCCCGGTTATGTTGCCCAATAGGCGCAACGACGCTGCCAAGTCTACTTCGTATCCGTACAGATTACAGTTCAGATCTAAGGGCAAGATGTTCAACACATCTTCAATCTCAAAGCGAGGCGAAAGATCCCAGGTAGCTTCGTGATCCATCGTGATGGCTGGAATGTCCTCATGCGGAAACCACGACGGCGCTGAGTAGCGGCTTAGTCCCTCGTACGCTAAGTGGTCGGTGTTCATCCAGTACCCGTGATATTCAGCCTCGATAACAGGAATCGCTGCTTCAAGCCACTTATCATCGCCTGTAAGGTCATGCACCTCACGCACCATGCTTGAAAGGAAAGGCAGCTGAGAACCAGCAGACCACCGCTTTCGATTTGCGATAACCGTGCCGTGCTTCTGCACAAGATAGAGGCAGTTTTCCACCATACCTTGAGCAAGTTGAATGTCTCCGCTTCGCAGAAGCCCTAGGTTGATGAAGTACGAGTCCCAGTAAAACTGGACGACGAATCTTCCTCCTGGCGTTACGAAATCGTGAGGTAGATAAAGGATGTATGGACTTAATGAGTCCTGATCATCAAGGTGCCCATCATGCGAGTTCGCTGCAAGTTGCCTCCAAGAACTCACAGCATCGTGGTGACCGTTACGCGCGTTCGCGCGCAAAGCACACCACTGCTCGTTGATGTATTCGAGGATGTCCTTCGATTCCGTTCTTAGGTTATTAAGTGTAAGCACTGCCCCTCTTTGCGATGCTGGCGCGAGTTGATTGTAACTAGGCATAAGCATTCCATGTAGACCTCTCCTTCTCGGGAGGGCTACACGTGAATCAGAACAAAGCCGAAGCCGCCGCTGTCAGTGCCTTAACACCCATATCCAGCGTGGGCTGGGGTACAGGGGCGAAGCGGCTGGTGTGCAGGCCAGGTGGCAGCGTGCCTGCGGCGAGTGCGGTGGTCAGCGTGGCCGGGTCCATGGCGCCCGGGCGGTAGTAGACCACCGGGATTGCCTTGCCGCCGTTGAAGGCCGGGTCGCCGAAGATGCCCACATCTTCTGATCCCATGGTGCGCTCCGCGGCCGCCACGTTGCTTTTGGCCAGTTCGACTTCCAGCGCCGCGGGGCCTTGCCGGAAAGCTCGCCGACCTGTTCGTCGACCCGGCCAAATGCAAAACTCTTCGGCCAAGCAGGCCGTACGCGTGGAAGAAAAGCTCTCCTGGACCACTATCGTCGAGCAGACAGTTGCCTGTACAGAACCCTGATTCGCGGCAGTATTTGAACTCTTGCTTCTGCAATGCCTGTCGGCACGGCAATCTGATACTTGGGATTGTGCGGGGAAGCACGTTTTGAGGATCTTCTCCCGCGCTTTCACACAGGGCTGATCTTCGTGGCAACTTCGTGTGTCTTCAGAAAAGTGCAACACTCGTATGGTTCTCTGTAGGAGAGATCATGAACTTCGAAGCTCGTAATCGCCGGGATTTCCTGAAGCATGCCGCCTTTGCCGCGGGCGCGACCATGCTGCCTGCCGCCGCCTGGAGCGCAGTTAGTGCACGTGCAGCAGCGTTGCACCGCAGTGCCTATGTGTTCGATGGTCACGTGCATGCGCTGGACCGCGAGTTTTACCATGGCGGCGACATCACGGATCGCGTCGACACCGGCCAATGGGACCTCTCACGCGCAAAAGAAGGCGGCGTGGATGCCTTTTTCCTCTCTGTCTACGTGCCCGAGGAGTACTATCCCGGACGCTACGAAACCAGGCAGGCGCTCCGCCGCATAGACCACGCACTGGACCAGTTGCACAAAGCAAACGCGCAGATTGGCTTGGCCACCAGCGGGCGCGATCTTACGCGTTTGCAGCAGGAAAAGAAGGTCGCCGCTGTCCTGGACATCGAAGGCAGCTACGATCTTGACGGCGACCTCCACGTCCTGCGTGCTCTGCATCAGCTTGGGCTGCGCTCGGCGCAAATTTCCGCGCACAACTGGAACCAGCATTACGCCGATGCCTGCTGCTCCACGGCGCAGTGGAACGGCCTAACGCCGCATGGCCGCGACCTTGTGCGTGAGATGAACCGGCTGGGCATGGTGATCAACGTCTCCCACTCGGCCGACACCACCATGGCGCAGGTGATCGACGCCAGCGAGCGTCCTGTCATCGCGACCCATCACGGCTTACGCCAGGTGAATGACATCCCGCGCAACATGCCGGATGCGCTGCTGAAGAAACTCATTGATCGCGGCGGCGTGATCGGTTTCCAGATCGGCAGCGAGTTCGCCTACCCACGCGAGTACGCCTGGATAACCGCGCATCGCAAAAAAACCTTCTGGGACACCACCAGCATCCCCGAGCGCACGAAGGACAAGAGCATCTACGAGATCGACGAAGTGGTAGCGCCCACGTTTCCCATGCTCGGTGCCGAGGTGCCGGACGAGGTCGCCATGCATGTCGATGACTGGGTAGGTGTCGTCGACCGCGCCATCCAGCTCGTCGGCGAAGATGCCGTAGCGCTTGGCAGCGATTTTGACGGCGGCCCCACGCTTGCACGCGGCATGCGCGATGTGCGCGATCTGCCCATGGTCACGGAAGCCATGCTGCGCCGTGGATACACCGAAGCACGCATCCGCAAATTTCTGGGTGGCAACCTGCGGCGTGCGTTTTCTCAGGCAACTGCATAGGTCTTACGAATTTGGTAGTTCAGGCTCTACGATTCAAAGCCCCGCCCGTATGGAGCATTCGGCGGTCGCGGCCCCGTTTCAAACAGTGGCCCGTGTGTCGAGCGATACGTCATGTTCAGGAACGGCGTCTCGATGCGGCGTCCGACTGCGGAGTAGCGGCCGTTCTGCCAACAGGAATCCATGTTGTAATTCACGATGCCGGTAGACAGCAGCAGCCGCTCCGCGTTGAACGGCTCTTTCTTGGTCAGCATCATCTCAATGAGCCAATGGGAATGCGCGTTTGAGGCATGATACTGCGAGTATGGACCCGGCCAGCCAAGCATGGAAACGATCGTAGGATCTTTCTGCCCGGCAATTTCGCCGGCATAGGTCCATCCCACATCTCTACCCGAGATGACCGCCGCATTGGTCCCATCGTTGTACTCCACGATGCAGACGTTCGGGTTTCGGCCTTCCTGAAAATGCCCCTGCTTCAAGTCGAACTTTCTCTGTACGGCTTTGAGTAAATCGGCTGCCCAGGAAGTGCGCTCAACCCACTTCCACGTCTCGGGCCCGCGGATGCACTGCACCGACTTCACACCCGTCTCGCCACCCTTGCGGCGATCGACAAACGCCTGCAGCACATCGGCACAATGGAAAAAAGCGCCCTCATCTCCGGTGCCTCCAACCACGATCGAGTTCCTGATCGGTGTGTCGATTGCGAGTTCTATCTCGGGCTTGCGGAAGTAGGCTGGTATGGAAGACCCACCCGTCAAAGGGAAGCCCAGTTCGCGGGATTTGTCATACATCCACTTGGCCTCGTCCCAGTTGTAGGACAGGTGCTTGTCGTTGAAGACCGGCACAGAGCGTCCACTCTGCTCGAAGACCCGGATCATCTGCTGGTACATCCACCATCGCGGCAACAGCCACTGGCCTTTCAGGTTGGTCGGATAGTTCCCGTGCTCTCCGACAATGACAACACCATCCACCGCAAGTTCCTTCCCACCGAGCGTGACGGCCTCACCGACAGTTTTGAAGATGGGAATATTCCTGGCTTTGCAGACTTTCTGGCCCAGCACGCTTGTGTCGAACTGGTTGAGGTAAACAGACACAACCTCCACGCGCGAAGGTGTGTGGGCCCCCTTCCACCAGTAACCATCCATGAGCTTGTCGATGATCCAATCCGCGTGCGATCCCGGTGCACCCCAGAAGCTAACCAGACACGCAATCCGCGGTCGCGGTCGCTGTTGCTGTTGCTGTTGCTGCATGACCGCGCCCAGTGCGTTATCGCTCAGCGCCGCGGCACCAGCCATTGCGGCCATGGCCAGCATTTTCCGTCGCGAGAGCAGAACGTTGGAGTCCATAGTTTCGGTTGGGTTTGAATCTGCCGCTGCGGTTTCCTGGTTTCTCATAGCAACCTTCATCCTGTCGTCTAACAATTTCGTTCTCAGTACGATCTACCTGATCTGGCTAGTGTCTTTGCGCGTTGCTGCAGCCAATTAGTCCGCAGCCAAGGTTTGCCTGTAAGTGAGGCCATTTCTTTATAGAGCAGTTTGATCTTGCTGTTAGCTCCTGCGGCTAATTATGGAACAACGCCACCGCTGCCGCACTTAGCGCCTTCACACCCGTATCCAGCGTGGGTTGTGGCAGTGGGGCGAAGCGGCTGGTGTGCAGGCCCGGTGGCAGCGTGCCTGCTGCCAAGGCGGCGTTCAGCGTGGCCGGGTCCATCGCTCCCAGGCGGTAGTAAACCACCGGGATTGCCTTGCCGCCATTGAAGGCGGGGTCGCCGAAGATTCCCACATCCTCTGAGCCCATGGTGCGCTCGGCGTCGACGACATTCGATTTGCCTAGCGCGGCTTCGAGCGCGGTGCGAACGGTCGCGGTCAGCGCGGGGTCGTTCACCTGCGGCGGGGTGGATTCGTTCTCAAGCACCTTAACCTCTGCCGCCTTGCCCGCGGGCAGCCCTGCGGAGGTGCTGATGCCGGCGGCCATGGCGCGCAGGCCGTCGAGCGTGACCTGCCGGGCGTGCGCGGTGAAGGCGCGCGTGGTCAGTTCCAGCCGCACCTCGTCCGGGATGATGTTGCGCTTGGTGCCGGCCTCGATACGTCCTACCGTGACCACGGCGGGGTCCTGCGGGTCCTGCTCGCGCGAGACGATGGTCTGAATCTGCGTAATGTAGAGGGCGGCCAGCGTGATGGGGTCTCGGCCCAGGTTGGGGTAGGCGCCGTGCCCGCCGATGCCGCGGATGGTCACGTCGACCGAAGTGGAACTGGCCATCATGGGCCCGGCGAGCAGGCCCACCTTGCCTGCGGGCAGGCTGTTGGTGTCGTGCTGGCCAACGATGGCATCGGGCGTGCCGAACCGCGCATACAGGCCCTCAGCCAGCATGGCCTTGGCACCGTCGATGGTCTCTTCGGATGGCTGCGCGACGATCATCAGCGTGCCATGCCACTTCGTCTTGTCGGCTGCGAGGGCGCGTGCGGTACCGATCAGCGCTGTGGTGTGTACGTCATGTCCGCAGGCCTGCATCACGCCGACGGTCTGCCCGGCGGCGTTCTTCGTCTTGACGGTGGAGGCGTAGGGCAAGCCGGTCTCTTCGGTGACGGGCAGCGCATCCATGTCGCCACGCACCAGAACCGTGCGGCCCGGGCCGTTCTTCAGCACGCCGACAACGCCAAACGCCTGCGAACCGTCCGGGTAGCGCGC
>CAXUEW010000031.1:10712-14645 GCA_964250115.1 uncultured Terriglobus sp.
TCGACCACCGCGTAGCCCGCCTGCCGCAGCGCCGCGGCAACAATACCGGCGGTGCGCTCCTCGTGGTGCGACAGTTCCGGGTGCGCGTGCAGGTCTTTGTAAGTGTCTTCGAGCGATGGTGTCTGGGCGTGGGTCATCAACGGCAGAGAAAGGGCAGCGGCGAACAGCAGCAGTCGAATGGGCATGGATGGCCTCACAGGGTTGAAATCAATCACCGTGCACACCGTGCATCCATTGCGCCCTCCGTGTTAAAAGTCAGCCGCATCGGATGGAGTAGCAATCGTGTGTGCCAACAGGGTATCGTGGCAGCGGTAAGCAATGGTGCGGATGCTGCGACATTCCCAGCAGCGCCACAGGAGAACAGATGCAGCTTCCAAAGTATTCGCTCGGCATGGGCGACCGTTTTGCCCATCAGGCTCGCGCGCAACTGCGTGCATGCATCATGGCTGCCGAAGTGGGCGTGGAGATTGCCCCGGTGTGGAACAAGAGCAATCGCGAGCACCTGATCATCGGCTCGGAACCCAGCGGCACGCGCTCCGCGGCGGACGCTGCCGTGAAGGAACTGGGCTGGACGTCGCCGTACTTTCTCGATGCCGATCACATCAACCTCCACACCTATGAGCGGTTCGTCGCTCCGTGTGACTTCTTCACCATCGATGTGGCTGACAACATCGGCCAGAAGAGCGACCCTGCAGAGATTGCGAAGTTCGTCGATCGCCACCCGGAGTTGACCGGCAGCATCTCCATTCCCGGTGTGGCCGAGCCGTTCCAGATTGACAAGCCCTTCGTGGAAAAGACGGCGAAGCAGTTCCTGGCAGCCGTGCAGCAAGCGGTGGAGATTTATCGGACCATTGCCGCCAAAAAGGGCGAAGGGTACTTCGTCGCCGAAATCAGCATGGACGAGACCGACAGCCCGCAGACGCCGCCCGAGTTGCTGATCATTCTGGCCGCCATCGCGGACGAGAAGCTGCCCATCCAGACCATTGCGCCCAAGTTCACAGGCCGCTTCAACAAGGGCGTGGATTATGTGGGCGACGTGACACAGTTCGAAAAAGAGTTTCGTGACGACCTTGCAACGATCGCCTATGCCGTTCAGAAATACGGCCTGGCTGCAAACCTGAAGCTCAGCGTGCACTCTGGGTCGGACAAGTTTTCCATCTACCAGTCCATCCGCGAAGCCCTGCGGGACACAGGCGCTGGCGTCCACGTGAAGACCGCCGGCACCACCTGGCTGGAGGAGTTGATCGGCCTGGCGGAGGCGGGTGGTGACGGCCTTCTGCTTGCCAAGGAGGTCTACGCGGAAGCCTTTGCCCACGCGGACGAACTCTGCGCGCCATACGCCACGGTGATCGACATCGACCATACGAAGCTGCCCCTGCCAGAAACAGTGCAGACCTGGACCAGCGAGCAATACATCAGCGCACTTCGACACAACGATGCCGATCCCGAATACAACGCGAATCTGCGCCAGTTGCTGCACGTCGGCTTCAAAGTGGCCGCGAAAATGGGCACTCGCTACACGGACGCGCTGGAAACAAACGAGGAAGTAGTAGCACGCAACGTGACGGACAATCTTTTTGACCGGCACATCAGGCCCTTGTTTCTGGGCTAAAGCTTTGGCTTCGCATAACGCGGACATACGACTCGCCAGGTCAACGGCGGACTCGGTGTCCACCTTCTGCTCTCTCGGTTTGTCATCCCGCAGCGCAGCGAAGGGATCTGCATGTGTGTTTGCCCACATACGCCGCTGGTATGGGGCGCGAAAGCTGTAGTGTTCGCGCAATGCGTGAACGGACGCATTTTGCGGTCATAGGGGGGGTCGGGGCGAACCGGCACACAAGCAGATCCCTTCGCTGCGCTACGGGATGACAAATAGTAGTGGGTGATGACAACGGCGCGACAGCCGTCCAGCGGTGTGCGTGACGTCTGCTCTCACGCGGGCTTACACTGTTGCCGTGCCCTGGTTCAAGATTGAAGCCCCTCACGTATCCGACGCGCAGATCAAAGAGGCCTGCGACCGACTGCTCAGCGAAGCCCGCACCCGCATCAACAAAGATCTGAAGCGTGTGCTGCTGCTGCCGCCCGACCTGACGCGCGCGCACAGCGGCAGCGGATGGATCACCGAATACCTCTATAACGCGCTGCCCGACGCGCACGTGGAAGTCATCCCGACACTGGGCCAGCACGTGCCACACACTGAGGCAGAGAACAAGTGGATGTTCGGGTCTATCCCCGAAGATCGCATCTTTCCGCACGACTGGCGCAACGGCTGCACGCACGTCGCGACCATTCCCGCGTCGCTGGTCAAGGAAACGACGGGTGGCGTTGCGGACTGGGACATTCCCGTCGACCTGAACTCGAAGCTGATGGATGAGCAGTGGGACCTGATCATCAACGTGGGACACGTGGTGCCACACGAGGTGCTGGGTTTTGCGAACCACAACAAGAACTACTACATCGGGCTGGGCGGTAAGGATACGATTTGCGCCTCGCACATCGCCGCCGCCGTGTATGGCATTGAGAACAATCTTGGCTGCCTGGTAACGCCGCTGCGCGCCTGCTACAACTGGAGCGAAGACGAGCACCTGAAGCACCTGCCTGACGTCTACTTCCAGATCGTCATGCAGCGCGATCCGGACAACAAGCTGGTCACCAGCGGCATTTACGTGGGCGACGATCTCGATACGTACCTGGACGCCGCACGCAGGAGCAAGGAACAGAACATCATTCTGTTCGACAAGCCCGTAAAGAAGATCGTCGCCGTGATGCAACCGGACGAATTTCGCGCGACGTGGGTCGCCAACAAAGCCGTTTATCGCACCCGCATGGCACTGGCCGATGGCGGCGAACTGCTGATCATCGCGCCCGGCGTGGAGCGCTTCGGCGAACAGCCGGAGGTGGACGCGCTCATTCGCAAGTACGGCTATAAGGGCACACCGCGCACGCTGGCGCTCTACAAGACGGAAGCCGACATGCAGGAAATTCCGCACGGCGTCGCGCACCTGATCCACGGCTCGAGCGAAGGCCGCTTCACCATCACCTACGCGCCGGGCCACTTGTCGCAGGAAGAGATCGAGCAGGTTGGCTACGGCTACGTTGACTGCAATGCCGTGCAGGCGCGCTACAACCCTGCCGTGATGAAAGAGGGTTGGAACACCATGCCCGACGGCGAGGAAGTGTTCTACATCAGCACGCCGTCTGCGGGCCTGTGGTCTACGCGGGAGAAGTTGGAGAATCCGTCACGCAAGGATCTTTCGCGTGAGCAGGTTCTCGCGGGCGACGTGGTCTAGTCGTCAGTCCTTGTGGGATGGAGTTTCTATAAACTTCGTCATCCTGAGCGGAACGAAGTGGAGTCGAAGGACCTGCTTTCCAGCGCCAACGGAGCTCGGGCGCGCTTCGCGCTCGAACAGCAGGTTCCTCCACTTCGCTCGGTCGGAATGACGGTCTTGAAGGAAGAGGGTAATGTTCAAAGAACTCGTTGACCTTCGAGCAGCCCTCCATACAGAGCTCCACCGCTACGACCGGCTCGCAGTCGCCTACAGCGGTGGGGTTGATTCGGCCTATCTCGCATGGGTCGCCCACCAGCTGCTGGGCGACCGCATGATCGCCGTCATTGCCGATTCACCCAGCCTCCCGCGCACGCACCTAGCCTTCGCCATCGACTTTGCGCAGCAGCACGGCATTCCGCTACGGGTGGTGCAAACAGCCGAGATGGAGCGCGAAGAATACCGCCGGAACGACGGTGCGCGCTGCTTCCACTGCAAGGATGAACTGTTTCGCACCATGGCAGGCGTGCTGCGCGAACTAAACATGACCACCATGGCCTATGGCCGGAATCGCGACGACAGCGGTGACTTCCGCCCCGGCCAGCGAGCTGCGCAACAGCACCACGCCGTCGCTCCGCTAAACGATGCGCGGCTGGGCAAGGCAGAG
>CAXUEW010000031.1:14655-15504 GCA_964250115.1 uncultured Terriglobus sp.
CGCTGGCGCAAGCAGCCGGCCTGAGCGTGTGGGATCGTCCTGCATCGGCCTGCCTGTCGTCCCGGCTGGAGTATGGCCGCCCTGTGACCACCGAGGCGCTGCGGCAGGTAGAGGACGCAGAAGAAGCCCTGCTGGAACTCGGCTTCCGGCAGTTGCGTGTGCGACACCATGGTGAAGTGGCGCGGGTGGAAATCGAGCGCGGCGAACTTGCAAAAGCACTCTCGCTGGACATGCTTGGCCGCATCACCGCAGCGGTAAAATCCGCTGGTTTCACGTATGTCTCGCTGGATACCGAGGGTTACCGCAGCGGCAGCATGAACGCCATTCTGCCGGTGTCGGCTCTCTTCTCGGCAGAGGTCGCACCATGACATTCGTCACGCGATGGGTGCCCCGTACATCGCGTTCTTCGCGATGTGCGGGTTTGTACCGCAACCCACCCATGGTCCCACTCACACGCAAGTTCGCGCGTGAGTGGGGCACCCGCTGCCTTGGACCAAATCATGCAACGTGACGCGCTGCTGGCCCTGCTGGATGAATTGCAGGCGGGCAAGCGTACTTCGGAAGAAGTCGCAGACCGGCTGGCATCGCTGCCCTTTGAAGACCTTGGCTTTGCCAATGTGGATCACCATCGGTCGCTGCGGTCAGGCCTGCCGGAGGTCGTGTTTGCCGCAGGCAAAACGCCCGACCAAACGGCGACCATCCTCAGCCGCATCCACGCCAGCGGCGTGCCCGCGCTTGCCACACGCGCGGATGCAGCCGCCTTTGCCGCGACCCGGCTGCTGCTGCCCGCCGCCGAATATCACGAAGCCGCTTGTTGCATCACGTGCGGCGATCCCGCAAAGAGCAACG
>CAXUEW010000031.1:15514-21331 GCA_964250115.1 uncultured Terriglobus sp.
CCAAGTTGCCGTGGTGTGCGCCGGGACTAGCGACCTGCCCGTCGCCGAAGAAGCCGCGCTGACCGCGGAGTTCTTTGGCACGCGTGTCACCCGCATTACCGATGTGGGCGTCGCGGGTCTGCACCGCCTGCTGGCGCGCCTGCCTGCAATCCGCGAGGCAGATGCAGTGATCGTCTGCGCAGGTATGGAAGGCGCGTTGCCCAGCGTGGTCGGCGGCCTGGTCGCCGTTCCGGTGATCGCCGTGCCCACCAGCGTAGGCTATGGCGCGGCCTTCGGAGGCGTCACCGCGCTGCTGGGCATGCTGAACAGCTGCTCCCCGAATGTCACGGTGGTCAACATCGACAATGGCTTCGGCGCTGGTTATGTGGCTACGCTGTACGCATCGCGCTTGGGACAGTAAAGAAAAAGGTCGTCATCCTGAGCGCAGCGAAGGACCTGCTTTCCTTCCGCGCTTGTTATTACCCCGAAAGAAAGCAGGTCCTTCGGCTCCACTGCGTTACGCTCAGGATGACGCATCGATGGGGTACGGGTGAGAACGGATAGAAAGCCGAGCGCGACCACGAGCGAACGCAGCCTGCGAGGTCACCAGGCCGTCACGCTGTCGCTGCTGTTCCTGGCGGGCGTGGTGAACTTCTTCGACCGCGCGTCGCTCTCCGTGGCAAACAGCACTGTGCGTGCAGAACTGCACCTCTCCGCCACGCAGATGGGCTGGCTGCTCTCGGCTTTCTCACTTGCCTACGGCTTGACCCAGTTGCCGCTGATCGGCTGGCTGGACCGTCTGGGCACACGCACCATGCTGGGTGCCGGGCTTACGGTTTGGTCCGGCGCGCAGTTGCTGACGGCCACCGTGCGCAGTTTTCCTGTATTTATCCTCTTCCGCATCCTGTTGGGCGCGGGCGAATCGCCGTTCTATCCCGCCGGCATCCGTAGCATGCGCGAGTGGTTTACACCGAAAACACGCGGGCGCGCTACCGCCCTGATGAGCAGTTCCCAAACCTTCGGCCTGGCAGCCGCGCCGCCCCTGCTCACGCTGATGATGCTGCACATCGGCTGGCGCGGCATGTTTGCCGTGCTAGGCGTTGCCGGGCTGGTGGTGGCTGTGCTTTGGGTGTGGCTGCACCAGCCGCGCAGCGCAACACCTTACCGCGAACCTGAGACCGCCGCAGCGATCAGCACCGGCAACATCTACCGGGCGCTGCTGACGCAGAGGACAGCCTGGGGCATGATGCTCGGTTTCGGCGGCGTCAACTACACGGCATGGCTCTACATTTCCTGGCTGCCGGGCTACTTCCAGGCAGAACGTGGGCTGTCGCTGGCGAAAAGCGGCTGGTTCGCGGCCATTCCCTTCCTTGCCGGCGCGGCGGGCATGCTTTGCAGCGGGTTCTGCGCGGACGCGCTGGTTGCGCGAGGCCTTCGCCTCACGTCGATCCATCGCGCCCAGATCGTGCTCGGCATGGTGCTCAGCGCGGCTGCGTCACTGTTCGCGGCGCGCAGTACGTCCACATCGGCAGCGCTGCTCAGCATCAGCTTTGCCTTTTTCTGGATCCAATTTGGCGGCACCAGCGGCTGGGGCTACGTGCAGGCCGTCAGCCCGCCGCATCTAACAGCGGCACTGGGCGCGCTGCAGAACTTTGCCAGTTTCCTCATCGCGTCGGCAGCACCGATCGTGACTGGCATCATCGTCGACCGGACGCACTCCTTCACGCTCGCCTTCGCCACGTGCAGCGCCGTCACGCTGCTGGGCGCCCTGAGTTACGCCACTCTGGCCGCACCGGAAGGCATGCGCATCGCCCGAAACGATTGACAGACTGCCCCCGGGTTCCTACGCTTGTGTTCATGGAAGTGCAATTCTCACCGGAACAGGAAGCGCAGCTCTCGCAGATCGCCGCCCATGAGGGCACAAACGCCGTGCGATTGGTGAAGGATGCGGCCTTGCGCCTGGTAGATGAGCGATCTCGCTTTCGCGCCGCCGTGCGGGAAGGCATAGCCCAAGCCGACCAGGGAGATATGTTGGAAGACAACGCAGTACGCCAGTGGCTTGAGCAGCAAGAACTGCGTTGAACCGGCTTCGCTGGTCCGAGTCAGCCTTTGACGATCTGCAACGCATCTCCCGCTACATTGAGCGTCATCGCGATCTGACGAGTGCAAACAAAGTCTGCAGAACGATCTACGACACTGTCCAGCTTCTGCGCCGCTTCCCGGAAAGCGGCAAGGCAGGGCTGGAAGAAGGCACCCGGGAGTTAGTCGTTCCGGCGTTCCCGGCTTACATTATTGTGTATCGTTCTGCCGCAGACCGGACGGTAGAGGTTTTACGCATCTGGCACGGCGCTCAGCAGCGGGAAAACTGATCCTTGGTGTGTCACTCATACTGATCCACTCACGTTCGCTGCGGACTACCTTCGCCATTTACCATAGTGTGCGGTGCATCAAGTCGCGCACCCGCACAGGACAGACAGGAAAACGTGGCAGAGATTAAGAACCCCAACGGGGGTGGAAGCGGTACCAACAACACTTCCTTCCTCATCATGATGGTCGTTATGCTCGGCGTGTTTGCCGGGCTGCAGTTTTACCGCAGCAAGAAAACGCAGCCCCTGCAGCCGCCCACCGCGCAAACACAGGCAGGTTCACCGGCGAGCGCCGTACTGCCGCAGAGCGCGCCCACCGGCCACACCGCCGCGTTCAATGCGAATGCCGTGCAGCAGCCCGCGGCCAGCGCCGCGGTAATGCCAACCATCGCTGCGTCTGCCGAACAGACCACGACCGTCGAGAACGACCTGTACCGCATCACCTTCAGCAACCGTGGCGCAGAAGTCCGGAACTGGGTGCTGAAGAAGTTCAAGGATCGCTATGGCGCCCCCCTGGACCTGGTGAACGCAGCGGCTGCAAAGCAGTACGGCTTTCCGCTGTCGCTCTACACGTATGACAAGACGATGACCGACGGCCTGCGCAACGCGCTGTTTGTACCGACGGACACGACCGGCCACATCGCTGCGCCGGGTGAACTCAAGTTCCACCTGCAGCAGGGCGGTGTCGAAGTCCTGAAGACTTTCCACTTCGACAACAGCTACGTGGTCAAGGCCGAGACCAGCGTGAAGCAGAACGGCGCGCCTGTTCGCAGCCTGATCAGTTGGCCCGCAGGCTTTGGCGATCAGGAACAGGTGCTGGACTACAACGGATCGCGCATCGAGACCATGCGCGGCGGCAAGGCCGACCATATCGAGTTCAAGAAGATCAGCGGCGGCGACACGCTGAACTCGCCATTGAATTACGCAGGCACGTCTGACGGCTATTTTGCCGCCATCTTCCTGCCGGATGACTCGCAATCGGCGACAGCAGTTACGCTGCACAACACCATTGACGTGCAGAAGCTGGCACGCACCGGCAGCGACAAGGGCAAGGTTACGGGCAAGCCCATTGACGTTCCTGTCGTAGGCGTCGCGCTTGGCGACACAAGCGGCACAACCCAGGCTCGGATCTACGCCGGTCCCAAGTCAGTTGATGTCCTGAAAACCATTACCGTGTCCGGTTCGAGTGACACGCTGGAACCGGTCGTCGATTTTGGCTTCTGGGGCCCCATCGCGAAGTTTCTGTTCTGGTTGCTGAACAGCATTCACGACCACATCGCCAGCAACTGGGGCTGGGCCATTGTGGTGCTGACCATCCTGCTGAACGTGGTCATGCTGCCCTTTCGCTACCAGACCATGCGCAGCGGCCTGAAGATGCAGCGCATTCAGCCGCAGATGGACGCCATCAAGGCCAAGTACGCCAAGTACAAGGTGACCGACCCTAAGCGCGCCGAGATGAACACCGAGATCATGGCGCTGCAGAAGGAAAACGGCGTGAACATGTTCGGCGGCTGCATCCCCACGCTGCTGACGTTTCCGCTGCTGTTCGCCATGCTTGGCATGCTGCCCAAGGTGGTCGAACTACGCGAGGCACACTGGTTCTGGCTGCACGACCTGACCAGTGCCGACCCGTACCACATCCTGCCCATCGTCATGGTGGTGTCGCAGTTCCTGGTGCAGTTCTACATGCCCGCACCGGGTGTCGATCCGCAGCAGCAGAAGATGATGGCGTTCATGATGCCCGTCTTCTCCGGCTACATCACGTGGAACTACTCGGCCGGCCTGGCGCTGTACTGGTGCGTCGGCAACCTCTTGATGATTGGCGCGCAATACGCTATGAATCAGACCAAGGAAGGCCGCGAAATGCGCGAGATTGCCGCAAAGCGCGCGCGCCGCAAGACCGGTGCTCCGCAGGCTAAAACCATCCAGGGAAAGCGCTAAACACCATGCAGGACCTGAAGACCGCCGCGCAGCAAACGTCTGACTTCCTGAAGCTGCTGACCACGACCGGTGGCCTGCGCCTGAAGTACCGCATTACAGCGGGCGCGGGCGCAGCCGACCCGGACGGCCTGGAAGACAGGCTGATCTACGTGGAAATCAGCGGGCCGGACGCATCGTTGCTCACAGCGCGTGATGGCGAACTGTTGCGTGCGCTGGAACACATTGGTGCCAAGATTCTGCGGCTGGAACCTGACGAGCACGATCGCATTTCCTTCGACGCCAACGGCTTCAAGGCCGCACGCAACCGCGATCTGTTGAAGACCGCACAGGGAGGGATCGCCGCTGTCCGCGAAAGCAAGCGGCCTTACTCCTTCGATCCCATGAGTTCGCGCGAACGCCGCATGCTGCACCTGGTGCTGAAGCGCGAAGAAGGTCTGCGAACGGAATCCAGCGGCGAAGGTCCGGCGCGTTTCGTTGTGCTGTATCCAGAGAACTGGCAGACCCGCGAACGCGACGACCGAGCACGCAACATCCGCGAACGCTTCCGGCGCCGCTAGCTGTTCCCGTGAGCGGCTGCGAACCGGGTTAGCCTGTATCTCAACATGAGCATCGCGCACGATCTTTCCGAGTCCGCCACGATCGTCGCGATCGCCACCCCGCCCGGCCGGGGCGGCATCGGCATCGTGCGCATGTCCGGGTCAAGAGCATTGCCCATCGTGCAGACAGTGTTCGCCGACGATCACACCTTTGCGCCGCGCATGGCACACTACCGCCTTCTTCGCGGCGAAGACGGGCAACGCATCGACGATGCACTGGTCACGTACTTCCCTGCACCGCACAGCTACACGGGCGAAGATGTCGTCGAGATCACTACGCACGGATCGCCCGTGGTGCTGGATTGGCTGGTTCGGGCGTGCGTAGATCAGGGCGCCGTGCCTGCACTCCCCGGCGAGTTCACCGAGCGAGCGTTTCTGCGTGGGCGGCTCGATCTGACCGGTGCCGAGGCTGTCCGCGATCTGATCGAAGCGCAAACGCTTGCGCAGGCAAGGCTGGCGGCAGAGCAGATGGGTGGGTCCATCGCTGCCGTTGTACGCCCGGTCAAGCAGGCCCTCCTGGAGCTGATCGCGAGCCTGGAAGCTGGGATCGATTTCGCCGAAGACGACATCAGCACTATGCCGCACGGCGAACTGCTGAATCGCATCCGCCTGCTGCTGCCTCCCACTGCGGCATTGCTGGCCAGCTTTGCGCATGGCCGGGTCATGCGAGAGGGACTGCGGCTCGCCATTGTGGGGGAACCAAATGTCGGTAAGAGTTCACTCTTCAACCGGTTGGTGGAGCACGAGCGGGCCATTGTCACCGCCGTACCAGGCACCACGCGTGACATCATCGCGGAATGCGTAGCGATCGAAGGCATCCCGGTAGAACTACTGGATACGGCAGGCCTGCGCGAGACAAGCGATGAAGCCGAGCGCATTGGCGTTGCACGGTCCAAGCAGGCCATGGCAGAGGCGGATGCCGTGCTTATTGTTGT
>CAXUEW010000032.1:0-7386 GCA_964250115.1 uncultured Terriglobus sp.
GCATCCTGCAGTTGCAGCGACTTCAACGAGGCGCAGTCCGCAGCGGCAAAAGCAGCGGGTGCGCAGAGAACAGCGAGGAGCAAGGCAGGCAGAGACCGAAGCATGCCGTCCACTGTACAGCTTTCACAGCCACGCCGCGCGAACAGTCTGGTAGCCGCTTTATTGCAGATGTTGCGGAAGATCACGCATGCCGTGCAGCACACGTTCGATGCGGACAAGCTCTCCAGTCACACGGAAGAGGATCAGGTACCGTCCGAACGGTGCTTGGCGGAAGCCAAGGCCTGTTTTCCGCTCTACCGGGAATAGCAGTGGGTTGCGTCCGATTGTCTTGATCTCGTCATAAATACGCTTGAGCCATCGCTCTGCGGCAGATGGTTTGTCCTGAGCAATGTAGTAAGAGATCTCAAGTAGATCGTTTGCTGCTTCCGGTGCAATCTCAAGCCGCATCGGCTGTGTGTCTTGACTGTTCGGGATCGCGATAGCTATCGACCAGTCGTGCGAAAACTTCCTCTGCGGGCTTGCCGGGACGTGTATCGCTTGCTGCCTTCCGCAGCACTTCCTGTAGCTTGTCTGGCCCAATGGAGGCCGCCAGGCAGTCACTTCTCCATTGCCGCAGCGCCAAGAGAGTCGCTTCTTCAGGCGAGTGACATAAACCGTCCGTGAGCGAATCGTCAATGATCTGCTGCATTTCAGGAGTGAGATGTATTTCCATAGGACCCATTCTGCCGTCTCGGTTAGCCGCTACGCAGAGTCTAATCCAAACCGGGAGAGCAAACAGGCATCTCTGAACATGCAGCCATGGCTCTCTTCCTCCAACTCGCACAACTGGCCGACGAGCTGGCCGCAACCGGCAGCCGCCTAAAAAAACGCGCGGCCATTGCCGCCGGCATTATCGCCGCACGCGATGCGGGCGATGTGCACGATGCGGGCCTGTTCGCCATGTACCTTTCCGGTGAGGCGTTCAGCGAGGCCGACACCCGCAAGCTGAACATCGGCGGTGCCATGCTGACCAAGACCGTGCGCGAGATCGTCTCGCCTACGGAGACGCAGTTCCAGGCAGCGTGGCGCAGGCACGGCGACCTGGGTGCTGCGGCGGGCGACCTGTTTACGGAGCAGGGCCACACGCCCGAACCGTCGCTTACCCTGCGCGAGATCGAAGCAGCATTTGCGCAGACTCCTCTTGCAAAGACCACCGCCGCGCGACAGACGCTGCTGGCTGGTTTGCTGCGGCGTTGTACGCCCGTGGAGGCCAAGTACCTTATCAAGCTGATCAATGGCGACATGCGCATCGGCGTGAAGCAGGCGCTGGTGGAGGAGGCTATTGCCGTCGCAAGCGAACAGCCGCTGCCCGCGCTGCGCAATGCCGTGATGCTGGAAGCGGACCTGTCGCGCGCCACGGAGATGGCCTTTGCGGGCACGCTGGAGACGGCACGCATGCGGCTGTTCCATCCGCTTGGCTTCATGCTTGCATCGCCCGTCGAGACCACAGAGGAGGCAGTTGCCCGCTTCGCCTCGAAGCCGGAGGCAGCGCGCGAAGCAGACATCTCCGTTGTGGCTGACAGCAGCACGGAAGCGGATGCACCCACTGTCGCGGAGGCTCTGCATGACGGCACAGCCGCCGCAGATATCTCCATCCCGGAAGACACGCCAGTGAAAGTGCTGCGCATGAGCGCGCAGGTGGAGGACAAGTACGACGGCATGCGCATCCAGCTGCACTGCGGAGACAGCTCGCAGCCGGGGCGCGTTGCGCTGTACTCGCGTAATCGCGAGGATGTGACGGCCAGCTACCCGGAGATCGTCGAAGCCTTCGCCCGCGTGAGCGGCGCGGGCAGCGGCGTCATCCTGGACGGCGAAGTGCTCGCCTGGGATGTACGCGCAGATCGCGCCATGGCTTTTGCGGTGCTGTCGCCACGGCTCGGACGCAAGCGCGTAACAAACGAGATTCGCGTAGGCGTACCGGTCGTCTTTATGTGCTTTGATCTGCTATTCGCAGACGGTGCCCTGCTGCTGGAACTGCCTTTGCGCGAACGTCGCGAACGGCTTGAGGCACTGGCAACGACGATGCAGCGCGTGACCTGCTCTCCGCTGGAACTGCCGCCTTCGGTGCCAAAGGGCGGCCTGTTTGTCGATGAGTCAGAAGGTAAAGCAAAGGGCGAACAGCGCCTGCGCCTGTCGCCCGTGGTGAAGGCGCACTCCGCCGAAGAGCTTGACCGCGCCTACGTCTCCGCACGCGATCGCGGCAATGAGGGTGTGATGATCAAGGCGTCCGAATCGCTGTACCAGCCGGGCCGCCGCGGACTTAGCTGGATGAAGCTGAAACGCCACCTGGACACCCTGGACGTAGTCATCACTGGTGCCGAGTACGGTCAGGGCCGCAAGTCGCAGTTCCTGTCGGACTACACCTTCGCCGTGCGCGGACCTAGCGGCGATCTGCTGAACGTGGGTAAGGCTTACAGCGGTGTCACCGACGTGGAGATCACCGAACTGACCGAGTGGTGCCGCACACACACCCTGGAGGAGTTCGGCCACTTTCGCACAGTCGAGCCGATGGTCATCCTGGAGGTTGCGTTCAACAACATCATGCGCAGCGACCGCCACAGCAGCGGCTTCGCCCTGCGCTTCCCGCGCATCCTGCAAATACGGCGGGACAAGCCGCTGGACGAGATCGACACGCTGGAACGCGTGGAGGAAATCTACCAGTCGCAACCAGACAAGCCTGCGGAAATTTCAAACTAAGTTTCTGCCGCGTTGTGGAAGTAGTCACTCTTGTTGTCGTTATTACTCTTTCCTGCGAACGTACAATCACGTCCGAAGGCGTCATAGGAATCGGTCAAACAATCCTTTACAGGCACTGCATTGATATGCCGCTCTTTGCTTCGTGAGAGCATCATCGCAATGAAACTTCCAAAGTGGCTCCAAGAAGTTCTCGACCGTCATGATAGGCGCAGCGAACCGTTCATGGAAGTTTCAGTCGGACAGGACATTAGGAGCGTTCGTCCGCCGGCTGAGCTCAACGACGAAGACTGGAAAGCGTACCTCGCGGAAGATTCCGCGTTTATGTTCCACGAGCGGCGCAATGGCGACAGTCCATGGGGCACGTTTTTCGCACCATTATTCGAGGGGAAGTTGGAGGACGGCTCCTCGTTTCAGTCACCAGACCTAGACAAGCTGGACGGCGGAACCATCGCTCACTGGGCTGAGCGGGCGCAGCAAGTTCACAATCCCGTCTTGCGGGCACGCTACGCCGATTGCGTGTGGGACCTTGAACAAGTCATCGTGAAGGGCAGCAGGGCCCAGCACCAGTTCGCGCGTCTTGCGGCGGCTGCATACGTGGATGCGACTGCAGCCAAGTTGTACTTGCATGAATTCAATGGGTCCAATGGCTGTCACGCTCACTGTTCCTTGTTCGCAGTGTTAATGACCAAGAACTTGCGGTCAGAGTAGCGCAAGCGTTGCTCGATTTTTGTGATGAACATTCCGATCCAGCACACCTTGGCATTTGGCTTTCCCCCTTTCGACCGGCTTTATGGAGAAAAGAACCTCCTTACAGAACAGCGGGCAAAGGTGATCGCGGATTTGGAAAAGATGCTGGCCGTAACTTCCAATCCTGATGCCGGCCACTTTGATCCGTTCGGTGCGCAAGCGGCAGCGCGCGAAACAAACCTTAGCATGCTCGCGTGAGCGCGAGTCAGCGCCGCACTTGCACTGTGCCAGGTGTGCGCAACCAACCGTCAGAATTTCGGCGCTGCTGCATTTCTACACTGGCGCTCGGTTCGGGGACGGGCTATAAAGAGTCGCTCGTGGAAAAGAGATTTGGATGAGACGCTTCCTGTTTGCGCCGCTTTGGCTGGTGCTCACCTGTCTTGGCTGTGCTACCCACCGCCAGGTGCACATACGCGCAGCCATTGCGACAACACACGTTGCACGCGAAGCCGGGCTCACCGACCAGCAGAAGCAGCAGGTAGCCAATGAATGCTTTATGGGTATGCCCGTGAAACGTGCCGCCGACCTTGGCCCAACGGAGTATGTCTATCGTGACGGCTATGTGCTGGAGCACAGCTCACTCGACAAGATTCCCTTCTGGGTCTGCGAGCACGTCCGTAAGGAACAGCTTGGGACGGACACGAAGCGTGAAAAGAAGTTCCCGACGGACGATGTCTTGCGCGGACCCAAATCTACTTCGGCGGACTACAACCGCACCGGCTACGATCGTGGCCACCAGGCGCCTGCGGGCAACCAAGGCAAGAATCAAAGGCTGAAGACGGAAACCTTCTTCATGTCGAACATGGCCCCGCAATGGCCTGCACTGAACCAGAAGGCTTGGAAAAGCCTGGAAGACTTGACCCGTGCCTGGGTAATGACATATTCCGAAGCCTACGAGTTCACCGGGCCGATGTTCTACGACCCAAAAGAAGATAACGCCGCCACGGCGAACGGCACCATAAGTTACATCACCATTGGCAAGGGCGTGGCGGTGCCCACGCACTTCTACAAAATTGTTGTGGTGAAGGATAGTGGAGCATGGAAGTCCATCGCCTTTGTCATGCCAAATGTCGCAACCTACAAGCCGCCCTTCCATCTGGAGCAATACATCCAGTCCGTCGATTGGGTTGAAGATCACATCGGCTTGACACTCATGCCCGGCTTGAACGCGGCGCAGCGCATTGCCTTGAAGAACAGCAAATCGGCAATGTGGCCATGAACAACGCCGACCTGCAGTACCGCCCGTTGCTTGGCGGCATAAGTCTGTTGAATGCGCGTGTGGCTGAGCCGGGCACGCTTGGCTACTTTGGGCGCGACGCTTTGGGCGCGACATGGATCATCAGCGCATA
Source organism: uncultured Terriglobus sp. (assembly GCA_964250115.1). GTDB lineage: Bacteria > Acidobacteriota > Terriglobia > Terriglobales > Acidobacteriaceae > Terriglobus. The sequence goes on from CAXUEW010000032.1 coordinate 4,833, forward strand.
CCACGTATTGTGCAACTCTGACTTGTCGCCGTACGTCGCGGACGAGGCTATCTATCAGCCGGCGGCGGAGTACGCGCCCTACCACGTTGCCACCACACACGCGGCAAAGGCGAACGTGCAGCTTGATTGTGCGGCAGCGCGGCTGGATACGAGAGCCACCGTGCTGAATGCGCAGCTTGCGCTGGGCGCCGTGGCTGTTCCAAAGGCAGCAGCCGTGGGTATGCGTGTCTGCAAATCAGGCGCGGTAACCGGAGTTACAGAGGGTGTCATCACGCAGGTCGATGGCGATACCATCCAGATTGCTGCCGACATCGCATTCGACGCGAACTACGTGTTGAGCGACGCGGGAGACTCCGGCTCATTGTGGTTAGAGCAGTCAACGCGCGCCCCGGTCGGCCTGCATCGCGGACATGGTTCGCCGCGAGTTGCAACGGCAGGCAGCATCCTGGACGTGCTTGCAGCGCTGCAGCTTACCCCACTTCCAACCATGGTGTAACTCTCAGAAGCATCAAAGCCTGCGGCGGGAAGTTTTTCCTTGCAGAAATCTAATGGGAGACGTCAAACCGGAGGACAACATAGTTAACCGGTTCGTCGATGCCACGTGCGCAAACGCTGAGCAGCGGCTGGGAGAAGAATGTCAGGGGTTCATGGAATCCAGTTGGTTATCTTGTTGCTGCTTATCGCCGTGGCTGCTTTTGCCGTAGCCGCAGACCGGCTGAAGACGCCCTATCCAATTGTGCTGGTTATCGCCGGGCTGTTTGTGAGTTTCATCCCGCACGTGCCCCGCATGCCGCTAAGCCCCGACCTGGTGTTCCTGGTCTTTCTACCGCCTCTGTTGTTCGCGGCCGCATGGCAGACCAGTTGGAGAGAGTTTCGCCACAACCTGGTTCCGGTGCTCATGCTGGCCTTTGGCCTTGTCGGTCTTACCGTGATCGCGGTCGCGCTCTTTTCAGACCGCTTCATTACCGCTCTGGATTTCAAAAGCGGCTTCCTGCTCGGCGCCGTGGTGGCAACGACAGACGCGATCGCCGCCACGTCCATGGCGTCGAAGCTGGGTCTGCCGGCGCGCGTCGTCGAGATCCTTGAGGGCGAAAGCCTGCTGAACGATGCCACGGGCCTGCTGGCGCTTGAGTTTGGCGTGCAGATGCTGCAAACCGGATCGACACCTTCCATCTCGCAGGGTGCGTTGCGGCTGCTTTGGCTGGCTGCTGGCGGCGTAGCCGTGGGCCTGCTGGTGGGTTTGGGCGTCTGGTTTGTCGAGCGATGGATCGATGACGGCCCGGTGGAAATGGTGATCAGCGTGGTTGCACCCTATGCTGCGTACCTTGCCGCGGAGGAAGTGCACACGTCCGGCGTTCTTGCCGTTGTTGCCTGTGGACTTTACCTGGGACGGCAGAGCACGGAAATCTTCTCGCCCCGAACGCGCATGCAGGTGCAGCATGGCTGGGAGAGCCTCAACTTCGTTCTGAATGGCATGGTCTTTCTGCTGATCGGCCTGCAGTTACCGCAGGTTATGACGGGTATTCGTGGCTACGGTGTTCGCACCCTGCTTGTTTATGGTGTGGTTTTCAGCCTGATCCTTGTCGTTCTGCGCCTGCTCTGGATCTACCCTGCCATGTGGGGCGCGCACTTTTTCAACACAGTTGTGCTGCGCAGGAACCAGCCGGTGCCGCCATCCAAGGACGTGTTTGTTCTTGGATGGACAGGCATGCGCGGTGTAGTCGCGTTAGCCGCCGCTTTCAGCCTGCCAGAGACGTTGTCGAACGGTCAGCCTTTCGCGCAACGCAACCTTATACTTTTTCTTACCTTTGCCGTAATCCTTGTGACGCTGGTCGGGCAGGGGCTTACCCTGCCGCAGGTCATCCGCATGCTGCGTTTCCGCAACCGGGGCGACGGCGATGAAGAATTGAACGCGAGAAGGCTTGTGCTGCAGGAAGCCATCCAGTTCCTCGAGGGCGAACAGCGGGGTGATGACGGGCAGTTCGACCGTGGCTTTCAACACCTGCTGGAGCGTTACCGGCACCGGCTTGAGGCGCTTGACTACAGAAAGGTCAAGTCCGGCGGTTTACGCAAACGCGTGCCGGAGTTCTTCAAGCGGTACAGCGACATGACCCGGCAGGCCATGGAAGTCGAACGGGCAACCGCCATTCGGCTGCGAGATGAAGGCCATATCGGCGACTCTGTACTGACAAAAATCCAGAATGAACTAGACCTTACAGAGACCAGGCAACAGCTTCACCGCTAAGCGGCTCATGCTGGGGGATCGGCTCTTCACGCGCGTTCGCGACAGAAGACGCCAACGCGTGCATGGGGCGCGTTATTCAAAGAGACAGACCGCTGTGTCGCCGTGAGCAGAATCTCACTGGATCATGGCAGATGTTCCGGTTCAAATTGTCCTCCGTCCTTACGCAAGTTCGATCCCGCTGGCTGCCTTTGCCTTCGGCGTGGGTAATGCGTTGATCAGCGCCTATCAGCTGCATTGGATTCCGGCTTCGGAGTCGTCCCTGTTGGCAATCATTCTGATCGCCTTTGTGGCACCGCTGGAACTGGTTCC
>CAXUEW010000032.1:7396-15138 GCA_964250115.1 uncultured Terriglobus sp.
TCCGTCTGTAATGGCGTTTCTTACAAGGGATGGCGGCGGCGCTACCAGCTACGCCATCTTTGGCTCTGTGTGGCTTGCCCAGGGGCTTGGATTGTGGCTGCATGCGCCGGCACGGAGCCACACCGCGGCCGCATTTCTGATGTGCGTCGTTGTTTGCCTGCTTCTGCTGACAGCGGTAACGCTTCGCGGCAAGCCGCTGCTGGGCGCCATGTTGATTGTCTCGGCGGTGCGCACTACAGGCTCGGCCGTACTCGCACTTAGCGATCAGCCGCTGCTCTCCACCATGACAGGATGGATTGGGTTGCTGCTTGCGGCACTGGCCTTCTACTCCGCTTTTGCGTTCCTTGAAGAAGACATTACCGGCAAGCTATCTTCCCTGACCTTTCGTACAGGTGAGGCCAAGGCAGCCATGGAGGGTTCCTTGGAAGAGCAGGTCAAGCTGCTGGAGCGTGAGGCGGGCGTGCGGAAGCAACTGTAATGCGAAAGGATGAGCAAGCCATGACATTACAGTGTGGCGTCCAGTAGATGGCGGGGTCAGGATTTGCCAGCGCGATCCGTGTACTCCCAGTCGTATGGCACGCTGGTTTCGCCCAGTACAAAGCGGACCAGCTCAGCAAACCAGCCTCGGCGCGTACGTCATTTGAAAGGATCAGCACGCAGCGTTTACTTTTTTCAATGCAGACCATCGTGTTCGCTGTCTGGTCGTCATGGCCGCCCTTGTAAAAAGCGTGGCCTTGCGGACCATCAAAGACAATGACACCTAATCCCGCATACAGATCCCGACGCTGCTTTGCCGCCGGTGCATCGGGCAGAAACATGGGGAATTGGCTGGCGGTTGCGATGTGGAAGACAGGCTTCGTTATCTCAGCACGCGAAGCCGCCGTCAAGCCGTCGCCGCGCACCAGGGCTGCCATGAATTTTGCCATGTCGTTGATAGTTGTGTTCATTGACCCGGCTGCGCGCACCTTGCTGCGTTTGCTGTGCGGCTGCGGCTGACCCTGATTATTCCATCCGTTGGCAACATTGGGGTCCTGCCCTTCACGCCAGGTAAGGCTCGTGCGTGTCATACCCAGCCGGTCGAAAGTCGCTTTGGTCAGGTCGCCCACGTCCAGGCCCAGTCCCTGTGCCGCACGTCCATGTTCCACGGCAAACTGCAGCAGGATGAAACCCTCGCCGGAGTAGCTGAAGTGCGTGCCCGGATCGGAGTGGATATGCAGTTTGCTATCCGGCTCAAGGAACCAGAAATTGTGGAAGCCCGCCGTATGATTCAGGCACATGCGGGGCGTGATCCGCTTCCAGCGATCGTCGTCCGCCAGATCCTTGTAGGGGCCGTATTTGTCCGGGAAGACCGGGTCTGGACCATAGAGCGGCAGCGGCTTGTCCAGATCGGCCGCAATGGGCGTGTCGAGATCGATCCGGCCCTGATCGACCAGTTGCATTACCGTGTACGCAAACACCGTCTTTGTGAGCGATGCACCGTACATCACAGTGTCAGTCAATAGCGGATCACCCGCTGCATTGCGCACGCCATAAGCTTTCACAAAGCCGACCTCCCCATGATCGACCACGGCGAGTGCAAGGCCGTTCGCATGTGTCCGCGCCATGACACTGTTTACTTCAGCATGGATGGCGGCAGCATCTGGAACCTGCCAGGCGGTCTGCGCAAAACACGCGCACGCAGTAGCAAGCAGCACAGGCAATGCTTTCCAAGCATTCCTCATATCGTCTCCTTCGCTCCGGCACTCGCACCAGGCCTAAGAGGCATACGCTACTTGATGACGCCGCGTTCACTCTTCGCAATAAGTCCTGCAAGGTAACTGGATACAGAGACACCCATACCTTGTTTGCAAATCAGGCAGCTTGCTCGAGGTCTGACAAGAAAAGTGCGTTGAACTGTGCAAGAGAACGCACTTGAGGCAGAGTTGCCGGATTTCGGGCCTTCAGCTTTGCAACACCGACTGCAAGTTGCCCATTGCTGCTATCCGCTCGCCCGGTCAAAAAATCGACAGGGAACTCTCCCGCATAGATTTCCTCGAATCCGCTGGAAGTGAGCTTCAGACAAACGAGCAGATCGGCATGCGCTATTTCCATTGCACCGGACCAACGAAAGCCGAACGACTTTCCCTGTTCGCCGGTCAGTTTGATCTGAACTGTTTGTCCCTGCCTTGTGTGTGCGTCGATCTGCGGCGTGGAACAGTTCTCCAGAACCAGATCATAGAGGTATTCAGCAACGACTTCTCCGATGCTGCCGACCAAATGTCCGTCCGGCGTGAAGGGCCGACTGAACAAACCACCCAGACGCCGCGTAACCCTGTACAACTCCGCAATCAGACGAGGGACTTCTTCCATCGCAGACTTCTTTACATCACTAAAATCGCGAAACAATCCTCGGATCGAAAGATCTTCATTCAACTCGGGCCAGTGGATGCCTTCACCGTCGGCAATCATCCGAAAGTTCCTTCGCTGTTCGCTGGTTGCTGCCGCAAGTCGCGCCAGCTTCCCGTACGGCACTTGGAAAGATCGACCATCCTGCAAGAGTATGTTCAGGCCAGCGTCCTGCGCGACCACGCTTCTCGCGAGCATTTCAGCTTCAACGTTGTTTAAAGAAGGCATGCCATGACTCCAGGAAGCGCTCCGAATGACTGGTGACAAGCGCTTCGACTTCTTTCAGTTCATGAGACCGGAATTTCAGGTTACTGGCAAGCCGCACCGGCATCAGCCAGTATTTTGCATGCCGATCGCCGGCTTCGACGTGAACATGGGGAGGCTCCTGCCCTTCATTGGCGTAGAAGAAAAATCTATAGGGTCCGACAACAAGGAGCGTGGGCATACGTTACTTAATAACGCCGCGTTCACTCTTCGCGATGAATTCTGCCAAGTAGGCGACGCGTGGTCCAAAGACACCGTCTGCGACCTTCTCTCGAATGGCCTCAAGCGCCTGCGTCGTATTCAGCTTGCTGCCCTGCAGCAGCCGGTAAGCAGAGCGAAGTTGCTGCAGCTCGTCCGGCGTGAAGCCGCGGCGTTCCAGACCCACGCGGTTCAGGCCAAAAGCGCGGTTTTCGCGGCGTACACTGGTCAGGCTGTAGGGCAGCACATCCTGCGTGATGGTGGTTCCGCCGCCGATGTAGCTATAGGTTCCGATGGTGCAATGCTGATGCACCGGATTCAGCGCACCCACCACGGCGAAGTCTTCCACGGTTACGTGGCCCGCCAGTGTTGCGGCATTCGCCAGGATAACGCCATTGCCAATGCGGCTGTCGTGCCCGATATGAACATAGGCCATGATCAGGCAGCCGTCGCCGATGCGTGTTTCGCCGCCGCCCCCTACCGTTCCGCGGCTGACCGTGACGTTTTCGCGAATGGTGTTGCCGCTGCCGATGGTCAGCTTTGTCGGCTCGCCGCCATACTTCAGGTCCTGCGGCGAACAGCCCAGCGACGTAAACGGGAACACATGGTTATCGCCGCCCATAGTCAGGTGGCCGTCAAGCACCACGTGGCTGACCAGTTCACAACGTTCGCCCAGCACAACGTTCGGCCCCACGGTACAGAAGGGTCCGATCTCGCAACTTGCGGGAATCACGGCTCCCGGTGAAACGATCGAACTCCCATGCACCGCCACGGGCTAGACCGCGGCTTCCGGCAACGCGTTGGACTCAGAGAACGGATCGGGCTGGCATGCAGCGCCTTCGACGGGTTGTGTCTGTGTCGCTGCCGAGACCGGCTCCGGCACCACCGGCAGTGTCTCCGCGGGCAGAACGGCAGCAGGTGTTTTTGCGCCGGGGCGGGGTACCAACTGGCACATGACGGTGGCTTCACAGGCGACTTTGCCTTCCACAGTAGCCACGCCGCGCATCTTCACTGCACGCGACCGCCACTGCAGCACCTCAACCTCAATGCGCAGTTGATCGCCCGGCGTTACAGGGCGGCGAAACTTCGCACCTTCAATGCCGGTGAAGACCATCAGCTTGCTGTCGCGGTCAGGAAATTCGCGTAGCAACAGCGCGCCGCCCGCCTGCGCGATGGCCTCGACAATTAAAACGCCGGGCATCAGCGGGTAATCCGGAAAGTGCCCCTGGAAATGCGGCTCATTGGCGGTCACATTCTTGATGCAGACGATACGCTGCTTCGGCTGGACCTCGAGCACGCGGTCGATCAGCAGAAAAGGGTAGCGGTGGGGCAGGAGCTGCATAATCTCCTGGATCTCCATCACACGCGCTTGTGGGGTCTGGCCTGCTTCACTCATGCTTCCAGCAGTATATGTGCGTCCAGCGATGATTTGGCCGCGGCCGTGCGCACTCCAGGTCGAAGTCGGCTCCGGGTGAATTTCGGCACTATACTTCCTTTATCGTGGCGACGTCGAAGAAGACATTCGCAGGCGCGTCCCTCGCGGATCGACATGCGGCTGCGGATAACGCCGATACATTCATTGCGCAGGCACGTCCATGGCGAGCGGCAGGCGCGCTTCCGCCAAAGCTCCTATCCCAGCGCCGCCGGAGTTCGCTATAGCGCTGGAAAAGTCGAAACCCGCCCATGGCACATTTCAGAAGCTGCCACCCAGTTGCCGGCGCGAATACCTGGACTGGATCAATTCCGCAAAGCGGCCCGATACGCGCGAACGCAGGATCAACGAAGCCGTTGCCATGCTTGCTGCCGGTAAGCGCTTCAACGAGCAGTATCGCTAGACCGCTCCGTCACATAAGCCACTGAGGTTTTAGGCGGAGAAAGATTTAATCGAGCGATGACGGCTGGGGCGAAGGGAACAGCCGTCCAACCAGCATGCAGTGGATCGCAATTCTTTTTACACTCCTGGCGGGTGCGGCCAATCCTTTTCAGTCCGGCACCAACGCCGAGTTGAAGACGCAGCTTGCCCTGCCCGTATGGGCCACGCTCTGGGTGTACGCCAGCGGGTTGGCCGGCGTGTTGTTGGTGCAGGCAATTGTGCGTCAGCCAGTGCCGGTCGCGGTGCAGATCAACGCGGTGCCCTGGTGGGCCTGGACCGGAGGTCTGATCTCGATTGTGACAACCTTCACCGGTCTGATGCTGGCGCAAAAGCTGGGGTCGGGCATCTTTACCGGCGTCAGCATTACCGCTTCCATCGTGGCCAGCATCGCCCTGGACCACTTCGGACTGCTGGGCCTGAAGCAGCACAGCGCTTCACCGCTGCGCATGATGGGTGGTGCCCTAATGGTGGTTGGTGTGTGGATGGTCTCAAAGTTTTAACTTCACTGACACAAAACTAGGGGTGCGTAAAACAAGAATGCCCGCCAGCGTGGCGGGCATTCTTGTCTTGCGTTGCGCGGTTTAGTAAGGACGAGGTCCACCCGGTCCATATCCCTGCCCAGGTCCGGGTCCGCGCTGGTGATTCCAGAAGGTCTGGTAGCCACGCTCGAACGCCTGGCGATATGCTCGGCGATCCGGTCCGCGGTAATTGCGGTACTCGTCGCGGTTTCTCACATTAATGGAACGGCGATTTTGTGCGTCCTTGCGTGCGCCCTCGATGCCGTCACGGAAGCCGTTCCGCTGAATGTCGCGCGTGAAGTTCGATGGCGGTGCATCCCACCCGCCCTGTCCATACCCGCCGGGTCCCTGCCCTGGGCCGTAGCCTTGACCTTGTCCGGGACCATAGCCTTGTCCCTGGCCGTAGCGCTGGTTGTAACCCTGCGGCGGACCCTGCGCCAGCAAAGATGCTGCCGGGCTAAGCAGCCCCGTAAAAAGAACAGCACCTGCAAGTTTCCTCGTCATCGTCATCGTGTACTTCCTTTCATCCACACAGGAAAGAACACACGGTTGGAGCGAAGGTTGTGCAGTGGACGTTGCTTGCGGTGGACGTTGCCCGCGCACACAATCCCTCTTGTCTCAGTGTGTTGTAGGTTTCCACACCCAGGCAGACATATCAAACAAGTCCGCCACGCAGACGATAAGATGCTCCTCAAATGTATATACAATAGCTATATGGACGTGTTCTCGACTCTGGACGGTCAGGCGTTTGTCTGGGACAGCGAGAAGGCGGTCAGGAATGCACGACAACATGGTGTCCGATTCGAGCAGGCTCGTGAGGTCTTTCTCGATCAGCTTGCACGCTATGAGGACGCGAGTCCTGATGAAGAAGTCAGGCTGGCATGCATTGGACTTACTACTGAGTACAGACTGCTATATGTCGTCCATGCTGTTCGAGAAGCTGATGTGCTCCGCCTGATCTCTGCCCGTGCGGCAGGGTCCGCGGAAAGGAGACGCTATGAAGATGAGTGAACGCATCCAGCGCAATATGCAGCCCGACAAGCCAATGACACTGATCTCGCTTCGCCTGCCCGATCATGTCATTGACGACCTGAAGGAGATCGCACCCACGTTGGGTATGGGGGGTTACCAGGCGCTTATCCGCGCGTATATCTCGAGCGGTCTGCGCAAACATCTGGCCGAACGTGAAGCGCAGCGATCAAGCGACATCGCGGTTGAGGAGTTCAGCCGCCGACTGCTGGCCCACGGCGTTTCCGAAAAGGCGATCCAGGAAGCTGCTGCGGAAATGCGTTCCGAGGCTTGAACCGGTGTTCGCCATACGTAGCCGCAAGTAGCCGAGCCGTCATTCTGAGCGGAGTGAAGGATCCCTCGACTGTCTGCTGACCACTGGAGCACGAAGCTTTCTGCCCGGAAAACCATCTCGTGATGTGCCGCCACAGGCAGTGTCGGGATCCTTCGCTGCGCTCAGGATAACGAAGGTTCGCGGCAGCCTACCGGTAGAAAAACCGCTCTACATCGGGCCAGTCCTTCACCCGACGCCAGCCGTTCTCATACCGGTTATGCGGTGCGGAAAACAGCAGCCCTTCACCCTTGAAGGCGCGCAACTGGCGGGGATTGTCGTCGATGAGGTAGTCGGCATGGATGATGGACTTTTCGCCGCAAAAGACCATGTGCGACGGCTTGATGAAGGGGAAGTGCTCGCGCATCCAACGAAACTTGGCGGCGAAGCTCATGGGTACTTCCATGGCGGCGGAGGCGACGTAGACGTCATGATCGCGCGACAAGCGTTCCAGCACGCGCTGAGCTTCCGGCATGACGGGCAGACCGCCGAAAAAGTCCGGTTCGTCAAGGTAAGCGGCCAGGTGCGGATGGTGTTCGGTGGGAACGGCTTCCCACAGCCACTTGCCGTCCATGTCGTCGGTACAGAGGTTTGCGTCGAAATCTTCGTTATAGCGGCGGATGTGTTCGGCCATGGTGTCGGCCATCACCTCATCCATATCGACTGCTATGCGTGCCATCATCCTGAACCCTAGCACGAAACGGAGATGGCTTGTCACCTGCAAAGCGGAACGCGAAGGGCGCGAAGGAAGTGCACGCGAAGGATGCATAAGGGGCTCCCGCGTCTCTCGTTACGCCCGTTGCCTTTGGAACTTCTCTGCATCCGCGCCCGTTCCTGACGAATCTGAACTGGACATGGCTTCCTCCGTACAAGAAACCGGCCAGTCGGCTGAGGTGCAGGCTGCGGCGCAGGCTCACTGGCAGCCCAAGCACAACAAGTGGCTCATCGCGCTGACCGTGACCCTGGCGACGTTCATGGAAGTGCTGGACACCTCTATCGCCAATGTAGCTCTGCCGCACATGGCAGGCAGCCTGGGTGCTTCGCAGGATGAGGCTACCTGGGTCATCACCAGCTACCTTGCGGCCAACGCGACGATCCTGCCGATCACCGGCTGGCTCTCGACCTGGCTGGGGCGTCGGAACTACTTCCTGATCTCGATTGGCGT
>CAXUEW010000032.1:15148-21095 GCA_964250115.1 uncultured Terriglobus sp.
CATGGGTCATCACCAGCTACCTGGTAGCGAACGCGATTATTTTGCCTGCGTCGGCGTACCTGACGACCTTCATCGGGCGCAAGAAGTTCTACATGTCGTGCGTGGTCATCTTTGGCATCTCGTCGATGATGTGCGGGCTGGCACCGACGTTGCCGATCCTGATCATGTTTCGCCTGCTGCAGGGCGCGGGCGGCGGCGGCCTGGGACCGAGCGAACAGGCGATCCTTGCCGACACCTTTGAGCCGAAACAACGAGGGCAGGCCTTTGCTCTGTACGGCCTGGCCGTGGTCGCCGCCCCGGCCATTGGGCCGACGCTTGGCGGGTGGATTACCGACAACTACGACTGGCGATGGATCTTCTTCATCAACGTGCCGGTTGCCATCCTGTCGCTGATTCTGACATCGCGCATGGTGGAAGACCCGCCGCACATCAAGGCTGAGGTGGCCGAAAGCAAGCGCAAGGGCCTGAACCTGGACTACATCGGTTTCGGTCTGCTGGCAGTGGGCTTCGGATCGCTGGAGTTTGTGCTGGACAAAGGCCAGGAGGATGACTGGTTTGGATCGCACCTGATTACCTTCTTCATCATCATCTGCGTGGTGTCGCTGGTGTCGCTGATTGGCTGGTCGCTATACCAGGCGAGCAAGGGAAACCGGCCCATTCTGAACCTGACGCTGTTCAAGCGGCGCTCGTTTGCGATTGCATTTGTGCTGCTGTTTATTCTTGGTTTCGCGCTGTACTCATCGACTGTGCTGATACCGCAACTGGTGCAAACGTTGATGGGCTACACGGCGTCGCTCGCGGGCCTGGTCATGTCGCCGGGCGGCCTCATCATCATGTTCATGATGCCTGTCGTGGGCCTCCTGATTACGCGTGTCGATCCGCGCGCCATGATCAGTTTTGGATTCATTCTGCTGTGCACTTCGTTGATCGCGATGCACCAGATGCTGGCGCTGAATGCCAGCTTCAAAACCGTCATGTGGCTGCGCGTGTGGCAAGGTGCGTCCCTTGCCTTTCTATTTATCCCGATCAACACCATCAGCTACAACGGCGTGCCGCGAACGCAGAACAACGATGTTTCCGGCCTGTCGAACCTGGCCAGGAATGTCGGCGGATCGGTGGGTACGGCATTCGTGTCGACCATGCTGGCCCGGCGGTCGCAGGCGCACCAGCAGAACATGGTGCGCAACATGAACACGGGCAGCGTCGGCTATGTGGATCGCCTGAACTCCATGGCCGGTTACTTCCAGGGCCGCAGCGGACCGGGCGGCGGCAACCACGCGGACGCGCTGGCGGCGGCGCAGGGCAACATCTACGGCATGTTGCACAGCCAGTCGCAGATGCTGGCTTATCTCGACATCATTGCGGTGTTGGCCGTCTTCTGCATGATCATGGTGCCGCTGGTGTGGATGGTGCGGAAGCCGGCACCTGCGTCCGCTGATGCTATGGCTCACTAGGTCTGCAGGGTGGCGAACGCTATCATCAAAATTGATGGCGACGCGACGCAACGAAACAGCACCAGACCCGGCGGAAAACCCGGCGGAGTCGCTCCAGGCGCGCATCGCGTACCGCTTTCGCGATCCGTTGCTGCTGCAACTGGCACTGACCCACAGCTCGCTGGCCTTTGAGCAGGGCGAGTCCGCCGGTCTTGGCAAGCCCAACCTAACTTCAGAAGATAACGAACAGCTTGAGTTTTTGGGTGACTCTGTCGTCGGCCTGATCATTACGGAACTGCTGTGCCGTCACTTTCCTGAGCGCCGCGAGGGCGACCTGACCCGCATGCGGGCCTTGCTGGTCAGCGGCAAGCGCATGAGCGAAGCCGGTGTTCGGTTGCAGCTTGGTGCCGCTCTGCAACTGGGTCGTGGTGAAGAAGCCAGCGGCGGACGCACGAAGTCCACTTTGCTTGCCGATGCTATCGAAGCGCTGGTCGCGGCCATCTATCTGGATGCCGGGACAACCGGTCTCAAAGCAGCGCGAAAGTTCGTAGAGCGTGAAATCTTCAAGCCACACTTGGCGGAGTTGCAGGCAGCCGCTCAACAGGGCGCACGCTTTGGTGGCATCGTGGGCGATTGGAAGTCGGCCCTGCAAGAATTGTTGCAGGCGCGTGCGGAAGGCCAACCGCAGTACCGCACCGTGGAAGAAATAGGCAACGACCACAACAAGCGCTTCCGCGTCGAGGTGCTGCTACGCGACGACGTGCTGGCAGAGGGTGAGGGAACCAGCAAAAAATCGGCCCAGCAGGCGGCCGCGCGGCTTGCTTACGACCGCCTCGCCCCTTCCGACACTGTTCCGGCTTCGGATCCTGCCACATGATGCGCCTTGCGGCCATGCTTTCCCGTGCCGCCGCACTGCTTGTCGAGGCCGTTGCGCAGGTGCTGGGATCGCTGGCCCGGCTCACGGTCGTGTCAGTCTTCGTCATCACCTTTCTTTTGCAACCTTCGCAGATCCCCACCGGCTCGATGGAGCCGACGATGCTGGTCGGGGATTTCGTGCTGGTGAACAAACAGGTTTTTGCCCCGCCAGGCCATTGGCAGTGGCTGCTGCCTTACCGAGATCCCGCGCGGGACGACATCATTGTTTTTCACTACCCGGTCCATCCGCAGGAACTGCTGGTGAAGCGTGTCATCGGCGTCTCCGGCGATCGCCTGCACCTGCACCGCGGGGCTGTGGTGTTGAACGGCGCTCCGCTGGTGGAACCGTTTACGGCGTACAGCCCATCAGAACCGTCGCGCTACCGGGACGAGTTCCCGACGCTGGAGCGCGCCGACCCGGCAGTGGAAGCCGCATGGTGGATCGAGCTGCGCCGGCGCATGCGGCGGGGCGAACTGCCGGTGCCGGACGGACGCTACTTTACCATGGGTGACAACCGCAACAACAGCCAGGACAGCCGCTTCTGGGGCTTCGTGCAGCGCGATGCGGTTATCGGTGAGCCACTGCTGGTGTACCTGTCGGTCGATCGCAAGGCCGGTACACCGCGCGGTCGCGTTCGCCTGGAACGCAGCCTGCGTGTGCTGCGCTGAACCGCCGCGCTGTACACTACTTCACGGATGCAAACAGCGACACAGGTTGAGCCCGTCGTCACCACGGCGGAAGAAGAGCACCACGAAACGCTGCCGGAATCCCTTGCAGGGCTGGCTTATGTGTTGGTTATCGGCCTGTTTGTGATGACGTTCCTGTTCCAGAACTTTGCAATTCCTTCCGGCTCCATGAAGGAAACGCTGCTGGTGGGTGATCACGTGGTCGTCGACCGCGTCACGCTCGCGCCGCGCACCACGTGGATGCCGCTGGATCGGCAGCGGCCTGTGCGCCGCGGCGACGTGATCGTGTTTGTAAAACCGAATGCCGAGATTCCCGACCTGATCCTCGTCAAACGCGCGATCGGGCTGCCGGGCGACCGCATTCACCTGGAGCATGGCATCCTGTTCCGCAACGGCGAGCGCGTCGACGAGTCGTACATTTCCGTGCCGGCCGATGACGGTGCCCCCACCCACTCGTACCAGACGGCGCGGGATGACTTTCCGCGTGACCTGGAGGGGATTGCCGCCGAATCTGCCGCCAACAACGCCGCAAGCTGGTCAGTCGATATCCGCAACCACGTGAAGAACGGCGAAATTGTTGTGCCGCCGAACTCAGTCTTCGCCATGGGCGACAACCGGCTTGAGAGCCTGGATTCGCGCTTCTGGGGCTTTGTGCCGCAGCGCAACCTGATTGGCCGGCCCATGTTCGTCTACTGGTCGTTTGTCACGCCGGAAGACCAGTTCGACAAGACAGGCGCGTCAAATACCGTGGGCTGGATCGTGCACGAGGCCACGCACTTCATCAGTGACACACGCTGGAAGCGCACCTTCCACCTGATCCAGTAGTCTCGTTCCGTGCAGCAAGACCTCGAACAGACCGGTTTTACAACTCCAGAGGATGAAGCCCCCCTCCTGACTGCAGCGGCCCGCCGCAGGGTCCTGCTGGGCCTGATTGTACTGCTGTGCATGCTGCTACTGGCCGTGGTGCCGCCGTACTTCAGTATCAGCCGCTACGGCCGGCACGTGGCCTCGGCCATCTCCGGGGCGCTTGGCAGACCAGTCCACTTCGACGACCTTAGCGTCCACCTTCTGCCCATCCCGGGGTTGACGATCCGCAATTTTGTCGTGAGCGAAAACCCGGAGTTTGGGGCGGAACCGGTGCTGCGCGCCAACAGCGTGGAGGCGCGCCTGCGCGTCTCGTCGTTGTGGCGGCAGCGTCTTGAGGTGTCGCGCATCAGCCTGGAGTCGCCCAGCATCAACCTGGTCCGCAGGCGAGACGATGGGCGATGGAACCTGCAGGGCATCCTGATGCAGGCATCGCAGATCAACTCCGCGCCCACCGCGCAGAAGCGCGCCGGCGATACGCCGCGCTTCCCTTACATTGAGGCGACCGACGCGCGGATTAACGTCAAAAATGACGTCGATAAGCTGCCGTTTTCCGTGAAAGAAGCAGAGTTCGCCCTTTGGTTGCCGCAGCCGGACCAGTGGCGGCTGCGCATGGTGGGCAAGCCGGTGCGCACTGACACCGACGTCAACGATGTGGGACTGCTGCGTGTGGAAGCGACACTGGGACGCGCGGCTGACCTCTCGACTGCGCCCATCGATCTGTCTGCAAGCTGGAAGCCGACACCGTTGGGCGAAGCCGCCAAGCTGACCGCAGGCTACGACCTGGGCTGGCGAGGCGCTGCCTCCGCGACTGCGCAATTGCACGGGACGCTGGGCAAGGCCCGGCTGGTATCCGATTTGAACCTGCTGGCGCTGCACCGCGCGGACTTCCTGCCGGAGCAGAATGCCGAGGTCCACGCCCACTGTGAGGCGGAGACCGCGGGTCTGCTGCGCAGCCTGCACGACCTGCGTTGCGCCGTGCCGACCGACACTTCTTTGAGCGTTGCAAGCATTATGGATGCCCTGCGGAAGCTGCCTGCCTCCAGCGGCCCTGCGGACCTTCCCGATGACGCGGCCCGGCCAGGTGTGCTGCTGCTGCGCGGGAAGGTTCCCAACGTGCTGGACTGGAGCACCGCATCCGGCTCCGCGTCGCTTAGCAAGGCTCCCATTGACTACGCGGTGATATGGGCTCGGCTACTCACGCAAAGTATCCCGGCGGATGTGCGCTTAGGCGGCACCTTCGACCTGACCGCCTCCACCGAGTCTGCCGAGACCGCTCCCCGCACATGGGAAGGGTCGCTGATCTGCGCGTGCATCCTGCCCGAGCCGCCTCCTGAAAAGGGCCGAACTGCTGCTGCGGCAAAGCCTTCCAAGCCGCAGCCCAACCTCTGGACGGTTGTTTTAAGCCATGGTGATTCGCGCACCGGCAGCGATGCCGGCCTGATGGATGGCGTCAACGTCTCAGCGTATCCCGATGTGCCGGGACCGGCGAATGAGGCGGAGGTTGCGTCAGAGCCGATATCCTCCGACGTGCCCATTGCAGGCGAGGTGGGCCGGGCCGGGTACATCCTGCGCTACAGATCTCGTGCTGCGGTACAGCAGGTTGCGGCAGTTTTACCTTTCCTGGGCAAAGACGCGCCCGTGAGCGCGAACGGCCCACTTGCGGCTGGTGGCACCTGGTCGACCCCACAGGTATGGAAGCTGGAGATACCAGCCGAGCGAGAGCCCACTGCCCACCGGCATCGCAGGCGGCGGTAGCAATTCCATCCTTTAGTGGGCTGGTGGCAGGCTGCCGATGGAACGGCGATGCACTGCTTGCCGGGTCTCCGGCACGCTGCCGTCGTTGACCATCACTTCCTGCGGATCGGCCTCGAAGGGCACTCGTACCGTGGCACGGCTGTGCGCCGCGATGCGCAGCGGCAGGGTGTTGGTCAGGCCCCCGGATCGTACGGTGACAGGCACTTCCGCATCGGCTGATCCGTTATTTTGCACCTCGACCGCCACCAGCCACGACCCCGGCGCGGGCCCAGCACCGCCGCCAGCCGCGC
>CAXUEW010000033.1:0-14500 GCA_964250115.1 uncultured Terriglobus sp.
GACCTGACCCAGGCGGCGATGGACCAGCAGCTTGACCCGCTCGTGGGACGTGACACCGAGGTAGACAGGGTCATTCAGATCCTTTGCCGCCGCACCAAGAACAATCCCGTATTGATTGGTGAGCCCGGCGTTGGCAAGACCGCTATTGTCGAGGGGCTTGCACAGAAGATCGCCGATGGTGAAGTGCCAAGCTTCCTCGCAGACAAGCGCGTACTCTCGCTGGATCTGTCGCTGATTGTCGCCGGCACAAAGTACCGCGGACAATTCGAAGAACGTCTGAAGACCATCATGAAAGAGCTGATGGAGAACCAGAACTCCATCGTCTTCATCGATGAGCTGCACACTCTGGTCGGTGCGGGTTCCGCGGAAGGTTCGCTGGACGCGGCAAACATCCTGAAGCCTGCCCTTAGCCGTGGAGAGATTCAGTGCATTGGAGCCACCACACCGGCTGAGTTCCGCAAGTCCATCGAGAAGGATCGCTCGCTGGAACGCCGTTTTCAGGCTGTCAAGGTTCCTCCGCCCAACGAGGAAGATGCCATCAAGATCATCCAGGGCATCAAGGACAAGTACGAGAAGTTCCACGCCGTCAGCTACACCGACGACGCCATCACGTACTCTGTCACGCACTCCAGCCGGTACATCCCTGACCGCTTCCTGCCGGACAAGGCCATCGATCTGATCGATGAGGCGGGTGCCCGCGTGAAGTTGCGGCAGACAACCCTGCCGGAAGAGCTTACCGAGGTGCAGAAGCGCATCAAGTTCATCGTGCATCGCATGGAAAACGCAATTGCGAATCATGAATTTGAGAAGGCGCGCTTTTACTCCGACGAGGAGCGCAAGGAGCGGGATAATCTGCGTGCGCTGCGGGATAAGTACCACCTCGACGACTCGTCTTCAGGAATTGTGACCAAGGAAGACATTGAGGATGTGGTCAGTCGCTGGACCGGTGTGCCAATCACCTCCCTCAAAGAAGAGGAAACCGCTAAGCTGCTGCGCGTTGAGGAAGAACTGCACAAGCGTGTCATCTCGCAGGACAAGGCCATCAGCGCCTTGTCGCGCGCGATCCGCCGTTCGCGTGCAGGCCTTAAGAATCCGTCGCGTCCTATCGGTTCGTTCCTGTTCCTTGGACCGACCGGCGTCGGCAAGACGGAAATGGCCCGCACGCTGGCGCAGTTTCTCTTCGGTTCGGACAAGTCGCTGATCCGCTTCGACATGTCCGAGTTCATGGAGAAGCATTCCGTTAGTAAGCTGATCGGTTCGCCTCCAGGCTACGTCGGCTATGAGGAGGGCGGTCAGCTTACGGAACGTGTCAAGCGTTCGCCGTACTCGGTTGTCCTGCTCGACGAAATCGAGAAGGCACATCCGGACGTCTTCAACCTGCTGCTGCAGGTCTTTGAGGACGGCCACCTGACCGACGGTCTTGGCAATACGGTCGACTTCAAGAACACGATTTTGATCATGACCTCGAACATCGGTGCCAAGCACCTGATGAAGCGCGAAGGTCTCGGCTTCCAGTCGAACAAGGACGAAATCGTGATGGAGAAGATGGAGGAAATGGTGAAGGGCGAGGTCAAGCGCACCTTCAACCCCGAATTCATCAACCGTCTTGACGAGATCATCGTCTTCACGGCACTCTCTGATGCTGACCTGATGCAGATCCTGGAACTATTGGTGCAGAGCCTGAACACCAATCTGGTGCACAAGGCCATAACTATCTCCGTCAACGACGAGGCCAAGAAGTGGATTCTTGACAAGACGCTGGTGGACCGCTCCTACGGTGCACGTCCGCTGCGTAGAGCGTTGCAGCGTTATGTGGAAGACCCTCTTTCGGAAGCCTTGATTGCCGGCCAAATTACACATCGTCCGGCGTTCCTGGAGGTCTATTTGGGTAGCGACCAGTTGTTCTATCGACCTGTTGCGCAGGAAGGCGACGAGCAGATGGAAGGTGCGGCGCTGTCACTGATCTAAAAGAGAAGCAACAACAGTAGAAGCAACAACAGTAAAGGGAGGCTACCATCCTCCCTTTACTATTGCTTTGCCATGAAGGGCTTAGACCAACGAACGGGTCTTCTTCGTAGCGGTATCCACCTGATCGAGCGCAGTGTCGGTCAATCCTGCAAGCTTGTCCTTCGCATCGCTGTAAGCGGCAGCGAGCGAGTCCGTCGCCTTCGCATAGGCTTCATCCAGTTGGCTAACGCTTTTTTTATAGGTTGCTTGCGCTTCCTTGCTCAGGCGCTCCGCTTTGTCCTTTAGATAGTCACCGGCGTCTTCGACATAATCACCGGCCTCATCGTACGCTTTGCCGATCTTCTTGCGCGTCTCTTCACCGGACTGTGGCGCGTAGAGCAGCGCAACGATGGAGCCTGCGGTCAGTCCGGAGATAAATGCAATCCAAAAGCTTTTGCTGCTCATAGAACCCTCGCTTCACGCCTATGGCGGATTTCTTGCGTGTGATGGGCGTGATGTGGCGCAGGTTGTCCCCATCGGCGGTCAAAGCTAACTGAGACCTGCCAGTTCCCTGGCCCGGACAAAGATCCTGCTGAACATGGCCCGATCCAGCCGTCCAGTGTTGGTGTTGCGCAGCGATGGGTGATAGCTGGACAGCAGCACCATGCCGTTTGGCAAACGGAACTCCGCACCATGGGCAAACGGATACTCGCGGCGGGCGGCAATGACGCCTTCTGCCAACAGAAAGTTCAGGTAGCCATCAAAAGCGATGCGGCCCAGCGCCACCACGACGCGGAGGCGTTTCAAAGCCCGAATTTCCGCAGACAGGTGTGGCGCGCAGTTACGGATTTCCTCTGGCGTCGGTTTGTCGGCAGGCGGGGCACAGCGGCAGATTGAGGCGATGCGCGCGTAGCGCAGCGTCAAACCGTCGTCGCGCGAGGTCGCATCCGGCTGGCTGGCAAAGCCCGTATCGTACAAGACGGGGTACATGAAGTTGCCGGCGCCGTCACCCGTGAACGGCCTGCCCGTGCGGTTGGCTCCATGCGCTCCCGGTGCCAGCCCGACGATCAGGACACGAGCATTGGGATCGCCAAAGCCCGGAACGGGCAGGGTCCAGTACTCCCAATCCAGGTAGGCACGCCGTTTGGTTTCGCCCAGGGCTGTGCAATACGCACGTAGACGCGGACAACGCGTGCATGCGACCACGTTTTTGCCGACTTCCTTGAGTTCTGCCGCGGCATGCGCGGCGCGTGCGGATGGCATGGCGTCCCAAAGGAATGGTAGCGTGAAGTGGATGTGGTCTGCAGCCTCCACGCCGACCCGATAGGAGACTGGTGTGCTTGACGACCGCGACGTGCGTAGAGCAGGCATGACACGGCTGCGGGGCGGCCTGCTTGCCCGCTGGGACAGGCTGGCCAGGTCTGGCCTTGTGACCGTCCTGGGTATGCTGCTGGTGCTTGCGGTACTCGTCACACTTTGGATGGCGCACTTGCAGGGACGCATTCACAAGCTGACGACGACGCAGGAAATACCCGAGCAAGCCGCGCCTGTGACACGCCCCGGCGGCCAGGATCTTGTTCACCTGAACCGGTTCGAAGTGGCCGGATCCATGTCGCCCGAATTTATAGCGGCTACGCTGGCTCCGGGCCGAGGCATGCTTATCCTGCAAGCCGCCTTAAACCTGCCGGGACGTGGTGAGGTGCCGATCCTGCTTGGAACAGCCGAAGCGCAACTGAACACGGCAGGTACAAACCTGCAGGGCGCGGAGTTCAGCGTCCGCGTGCAGAGCCGGGAAGGTTCCCACTGGGGACCTCCTGTAGAGACGGTTGCGAGACGCCCGTCTACCCAGCAGGGCACCGCCATCCTGCCCGGGGGCAGTCGCGTAGAGGCGCGCTTTTCATCCGACATTTCTCTTCCCGACGGCAGTACAAATCACACAGGAATTGAAAGCACCGTCTCATCCACAATCACCAGCCGGGGCCTGGAACTGGACTTCCTGGCGAAGAATACGGGGCTTGCTCCACGAGCAGTCACAATGGCCTGGTTGGCTCGCTTCCTGGCGTCACAAGCAGGTATCCAGGGGATGTCGTTGGTTCCGCCTCCGCAGGCATCCGGCTCCTCAACGCGACCCACCGAGCAGCCACTTGGCTTTCGGGACTTCGACCAGACGTTCACGGCACTTCAACATAGCTATCTCAGTGCAGGGCCTGAGTTGCTGCTGCGGAACCAGCCGGACGGCTACACACTACGCTTCACGGCGCTGACACCCAGCATTCGAAGTGTGCACATCCAGGCCGGCGCACACGATCGTTCGGTGCTGGTGGCGTTCAGTACAGCGGCGGGTGGAAACAACGACGAGGCGCGGACGGTTGTGGCTCCGGGTGAGAGCCTGCACTGGCGTCTGCGGATCGAGGCTATCTCAACTTCCATCTCCCAGACGCCTTGACCCCCTTGCAAGTCTTGCGCTGGTTTGACCCCTCGTGCGCGTGTCCGTACCATGATGAAAGCCGGTAGTGATGCCTGCGGCAGCCGTGCCGCAGCCCACCGCACAGACCCATCCCAGAAGGCATTCGATTTTGACTCCGAACGAAACACTAGAAGCAGCCGAGATGACCTCGGTCGAAGCAACAGAGCAGCCCCAGCAGACACAGAGTACAGGTGAGCCGGTAGGCCTCATACGTCCCAATGCGCCTGCCCTGAACCCGCAACTCACGCGCGAAATCGCGGTCGAAGTGCCTGCGGACGAGGTAAGCAAAGCCTACGCAAAGATTGTGCGGCGCTATCAGAAGCTGGCGCGCATCCCCGGCTTTCGCGCAGGCAAGGTACCCGAATCCCTGGTGCGCAACCGCTTTGCCAAGGAGGTCCGGCAGGAAGTAATGGATACCCTGGTTCAGGAGCGATTTCGCACTGAGATGGAATCCGCTAACCTGCAGCCCATATCGCAGCCGCAAATCATCGAACTGAACCTGCAAGACGAGCAGCCGTTGCGCTTTCGTGCGCAGTTCGAAGTGGCCCCGGTTATCGATGTGTCCGGCTACGATGCTGTCACGGTCGAGCGGCCGACGGTGCAGTTGGAAGATGCCGAGTACGATGCCGAACTCGATCGTGTGCTTGACTCCAACTCCACGATCGAGACGGTGGAGGAGGACCGTCCTCTTGCCGATGGCGATTGGGCAGAGATCACCTTCAAGGGGGTGCGCCGCAAGACGGAAGGCGAGACACTTCCGGCCGAAGCTGCCGAGACAGACGAGATTGATGGCGAAGACGTCATGGTTGAGATTGGCGGCAAAAATACGCTGCCAGCCTTCAACGATGCACTTCGCGGCCAATCCAAGGGCGGCGAGTTTGATCTGGAAGTCGCGTATCCGTCTGACTTTGGGGATGTTCGCCTGGCGGGCCTGACCATCGACTACAACGTGAAGGTCAATGCCATCAAGCGTAAAACCTACCCGGAGAAGAACGACGATTTCGCGAAGCAGTTGGGTGACTACGAAACCTGGGACGCCTTTGCCAACAGCCTGCGGGAGAACGCTACGAATGGCAAAAAGCAGAACGCGGAGAACGAAGCCAAGGGCAAGCTGGTGGATGCATTCGTGGAGAAGTTCCAGTTCCCCGTGCCGGAAAGCTTTGTGCAGCAGCAGATTGACGTTCGCCTGGACCGCGGATTGCGAGCGCTTGCCCAACAGGGCATGACACGCGAACAGATGCAGACGCTGGACTTTGCACGTCTGCGGGATGCCCAGCGTGACGAGGCCGTGAAGGAAGTCAAGGCATCGCTGATCCTTGACAAGGTCGCCGAGACGCTCAACATCCAGGTCAAGGATGAAGACGTCGAGCGCGAGCTGATGATCCTGTCGATGCAGTCGCGCGAGCCGCTGGAGCAGCTACGTGAGCGCCTGAACGGAGATGGCAGCGTCAGCCGCATCCGAGAGCAGATGCGCCGCGAAGCGACTGCCACCGCGTTGTACGAAAAGATGGCGTAAGAACAGTTCCGTAGTCTCTGGTTTCTTTGTTTCTGATAAAACACTTCTTTTTAGAAACTAGAAACGAAGAACATACATGACGTACGAAGAGCAAAACGGAATACGAGGGAGAACATGGGTCTGATTCCAATGGTGCTCGAGCAGACGAGCCGGGGCGAACGCTCCTACGACATTTACAGTCGTCTGCTGCGCGACAACATCATTTTTCTTGGAACTCCGATCGACGACAACGTCGGTAATCTGATCATTGCGCAGCTATTGTTCCTGTCCGGTGAAGATCCTGATAAGGACATTCAGCTCTATATCAACTCGCCGGGTGGTTCCGTCAGCGCGGGCATGGCAATCTACGACACCATGCAGTACATCAAGAATGATGTTTCGACACTTTGCATCGGCCAGGCAGCCAGCATGGGTGCCTTCCTGTTGATGGCCGGTAAGCAGGGCAAACGCTTCTCCCTGCCGAACTCACGCATCCTGATCCACCAGCCGCTCATCATGGGTGGTGGTATCCAGGGGCAGGCAACCGAGATCGACATTCATGCACGTGAGATCCTACGGCTTCGCGAGCGCATGAACAAGATTATGGCGGATCATACCGGCCAGACCTTCGAACAGATCGAACGTGATACGGATCGTGACTTCACAATGGGCGCCCAGCAGGCCAAAGAATACGGCATCATCGACGACATCATTACGCGTCCACGCGCCTGAGCAACACGTCCACGACAGAGGGGTTCGGCATTCCAGCCGGGCCTTTCGTTTTCTCAGGTCTTCACTCGACAGACTTGATGTGCCCTCTGCGGTTCCACGCCTCACTATGGCGCTGCTACCTGTCTTCCACGGTCAACGGTGCGTGCACCGAGGTGTAAACTTAGGTCCGGCGGTTGACATACCGCGCAAGGAGTTGTCGATCCATATGAAGACGTCCAAAGGCTCTGACGACTCGCTCCGCTGTTCTTTTTGCCACAAGTCTCAAGACACGGTTGCCAAACTGATCTCTTCTCCTTCTGACTATCCCAGGGCCTATATCTGCGACGAGTGCGTCGCGGTTTGTAACTCAATTCTGGATGACGATCGTACCGAGGTTCAGGCGGGACAGGCTCCGGCCCACCTGCCGAAGCCGCACGAGGTGAAGGCATTCCTGGACGAGTACGTCATCGGTCAGGACCAAACCAAAAAGAAGCTTGCGGTCGCCGTGTACAACCACTACAAGCGCATCCAGATGAACCGGACTCGCGGCAATGACGTGGAGCTGGCGAAATCCAACATTCTGCTGGTTGGCCCTACGGGTAGCGGGAAAACGCTGCTGGCGCAGACGTTGGCAAAAATGCTGGATGTCCCGTTCGCCATTGTGGACGCAACCACGCTGACCGAAGCTGGCTACGTCGGCGAAGACGTCGAGAACATCATTCTGAAACTTCTACAGGCTGCCGACGGTGACGTGCAAAAGACCCAGAGCGGCATTATTTACATCGACGAGATCGATAAGATCGGCCGCAAAGACGAGAATCCATCCATCACCCGCGATGTAAGCGGCGAAGGTGTGCAACAAGCCTTGCTGAAACTGCTGGAAGGCACGATTGCCAATGTGCCTCCGCAGGGTGGGCGTAAGCATCCTCACCAGGAATTTACGATCGTTGACACAACAAACATCCTGTTTATTTGTGGCGGAGCGTTTGTGGGTCTCGAGAAGGTAATCGGACGCCGCATTGGTAAGAAGGCTCTTGGCTTCAAGACTGCTGGCCTCGACTCGAAAGAGGCAGAAGTAACACCGATCCGCCCCCAGCGTGACACGGAACTGCTGCGTCAGGCTGAACCCCAGGACCTGCTGAAATATGGATTGATTCCTGAATTTGTTGGCCGTCTGCCGGTGCTCGGCATCCTGGATGAGTTGGATGAAGCGGCTTTGGTCGACATCCTGACCCGTCCGCGGAATGCTATTTTGAAGCAATACGCGAAGCTCTTTGAGTATGAAGGCGTGAAGGTCACTTTCACCCCGGACGCTGCTCAGGCCGTGGCGCACGAGGCGCTGCACCGTAAGGTGGGGGCACGCGGCCTGCGCATGATCCTGGAAGAGCTAATGCTGGACCTGATGTACGCCATTCCGACGAACAAGAAGGTAAAGGAATTAGAGATTACTGCTGAGATGGTCAAGAAACGGAATGTGACTTTACCCATACAGCTTGAAAAGGCTGGCTAACTCTAAGCAAGGAAGAACATAAGCGCAGAGATTTTCTCTGCGCTTTTGTTCGTTGTGTCGCAAAGCTGTCCAGGACTCGTGTTGTGACGCCGGGTTCTCTGCCCATCCTTACGTAAGCCCTTTCGATTAACAATTACAATCGCGGGAAGCACCTGCGCGGCACCCGCATCGAGCCCGCTGCAGCAGGCGTCTAATGGAGCAGATATGCCTAAGCCAACATCTACCCAGCCCGGCGATATACGTAAGCTCCCGATGATGCCCATACGCGATATGGTCATTTTTCCGCACATGATGACACCATTCGTCGTGGGCCGCGAATCCAGTGTGCGCGCCCTGGAAGAGGCACTGACGGGCGACCGCAAGATTTTTCTGGCCACGCAGCACGACGCGAGCGTCGACGAACCCAGCGGCGATGACATCTTTGAGACCGGTACCATCGGGAATATCGTCCAGAGTGTTAAGATGCCGGACGGCAACATCAAAGTGCTTGTTGAGGGCGTCGAGCGCGCCAGAACGCTTGAACTGCATGACGAAGATGGCTTCTTTGTCGCAACGGTGCGAACCGGCAAGACAGAGCTGGTCATGACGCCGCAGATTGAACAACTGATGCAACTGGTGCAGAGCCGCTTTGAACAGCACCTGAAGTTGCAGCAATCGCTGAATTACGAGACCGTAGTAGCCAGCGTGCGCACGGACGAGCCCACCAAGCTGGCTGACGTGATTGCCGCCAACCTGCAGCTTTCTATCGAGGAAAAGCAGGAGCTATTGGATCTCTTCGATCCGGCGCAGCGACTCTCGCGCATCGCGGATGTACTCGATATCTCGATTGAGAAGCTCAACATGGACCGCACCGTCCAATCCCGCGTCAAGCGGCAGATGGAGCGCGCCCAGAAGGAGTACTACCTCAACGAAAAGATCAAGGCCATCCAGAAGGAACTGGGCCGCGGCGAAAAGAGTGAGTGGGACGAGCTGAAGAAGAAGATCGACGCCGCCGGCATGCCAAAGGAAGTCTCCGATAAGGCGATTCAGGAGTTGAAGAAGCTCGAAGCGATGCCGCCCATGTCAGCCGAATCGACCGTGTCGCGTAACTACCTGGACTGGCTGCTGGCAGTGCCATGGAAAAAGCGGTCGAAGGACATCCGCAGCATCGATCACGCAGAAAAGATCCTGAACGAAGACCACTACGGTTTACCGAAGATCAAGGACCGCATTCTCGAATTCCTTGCCGTCCGCCAACTCGTTAAAAATCCGAAGGGTTCCATCCTTTGCTTTGTCGGGCCGCCGGGTGTGGGCAAAACCTCTTTGGGCATGTCGATCGCAAAGTCCACGGGTCGCAAGTTCGTGCGCATGTCGCTTGGCGGTGTTCGTGATGAAGCGGAAATCCGCGGTCATCGCAGGACCTACATCGGTTCCCTGCCCGGCCAGATCATCCAGAGTATGAAGAAGGCCGGCACAAAGAATCCGGTCATCATGCTCGACGAGATCGACAAGATGGCGTCCGACTTCCGCGGTGATCCAGCTTCAGCGTTGCTCGAAGTCTTGGACCCAGAGCAGAATGCCACCTTTCAGGATCATTACCTCGACGTCGAGTACGACCTGTCGCAGGTACTCTTTATCGCCACAGCAAATGTCCTGCATACCATTCCCGGACCGCTGCAGGACCGCATGGAGATCCTGCGCCTGCATGGCTACACCGAGGTCGAAAAGCTCGAGATCGCGAAGCAATACCTGGTAAAGAAGCAACGCGAAGGCACAGGCTTGACCGAGGAGAATATCGACCTGACGGATGACGGTCTGAAGGAGATCATCCGGGGCTATACGCGCGAGGCCGGTGTCCGCAATCTGGAGCGTGAGATTGGGAATGTATGCCGGAAGATTGTCCGCCGCGTGGTCAAACAGGGTGAGAAGCATCAGAAAGAATCGATCACAAGTGCGAATATCTCCGAGTTCCTGGGCACGCAGAAGTTTCGTGATTCTGCTGTGCAGGAGAAGTCAGAGATCGGCCTGGTAACTGGTTTGGCTTGGACGGAGGTTGGCGGCAGCATTCTACAGACTGAAGTCCAGGTGTTGGATGGCAAAGGCAAGCTCACCACCACCGGCCAACTCGGCGACGTGATGACGGAATCAGCTCAGGCTGCGCTCAGCTATGTTCGTTCGCGAGCGCACCATCTTGGGCTCCCGAAGGATTTCTACCGGAATATTGACATCCACGTGCACGTTCCTGAGGGTGCGATTCCCAAGGACGGGCCATCCGCCGGCATCACGCTGGCAACGGCCCTGACCAGCGCGCTGACGCATATTCCGGTCCGACGTGATATCGCCATGACCGGAGAGATTACGCTCCGCGGCAAAGTGCTGCCAATTGGCGGCCTCAAAGAAAAGCTGCTCGCAGCCCACCGAGCTGGCATCCGGGAAGCAGTCATGCCGAAGGACAATGAGCGCGATTTTGCCGAGTTGCCGCAACTGATCAAGGACGACATGAAGCTGCACTTTGTCTCGGAGATGGATGAAGTTCTGAAACTCGCTTTGGAGGGCAGTCTGCCTGTCCTTGAAGAGGAGACCCCGGAAGCCTTGGCGAAGATCATGCCACCACCGCAGGTGCTGCGAGTACCGGGCACTGAAGCCCGGCAGTAATCGCTTCTAAAGGCAAGAGGCCGGCACATGTGCCGGCCTCTTGCTTGGTTCACGCTCTTCGTGACTACGCCTTACGTCCGCCGATGAAGTGGCCGATCAGCGAGATAACCCAAACGATGGCAAGAATGTGAATGGCTAAGCTCGCACCATGGGTAAAGACCTCACCCACGATCCAAAGCAGAAACAGAACACCGGCTATTCCAAGAAACATACCAACTCTCCAAGATGCCCGCGTCCGTGCCGGCATACAACGAATAGACAGAAGTCGGCACGTGGAAGTTGTATTTCCGTCTCATTTCTCCCGTTGCCGATGTCTGCTCTACATCGCCGGAAGAGCAGTACCTCCGGCAATCGAAGGGATAAACATTATTTCGTCGCGATCCTGAAACTGGTAGGTGTCGCCGCCCAGAAAGCGAATGTCCTCATCATTGACGTACACGTTGATAAACTTGCGAAGGGTTCCATCGGCGTCTTTGATGTGCGCGCCGAGTTCGGGAAATTTCGCACCAAGGTCTTCCACCAGGCCTGGCAGGTTCCCTGCTTCAGACTGGACCTGCTTGGTTCCTGCAGTATGCCGCGAAAACGCAGCGGGTAACATCACTCGTATTGCCAATTTCAATCTCCTTGTGCAAGAGCCAGTTCGGGCTCTGCGGCCGCGCCATCCAGTTCGTTGATGTATTCCTCAAAGTCCGCCAAACGCGGACGCACTGCGCGTCCCAGCGTGAAGCGGTCACTGATGCAATCGGTCGTCTTCAGCCCGTTGCCGGTGATGCAAACCACCGTTGTTTCGTCCGCCTGGATGCGGCCCTGTGCGATCAGGCGCGCAGTCACAGCGGTGGTCACGCCACCTGCTGTCTCAGTAAAGATGCCTTCCGTTTCGGCGAGTTCCTGGATGCCGGAGACCACTTCCACATCGGACACATCCTCAGCCCAGCCGCCGGTCGCGCGAATCATGCGGGATGCAAATGGGCCGTCCGCAGGGTTGCCGATCGCAAGGGACCGAGCAATGGTATTGGGCCGCTGCGGCGTGATCGTTTCTGTGTTGTCCTTCACCGCCTGAGCAATGGGCGAACAGCCGGTCGCCTGCGCACCGAAGAAGCGGACGTGCTTTTTTTCCACCAATCCCAGGTAGATCAATTCGTCGAAAGCCTTCTTGATCTTGCGGATGAGCGATCCGCCCGCCATGGGGACGACCACATTATCTGGCAAGCGCCAGCCAAGCTGCTCCGCGATTTCATACCCAACGGACTTGGAGCCTTCCGCGTAATACGGTCGCAGGTTGACGTTGACGAAGCCCCAGTTGTACTGGTCCGCAATCAACGAGCAGAGGCGGTTCACGTGATCGTAGTTGCCGTCGATCCGTACCAGCCGCGCACCATAAATGAGCGTATTGAGAATCTTCGCGGGCTCAAGATCCGCTGGCACCAGGATGCATGCTTTCAGCCCAAGTCGTGCCGATTGCGCTGCAACAGAATTCGCCAGGTTGCCCGTGGATGAGCAACCCACTACATCAAAACCAAATGCTCTTGCGTTCGCCAGAGCGACTGCAACCACGCGATCTTTGAATGAAAGTGTGGGAAAGCAGACCGCATCGTTCTTGACGTAGAGGTTCGTCGACCCTAGCCGCTTGCCTAAATTTTTCGCGTGAACCAGCGGCGTGAAACCGACGGGAAGGTCCGGCTCAAAGCCTTCAGGGATCGGCAACAGAGAGCGGTAACGCCACATGCTGTTGGGCCCAGCCTCAATGCTCTTGCGCGTAAAGATGCTGCGCGCGGCTTCCAGGTCGTAACGCACTTCCAGCGGGGTAAACGACTCATCGCAGATAGAAAGGGGCTGGTTGCCGTAACTCTTTCCCGACTCTTTCGAGTACAGTTCGTACGGTGTACACGCAGACGCCATGTGGTTCCTTCTCCCGAGTGGAAGCGGATACGGCATGCGACGCTCTGCTGAGATGCGCGCAGGTAACTAACCCATGCACAAAGGAAGTCTGATTAGACGGTCATACCGCACTGCCACAGCGTTCATGGTGCCGTATCCCGAATCTCATGTTCCCCGATGCCTATGCCGAAACACAGGAATCCAATCAGGAGAGAGGTGACACCGGTACAGACCTCGTCCGGTTGTCGTGGCGTCGCAGGGCTCGTCCCTCAGCCACTCTTCATGAAACTCATGCAGTGTGTGTCACGAACCCACACACGCTTGATGACCTGTTTTAGCACGCGCCGAAGAACAAAGCAAGAACGCGCAGAACACACGCGAGCCTGCATCGTTGATGCTGTAAGTTCATTGAAATGCGGTTTAGGAAGTGCGCAGCATGCCCTGCACGCCGGAGACGAACCTTTGCGGATCGAACTCCGTTCGGAGAATCTCATCCGGACAGTCTGTCATGATGGCGACACGCCAGTTACAGACAAATGCAACCAGTTGGCTCGGTTGGGCTGTCTTGATTTCGCTGCACATACCTTCCGCGTCAGAAATCTTGTGCTCGCCTTCTACATCAATCAGCACGAGGTCGTAGGATTTGCGCCAAAACAGGAGCAGTCCCTCTTCCGTGGACACGGTGGAATCAACTCCAAAGCCGGACAGCCGCAGTATCTGATCACGTAGAGGCCGGAGCATCTCGCGAGCACAGATGTGCAGGATGGACTTCGCATTAGGATTCTTTGAGAGCGGCGACATGATGTGGTTGGTTCTCACCACAGTGTACAGAGCAGCGTTGTTAGGAAACACTGTAAGTGTAGCGGAGATTAAGGCGTTAGTGCCACACTAGGAACCGTTCCCCGGAGGGCTGGTCGTTGAGCAGTTCTCCGGCTCAGATACATGCTGCGTCCAGACCCGTTCAACATCATCTAACCCTTAGCTGGCCACAGCAGAACCGCGGCATAGCTCGCGCAGGCAGTAGCTCCAGTACAGCTGCGCAAGCGATCCTTAAGGAATCATGAAACAACGCCCGAAACACGCTCTCAGCAAAGTTCTGGAAGAACGCATTGCCATCATCGATGGAGCGATGGGTACGACGATCCGCACATACGGTATGACGGAAAAAGACATGCGCGGCGAACGCTTCACGCATGCAAACAAGGATCTGCTGAATAACGGCGACTTGTTTTCACTGACACAACCAGAGATGATCTGCGACATTCACCGCCGATTTCTCGAGGCTGGCGCAGACATTATCGAAACCAATACTTTCAGCGCCACAGGGATCGCGCAGAGTGAATTCTTCGTTGACGACCCACGCGAAACCGGTGGCCGCAAAGACCCTGAGTTCTACCAGGGCGTGCTGGAGAATAAATTCCTGAACGATCTGGCTTGGGAGATCAACGAGCAGTCCGCGCGACAATGCCGCGAGTGGGCCGACCGCGTAGGTACCGCAACCGGACGCCAGCGTTTCGTTGCCGGTGCGCTTGGACCGTTGACCGTGTCGCTGTCCAACTCGCCCGACGCGGACGATCCCGGCTTCCGCGTGGTCACCTTCGACCAGGTGAAGGACGCGTATGTCCACCAGGTTCGCGCGCTGCTGGCCGGGGGGTCTGACCTGCTGCTGGTCGAAACCATCTTCGATTCGCTGAACGCGAAAGCGGCGCTGGTCGCGATTCGCGAGGTGTTTGACGAGAGCGGGAAAGAAGTACCGATCATGGTGTCGGCAGCGGTTGGACGCGGCGGCGAAACCATGATTTCCGCGCAGACCATCGAGGCGTTCTGGACTGCGATGAAGCACGTGAAGCCAATTTCC
>CAXUEW010000033.1:14510-20156 GCA_964250115.1 uncultured Terriglobus sp.
TCCATCGGTCTCAACTGCTCGCTTGGCCCGGACCTGATGTACCCGTTTCTGGCTGAGCTTTCGAAGAAATCAGACGTCGCGATCTCCTGCTATCCAAATGCAGGACTGCCCAATCCCCTGTCCCCCACCGGATTCGATCTCGACCCAGCGGACATGGCGCGCTACCTTGGCGAATTTGCGCAGGGTGGCCTGATCAACATCGCAGGCGGCTGCTGCGGCAACACTCCGGACCACATTGCGGCCATTGCGAAGGCGCTGGAGCACCAGGCACCTAGGTCGCTGGAACTGGCGGCGGCATGAGCACGTCTACACAGACGCGTGACTTCGAGGTTAAGCCGCTGCGCCTTTCCGGATCGCAGCCGTTCACGCAGCAGCCCGGTGTCTTCATCATGCTGGGCGAGCGAACCAACGTGGCGGGTTCGCCCAAGTTCGCGCGCCTGATCAAGGAAGGCAAGTACGAAGAAGCCGTAAGCGTTGCGCGACAGCAGGTGGAGAACGGCGCGAACGTCATTGACGTCTGCATGGACGAGGGCATGATCGACGGCGTCGCCGCCATGACCCGCTACCTGCAGTTGCTGGCCAGCGAACCGGAAGTGGCCAAGGTGCCCTTTATGGTCGACTCCTCCAAGTGGGAGGTGATTGAGGCCGGCCTGAAATGCCTGCAGGGCAAAGGCATCGTCAACTCCATCTCGTTGAAGGAAGGCGAAGAGAAGTTCCGCGAGAACGCGAAACGCGTGTTGAAGTATGGCGCCGCTGTGGTCGTCATGGCATTCGATGAGCATGGCCAGGCTGCGACCTACGAGGACAAAATTCGCATCTGCACCCGCGCGTATCGCCTGCTTGTCGACGAGATTGGATTCCCGCCCGAAGACATCATCTTCGATCCCAACATCCTGACCGTCGCCACCGGCATGGAAGAGCACAACAACTACGCTCTGGACTTCATCAATGCCACGCGCTGGATCAAATCCAACCTGCCGCATGCAAAGGTAAGCGGCGGCGTGTCGAACATTTCGTTCAGCTTCCGCGGCAACAACAAGGTGCGCGAGGCGATGCACTCGGCCTTTCTATACCACGCAATCGGCGCGGGTATGGACATGGGAATCGTCAACGCCGGCATGCTGGAGGTGTACGAGGAGATTGAGCCGGAACTGAAAGTGCTGGTTGAAGATGTTCTTCTAAACCGCAGACCCGATTCGACCGAGCGTCTCGTGGACTATGGTGAGAAGCTGAAGGCGGAAGGTACCGGCGGCACCGTCAAGGATGAGAGAAAAGCCGAAGAGTGGCGCAGCGGCACTGTTGAGGAGAGGCTCTCGCATTCGCTGGTCAAGGGCATCGATGCTTACATCGACATCGACACGGAAGAGGCCCGCGCCAAGCTGGGCCGTCCCCTGCTGGTGATCGAGGGACCGCTAATGGACGGCATGGGCGTTGTCGGCGACCTATTTGGCGCGGGCAAGATGTTCCTGCCACAAGTGGTTAAATCCGCGCGCGTCATGAAGAAGGCCGTGGCCTACCTGACTCCTTTCATGGAGGAAGAAAAAGCCGCCATGGAGGCGCGTGGCGAGGTCGTGAAGGCGCAGGGCAAGATCGTGCTGGCTACGGTCAAGGGCGACGTGCATGACATCGGCAAAAACATCGTCGGCGTGGTGCTGGCATGCAACAACTATGAAGTCATCGACATGGGCGTGATGGTGCCCGCGGAAAAGATCCTCGCCCGCGCGAAGGAAGAAAAGGCTGACCTCATCGGCCTCAGCGGGCTGATTACCCCATCGCTTGACGAGATGGTGCACATGGCGCGTGAAATGCAGCGGCAGGGCTTCACCATACCCCTGCTGATTGGCGGCGCAACCACCAGCCGCGCGCATACGGCCATCAAGATCGCACCGCACTACAACGAACCCGTCGTCCATGTAACCGACGCCAGCCGCGCCGTGCCCGTGACCACCAGCCTATTGAGCGAAGACAATCGTGTCGCATTTGTCGATCAGCATAAGGCCGAGTACGAGGCATTGCGCAAGGCGCATCTCGCTCCCAAGCAGAAGCTGACGCCCATTGATGTTGCCCGCGCCAGACGCACACCCATCACCTGGCGCGCCGAAGACATCGCGAAGCCTGAGTTCCTGGGTGTGCGAACCCTGCGCGATTTCCCGTTGGGGACGCTGCGCGAATTCATCGACTGGTCTCCCTTCTTCCACACGTGGGGTCTGCGAGGTTTGTACCCGCGCATCCTTGACGACGAGCGGCAGGGTGAGCAGGCGCGGCATGTCTATGACGACGCACAGATCATGCTGGACCGCATTGTCAATGAGCAGCTTCTAACAGCGCACGGCGTATATGGATTTTTTGCGGCCAATGCCATCGGTGATGACGTGGAGCTGTACACGGACGGCACACGCGCTGAAGTGCTGGACCGGTTCCACTTCCTGCGGCAGCAGGCTAACCGCGAAGGCAACGAGCCGTGCCGCTCATTGGCAGACTTCATCGCTCCGAAAGAGACAGGGCTGCCGGATACCATCGGTGCCTTCGCAGTGACCACGGGTATCGGCTTGAAGGAGCTTGGCGACAGCTTCAAAGTGAAGCACGACGACTACAGTGCCATTATGGCTGAAGCCATCGCCGACCGGCTTGCAGAGGCTTTCGCAGAGTGCCTGCACAAGTGTGTCCGTGAAGAGTGGGGTTTCGGTCGCACAGAGAACTTGACCACAAACGAGATCATCAGCGAAAAATATCGCGGCATCCGGCCTGCGCCCGGCTACCCTGCGTGCCCGGATCATACGGAAAAAGGCACCATCTGGAAGCTGCTGAACGTGCAGGAAAACACGGGCATGGTTATCACCGAGTCATTCGCGATGTGGCCTGGATCAAGCGTTAGCGGCATCTACTTTGCGCATCCCGAATCGCGCTTTTTCAGCCTGGGCAAGATCGACAAGGATCAAGTCCAGGATTATCAGCGGCGCAAAGGCATGAACCTGCATGACGTGGAGCGCTGGCTGGGACCGAACCTGAACTACGATCCAGAGGATGATCCCAGCGTACGCGTCCGGGGCTAGGAACCGACTGCGGAATCGGGAATACCGCGAAGCTGGAGCATGTGACCGATCTCGGGATCGCGCCCGGCCCATGCGCGGTATAGCTCTGCCGGGTCGGCTGTGTTGCCGCGTGACAGCACCTTGTCGCGAAGACGGTCTCCGTTAGCGCGGGTTAGTCCGCCGTTCTCCTTGAACCAGGCGTAAGCATCGCTGTCCAGCATCTCTGCCCAGAGATAAGCGTAATAGCCTGCAGCGTACCCGCCGCCGAAGCTGTGTGAGAAGTAAGTCGAACGGTAGCGCGGCGGCACAAGCGGCACGGACACGCCTGCCCTCTTCAAGGCTGCCTCCTCAAAGGCCAAAGCGTCCTGCAGGTCTTCATCCGCACGCAGGGTGTGCCACTGCATGTCGAGTTCCGCCGCCGCCAACACCTCGGTCAGCGCGTGCCCACCGTTGAAGTTCTTTGTCGCACGCAGCTTTGCCTGCAACTCTGCGGGCATGGTCTCGCCGGTCTGCCAGTGCTTCGCGTAATGGTCAAAGATTGCGGGGTAGCTGGCCCAGTGTTCGTTGAATTGAGAGGGAAATTCGACAAAATCGCGGGGCACGCTTGTGCCCGAAAGGCTCGGATATTCAGCTTGCGAAAACAAGCCGTGCAGCGCGTGGCCGAATTCGTGAAACAGCGTCTGAACTTCATCGGAGTCAAGTAGAGCCGCTTCACCGGCCTGGGGCTTGGTGTAGTTACAGATGTTGCAGACGATGGGAGCCGTACCCGTCAGCTTCGATTGCTGCACGAGCGAGTTCATCCACGCGCCGCCCCGCTTCGAATCGCGACGGTAGAAGTCGCAGTACAGCAGGGCGAGATGCGAACTGTCTTCATTGCTGACCTCATACACGATGACGTCCGGATGCCATGTGGGCAGGTCTGTGCGGCGTGCGAACGTGATGCCGTATAGCTCTGTCGCGGCAAACAGCACGCCGCCTTCGAAGACGCGGTTCAGCTCAAAGTAAGGCTTGACCTCATCTTCGCTCAGGTCGTACTGCTGCTTGCGCACCTGCTCGGCGTAGAAAGCCCAGTCATACGGTGCAAGTTCGAAGCCGGCGTGCTGCTCATCCAGCAGGGCCTGCATGGCCGCCGCCTCCTTCGTTGCACCAGCAAGCGCAGCCGGCACTAGGTTGTCGAGAAAGCCAATCGCCGCTGCCGGTGTGCGCGCCATCTGGTCGGAAAGCTTCCATGCGGCATAGCTGTCAAAGCCGAGCATGGCGGCGCGTTGCGCGCGCAGCTGGGCCAACCGCGCAATCATCTCTCGCGTGTCACGATCGTTGCCCTGCTCGGCGCGGGTCAGTGAAGCCTCCCACAAGGCGCGACGAGTCTCGCGATTCGTGAGTGACGCCAGCATCGGCTGCTGCGTCGTGTTTTGCAGTGAAAGGTAGAAGCCATCCAGACCGCGGCTTTGTGCAGCGGCAGCAGCGGCTCCAATCTCCGCATCTGTCAGCCCATCCAGAGCATCGCGCGCAGGCACGTGCAGGCCGCCTTCTTTCATGGCTGCCAGAACGCGGTTCTGGAACTTGGCCTGCAGCGTGGCCTGTTCCATGTTCAGGGTCTTCAGCGTGTTCTTATCGGGCTCAGACAGCAGCGCGCCTGACTTCACGAAGCCATCGTAGGTGAGTTCCAGCAGGCGTAACGATTCGGGGTCAAGCTGGAGCGACTCACGCTGGTCATACACACTGCGGACCCGCGCGAAGAGCCGTTCGTCCAGGTTGATCGCGTCGCCATGCGCTGAAAGCAGCGGCGCAACGTCCTGCTGCAGTTGCTGCAGCGTCGGATTCGTGTGCGCACCCACAACTGAGAAGAACGCGTTTGCGACTCGCGTGAGCAGCTCGCCACTTTTCTCGAGCGCGACCAGCGTGTTGTCAAAGGTGGGGTGCTCTTCGTTGTTCGTCAACGCGTCCACTTCGGCACGCTGCTGCACCATGCCCTCTTCAAAGCCGGGAAGGTAGTGCGCATTGGCAATACGGTCAAAAGGCGGGGCGCTCCAAGGCAGCGTGCTTGGCGCATAGAACGGGTTACTGCTGTCGAAAACTGTGGAGGGTGCAGCGGTTGGCGTTGCTTCCAGAAGTTCGGGTGTGCTCATTGATCCCTCGGGGACGGCGTATTTGCGCCTGAAACGTGACAAGGGCGCAGCGCCGAAGCGCCACGCCCTCTTCAAAAAGCCTGTGCTTTACGAGAGCAGTTCGGCGCGATCTTCTTTCGATCCCGTCGGCAGTGACTTTGCGGAAGAATCCACCAGCAGATCTTCCTTGCGCATCACCAGGTTGGTCGCGTTCAGGCTTGCAAGCTCAAAACCATGGCCGTGCGTAATCGCGTCCGTTGGGCAGGCCTCAACGCAGTAGCCGCAGAAAATGCAGCGGTTGTAATCGATGTTGTAGACCTTGGCATACCGCTCCGCGGACGAAATGCGCTTCTCTTCCGTGTTCTCAGCCGCTTCGATGTAAATGCAGTTGGAAGGGCAGGCAGCCGCGCACAAGAAGCAGGCAACACATTTTTCCAGCCCGTTCTCGTCACGCTGCAACTGGTGCTTGCCGCGGAAGCGTTCCTGGAAAATAGCGCCGCGCATCG
>CAXUEW010000034.1:0-7984 GCA_964250115.1 uncultured Terriglobus sp.
CCTCAAGTGAACTTTTCTTTGTCATCCCGCAGCGTAGCGGAGGGATCTGCATGTGTGCTGGCCCGTCGCCTTCTGTCACTGGTTCTCATCACCGCACCGGCGGCGCTGTCCGCACAGCAGATCGGCGTTGCGCCAACGGACCTGCTGAAGCCGCTTACCAATGCCTGGACAACCTACAACGGTGACTACAGCGCGAAGCGCTACAGCCCGCTGACGCAGGTGAACCGGCAAACGGTCGAGCACCTGTCGATGGCGTGGTCGGCGCAGATGGTGGCCGGTGACACCTCGCAGGCCAGCGGCGGCAGCGCACCGCGCGGCCTGGTGCCGTTTGAAACGGGCGGTGAAGGTCCGGGCAATCTCAACATCAGGGCAGGCAACATCAAGGCCTCTGCTCTGGTCGTGGGCGGCACCATGTACGTGACGCTGCCGGACAACGCGTGGGCGCTGGATGCACGCGACGGACACCCGCTATGGCACTACTTCTGGAAGACCAAGGGCGGCACGCACATTGGTAACCGCGGCTTTGGCATGTGGAACGGCTACCTGTTCATGGAGACGCCCGACAATTACGTCGTGAGCCTGGACGCAAAAACCGGCAAGGAACGCTGGCACCGCAAGATCGCCGACGTGGAGCAGGGCTACTTCTCCACCGCTGCACCCATCGTCATCGGCAACCACGTACTCGTCGGGGTGGGTAATGACATCGATTCACCCGGCTTCCTCCAGTCCTTTGATCCGGAGACAGGTGACCTGCAGTGGAAGTTCTACACCGTGCCTATGCAGAAGGGTGACGCTGGGCTGGACACCTGGGCCAGCCTGGACGCGGCTCGCCACGGTGGCGCGCAGACTTGGATCACCGGAGCGTACGACCCGGAAACGGACCTGTACATCTTTGGCACCGGCAATCCCACGCCCGCCTACACCACCGGCAAGCGCGGCCCCGGCGAAAACCTGTTTACCTGCTCGCTGATCGCGCTGAAAGTCGAGACAGGCAAGATGGCCTGGTACTTCCAGACATCGCCGCACGACTTGCACGACTACGACAGCGCGCAGACACCGGTGCTGTTCGACGCAATGTGGAAGGGCAAGCCGCGCAAGCTGGTGAGCACTGCCGCACGCAACGGCTACTTCTTTACCCTGGACCGCTTGACCGGCGAAAACCTTGTGACCAAGGCTTACGGCATGACGACCAACTGGGCCAAGGGCACGGTACCCGCGGGCGGGCCGAAGCATGATCCGGAGAAGGATGCGACCGTCGCAGGTTCGCTGGTCTCGCCCAACAGCGGCGGTACGGTGAACTGGGAGCCGCCCGCTTATTCGCCAATGACGGGCCTCCTGTACACCTACGAGCTGAACAGCTTCTCGATCAACTACCTGACCGATCCCGACCCGCGCGGCTCCATGGGCCTGGGCGGCAAAGAGGAAATCTACCTGGGCGACGTGGGCAGCTATCTGACCGCCATCGACTACAAGACGGGCGAGGCGAAGTGGCGGCACAAGTTCTACAGCAACCGAACCGGCGGTGGCGGTCTGCTGGCCACGGCAGGCGGCCTGATCTTTACGGGTGACGGCGCGGGTAACCTGGCAGCGTACGACCAGGTTGACGGCAAGCCGCTTTGGGGCGCACGCATCGGGCAGGTATCCAATGCGCCGCAGACTTTTCAGTTGGATGGGCAGCAGTACATCATCGCTGCCGCTGGCGATACGCTTTGGGCATTCGTCCTCAACTAGCAGGTAAAACTCATCGGTTGTCATCCCGTAACGCAGTGAAGGGATCTGCATGTTCGCCAGGTGCATGAACGCTGCCGTTGCGGGGCATATCTGCACAACTCCGGAATAACGGAAGCACCACGAAGGCACGCCGTTGAGAGACAATCCCACATGCAGATCCCTCCGCTACGCTGCGGGATGACAAAGCTGCTTGGTAAGCACCTGTCAAGTCGGCAGCGCATGCGTGCAATAAAGTAGTGCTAAATAGATCACAGGAGACAACGCACGATGAGCTTCGAAAGCCGTAGCAACATCCTTGACCGACGCAACTTTCTTCGCAGCACCGGCGGCGCAGTTGCCGCCACAGCCCTGTTGGGAGCACGAGCAGCCAAGGCTCAGGCTACTCAGGCCGCCAAGCCGGAACCCATCGCGGTGGGCAGCCCTTTCCGCCCCATGACGGACAAGGAAAAGACGGAACGCATCGCCTCCAACAGCTATCCGCTACGCTTCCTGTTCAAGGTGCGCAATCAGGCAAACTCCATCACCACAGACCAGGCCACCGTCAAGACGATGAAAGCGAAGTACGGCGAGATCACCGCACTCGACTTTCCCGATTTCACTAAGAAGACTTTCCCTGGCGTCAACAAAATGGATCTGTGGTCTTCGCTCTTTGGTGACGCGGCGGACAGCAGCCAGTATGTGAAGTCCACGATTACTAACGTCGACGGCAAGACGCGCGAATGGGAAGAGTTCGACCCCTCCACCCCCAGCAGCCGCAAGTGGCTGGACCAGATGGCGGCCAAGCTGCAGGCGACCGGCACGCACATCCACCACATCTCGAACAACGCGCCCCGCGATATCTGCGACCTGGATGACACCAAGCGCAAAGCAGGCATCGCCGTCGCGAAAAAGTGGCTCGATGGAGCCGCCGTGATCGGGGCGAAATCCATGCGCGTGAATACGGGTGGCCCGCGCATCTCGCCCATTGCCGAGGCCGATCCAAGCAGCTACCCAAAAAATCCGAAGATTGAAAAGTACCTGGATCAGGCGATCGACTCGTTCAAGGAAATGGCGGAGCACGGCGAAAAGGTCGGCGTCAAAGTCACCATCGAAAATCACTGGGGACTCTCCGCGAATCCAATCAACATGCGCATCATCGCGGAAGAGGTCAACAGCCGCTTCTGCGAATTGAGCCCGGACTTCGGCAACTGGGAGCACAAGTACCTGGTGCAACACGCGCTGAACGACGTCGCGCCCTACGCCCACACCACCGTGCACGCCAAGTACTGGAGCCGTTGGGAGAACCCGGACGTGCAGCGCGGCGTCCGCATCATGATGAACAACAACTACACCGGCGTCTTCGCTCTCGAATATGAAGAGGGCCCGTGGGACGGCGTGGAAGGCGCGCTGTACCTGTACCGCGAGGTTATGGCGGCGCTGTAGTTAACTTTGTTGTCAAGCACAAGGGCTGCCAGTCGGCAGCCCTTGTGCTTTGCCTTATGTGGCTTTAGCCGCCGAGATAGACCGACAAGAACACGAGGAGCTTGGCTTTAGCCGCTTCCTTCATTGCATTCTTTGTCTATCTCAGCGGCTGAAGCCGCTTGACTTTACGCGATCCCAGCCGCCCGCTTCCATGCCGCCAACCGCTCGATGGCGACACGCACATCGGCAGACTTCCGCGCTTCATCCGGCTCCTCGCGCTCGATGGTCAGCGGACCCGTGTAGTCCGTCGCTTTCAGTTGCGCAAGAAACGCGGGAAAGTCCACCGCACCATCGCCGAGCCGACACTCCTTGCCCAGCGTGTCAGGCGCGGGAGGCAGGTTGCCGTCCTTGCAATGCACAGAAAGAACCCAGGGCCGCAGCAGCACCAGCGCCGCAACGGGATCGCTGAAGCCGTACATCACCATGTTCGCGGGATCGAAGTTGACCTTGAGGTTCGTGCGGTCGACATCGGATAAAAACCCGAGCAGCACCGCCGCAGACTCCTGCCCTGTTTCCAGCACGAAGTTCTGCTTACGCGCAGCCAGGTCATCGCAAATATCGCGCGTCACTTCCAGCAATTCGGCATACAGCGGCTCCGCAGGATCGGCAGGAATGAAGCCGATGTGGCAGGACACAGCCTTGAGCCCAAGTTCATTCGCGAAGACTGCAATCGCCTTGGTGCGCGCCACGCGCTCAGCCCGGTACTTCGGCGTGGTAAAGCCGACCGACTCATGTACGCGTTCCAGGTTGGCGTAATCCTCACCCTCGTAGGAGCAGACCGCCGCCGTCAGCGCGATGTCGTGAGCAGGCAACACCGCTTGCCAGTCCGGCAGAGCCTTTGCAAGATCGATGTTCGGCCCCAGCCCAAGCTGGCCGTTGTGCAGACCGTATGACTGCACACGGTCCAGCGTTGCGGCTGCACTCTGCTCTGCCCAGAACATCAGGCCCGTCTCCATCGGCTTTACACTTGCCATGGCACTTCCCTTCCACCCTCGTCACGCGAGAGCCTCAACAGATTGGAAACACGGACCGCGTCCAGCGAAGCCGCCGGTGGGCACCGCTCAGGCTGCGCGCCGGTGCGGCAGCATTCGACAAAGTACGCGATCTCATCGGAGTACGCGTCGTGCTCGGGAATGTCAATCACACCTTCGCCGCCGGAGTCACGCTCACGCAGAACGCCATCCTTCAAGACCAACGAGTCGTCTCCCGCATGCAGTTCGAAGCTGCTGGAGAACTCGACTTCCGGCGTGAACCAGCCACCTTCGACCACAGCCTGGAAGCCGTCGGCATACTGCAGCGTGCAGCGGGCCGTATCCACTTCACCCAGGCTCTCCGCGCGGACGCTCTCAGGATGGCCAAACAGGCTGAGTGCCTGGTCCAGATCGTGGCTTAGCAGATCGAGAATAGCGCCACCGCTGCGTGCCGGGTCCGTCAGCCAGCCACCCCAGCCCGGAAAACCGGTACTGCGCTGCAGCGTGCACTTGCTCATGGAGTTGCGGTGCTTTGCAACGAACTCCGCAGCATGACGATAGGGACCCATGAAACGCAGCACCTGCGCCACCATGAAGGTGAGGCCGCTGCCCTGCGCGGCAAGCACCATCGCGTTGCAATCCTTGATGGTCAGCGCCATAGGCTTCTCGCACAGCACATGCTTACCCGCGTGGAACGCCGCCATCACGACCTCGCGGTGCATGTCCGTGGGGAGGCAGATGTCCACCGCGTCGATGGACGTGTCGGCCAGTACCTCGCGCCAGTCCGGCGTCCAGTGCACGCTGTCGGGCAGCGGGCCGGACTTCAGGTCGAGGTTGCCGCGCGCGGGACCATCCGCAGAGGGCCGCGTGCGCGACGCTACGGCGGCAATTTCAACGCCGGCAATGCGCTGCATGGCGGCAAGGTGCGCGCCGCCCATAAAGCCGTAACCCAGCAGGGCGATGCGCATTACTCCACCACCACGGCCTTCACCAGGTTGCGCGGGCTGTCCACATCAATGCCCCTGCCGATGGCGAAAAAGTACGCCAGGAACTGCAGCGGCACTACCTCGCAGATGGGCAGCAATACCTCTGAAACGGGGTCGACTGGAAGGAACACATCCGCCAGTTCCGACA
This sequence comes from uncultured Terriglobus sp., assembly GCA_964250115.1. GTDB lineage: Bacteria > Acidobacteriota > Terriglobia > Terriglobales > Acidobacteriaceae > Terriglobus. The sequence goes on from CAXUEW010000034.1 coordinate 5,298, forward strand.
CCGCGGCGTCGCCCGTGTTGCCGACCGCGATGATGCCCGCGCCTTGCTGGCGCATGTCGTGCAGCAGCAGCAGGTCCTTCTCATGCCGCGTGACGGAGCTTGCATCCGCAGGATCGTACGTGGCGACAAACACCAGCGGAGCGCTTTCGCTGACCAGCGCGTTGGGGCCGTGCTTCAGTTCGCCCGCGGGGTAGCCCTCGGCGTGGATGTAGGCGCTCTCCTTCAGCTTCAGCGCGCCTTCCGACGCAATAGGAAAGTGGATGCCACGCCCAAGGAACAGGAAGCTGGACGCATCGCGAAAGCGCTCTGCCGCGGCCTTTGCTGACGCTTGCCAGCCGTCAAGTTGCGCAGCAACGATGCCGGGCAGCGCGTGCAGATCGTTCAGGTTCTTAACCAGATCATCCGCGGTGAGGCTTTCCTGGGCAGCCAGCAAGCTCAGCAGGCGCAGCACCAGCAGTTGACCGGTAAAGCTTTTGGTCGCGGGCACGGCGCGCTCGCGTCCGGCGGCGACGGGCATAGAGATATCCGCCTCGCGCGCCATGGTGGACGTGGGCACGTTTGTGATGGCGAGCGTGCGATGACCCCGCTCCGCCGCCAGCCGCAGCGCCGCCAGCGTGTCCGCCGTCTCACCGGATTGCGAGATCACGATTGCACCTGCAACGGATTTTGCACGCACTTCGCGGAAGCCGTATTCGCTTGCAAATTCCACTGTGACGCGCAGGTTGCTCTCTGCCTCGATGGCCGCCTGTGCCACCATACCGGTGTGCCGACTGGAGCCGCTGGCCGCGATGAGCAGTTCGGTATCGCCGCGCAACCACTCGCGAATGGGCTCCACGGCGCTCTCGCGGAATCCGTTGGAATCCACGTACTGGTCGAGCGTTGCGGCAAGGCTCTGCGGCTGCTCGTGCATTTCCTGCAGCATCCAGTGGTCGAAGGCGGTGGGTCGTTCCTGAGTCAAAAGAGTTTTCCTGTCGTGCGGCTTGCAGCCACCTTCATCATAAAGCGGAGAAGTGACACATCCGCCTGCCTTTGCTGAGGTACGACTTTTAGTTCGTCATCCTGAGCGAAGCGAAGGACCTGCTTTCGTTTCGGCTGCGTTGCTGCTCCAGGCAAACAGCAGGTCCCTCTGATTATGCTGCGCTTCGTTCAGGATGACGAGTTAGGCATGCTCCATCCAGGGTGACACGATACAGTTGAAGCACACTGATTTATGTTCGGGAGATGACGATGAACTCGGACCACAAAGATGATGCAGCGAAGGTCAGTCGCCGCACGTTCCTAACGATGGCCGGTGCTGCAAGTGCCTCCATTGCACTCGGTATCGAGAGGGAGGCGCAGGCGGAGTTGCCGGTTGTCAAACCCATGGCGTTGGGCTTGCTCATCAAGCCCTTTCCCGATCCTGCAGCCAAGATCGCACTGGTACACGAGTTGGGTCTGCCCACCTGCTTCCTGTCCCTGGATGGTTACCTGGGCAAGTACACGCCCGCACTAGCAAAGCAGTTTGCAGATCTGCTCGACAAGAATCAGGTGGTCGCGACAACTGCAGAGGTGGTGTATCCGCAGCCATTGAAGTGGAACTTCGTTGAGGGTCCGGCGACCATTGGATTGGTGCCGCCTGCGTATCGGCAGGCACGCGTCGACGCGTTGAAGCAGACGTCGGATTTCGCCAAGCTGCTCAACATCAAGCAGATTCAGACGCACTGCGGCTTTATTCCCGAAGATCCAAAAGACCCACTCTACGAAGGCACGGTGCTTGCCATCCGCGACCTGGCCAACCATTGCGCGAGCAATGGACAGAGCTTTCTCATGGAGACGGGGCAGGAGACGCCCACCACTGTTTCGCGCATGATCCGTGACGTTTCGCGGCCGAACCTGGGCGTCGGGCTGGACACCGCCAACCTGATCCTCTATGGCAAGGCGAACCCGGTGGACGCCATCAAGATACTGGGACCGCACATCCAGGCCATGCATGCCAAGGATGGCAAGTGGCCCACCGATCCTGAGAAGCTGGGGCAGGAAGTGCTGATCGGTAAAGGCGACGTAGACTTCTTAAAAGTGTTTCAGGGTCTTCGCGCGGCGGGCTACAAGGGTGCGGTGACCATTGAGCGCGAGACCTCCGGTCCGCAGCAGATCGCCGATGTGCGCGAGGAAAAGATTTACCTGGAACGCATGATCGCGCAGAGTGCGAAGGCTTGAAGTTACCTCCGTGGAGGCGGCTCCAATGCAGGCGTGCGACTATCGTCCAATCAAATCGGTAAGCACCCGTAGTTTTCGGAAGGGCACAGCTTTAGCTGTGCAACCGCTGGAACGTCATAGCCAAGGCTTTAGCCCCTGAGGTCAGCTTCGAAGAGCGTACCTTGGCGACTGAAGCCGATTTACCGCTAGTGAGTTATGGCATGGCTAAAGCCATGCCCTTCCGAAAACAGCTAGCCAAGTCGAGAGCATAAGCTCTATACGAAGAAGGGCGGAAGCAGAAATGGATCGTAGAAGTTTTGTAAAGAACGCGGGTGCATGCGGTCTGCTGATTGTTTCGCCGAAGGTAGCGTTCGGCTACGCTGCTAATTCCGCCGTGCGCTACGGCCTGCTGGGCTGCGGCAACGTCGGCGGGCCGCTGCTCACGCGCGGCGGGCGGCGCGACTCCTCGGCGCCGGGGTCGCGCTCGGCGCCGAACGCCGAGCGCCGGGCCT
>CAXUEW010000034.1:7994-10812 GCA_964250115.1 uncultured Terriglobus sp.
AAAAAACGCAGGCGCGCGCATTGTCGCGCTGGGCGACATCTTCCCCGACCAGCTCGCAGCGGGCAAGCAGCACTTCGACCAGGTAAATGCCTCGCTGGGCCAGCCCGCAGTCGATCCAAAGCTGACCTTTCACGGTTGGGACGCCTATCTGCAGATGGGCGCTTCCAAGGACATTGACGCGGTGCAGATTTCAACGCCGCCCATCTTTCACGTCGAGCACATGGACGGCCTGGCTGCGGGTGGCAAGCATGTCTACTGCGAAAAGCCGGTGGGCGTCGACGTTCCGCAGACACGACATGCGCTGGAGATCGCGAAGAAACACGACGGCAAGCTGAGCATGGCGGTCGGCTTCCAGATTCGCTCGGCACCACCATTTGTTGAGCTGGTACGGCGCATCCAGGCCGGCCAGATCGGCAAGATTGCTTCGCTGACGGGTCATTACGATTCCATCCCAAAAAACTACCCGGACCGCGGCAGCATGGGCGCGGATGAAAAGCGTCTCCGCAACTGGCTGTGGGACCGCGTGATCTCCGGCGACATCCTGTTGGAACAAAACATCCACGTCATCGACGTGTGCAACTGGGTCATGGGGACGCATCCGGTCAGCGCCATCGCAAAACGCAGCCGCAAGGTGATCACCTTTGGTGACATCTCGGATAATTACGAAGTGATCTTCACCTATCCCGGCGATGTTTCCTTCACCTTCACCAGCACACAGTTCAACGTGAAGGGCGCGGGTGTCTCCGAGGTCTTCCACGGCAGCGAGGGCTATGCAGAAAGCCCCTATAACGGCACGTTCGGCATCACGGGTAAGCACCCGTGGACTTGGAGTGGCAACCCGCCCGCAACGCCGGGAAATAACTTGGCCGAAGCCGACGCGATGAAGGATCGAAGCTTCATCGACAGCATCACTGGGAACCGCTACCAGAACCAGATTCCGGCAGGTGTCCAGACGGCACTCAGCTGCATGATGGGTCGCAAGTCCGCCGAGCTGGGCCGAACCGTCACCTGGGACGAGATGCAGAAGGACCAGGAGAAGTACGATCTGGGCTTCGACGTGAAGCAGTTCCGGTAGCGATTGTCTTCGGTTCGGGCAGAAGCATCGGCCTGTGTGCACTGAGCAAAGTGTGCGGTGCCCTTTGCTTTGCTCAGGATGACGGCGCAGCAGGATCAGTTCACAACTGCATACAATCGGACCCATGGATCTCAACGCCGCTATGGTTGCCGACCGCGCCGCCCTGCTGACCCTAATTGCAAAGCTCTCGTTTCGCATCGGAGACTTCACCCTGGCGTCCGGCGCGAAAAGCAGCTACTACATCGACTGCCGCACCACAACGCTGGATGCCGAGGGCGGGCGCCTAAGCGGCCTAATCTTCGCGGAACTGATCCGGCAGCATGCACCGCAAGCAGTAGCCGTGGGTGGTCTGACCATGGGTGCCGACCCGCTCGTTTCGAACACCGCTTCCGCAAGCGCCTGGTGGCGGCTCGAACATCCTGAGTCGCAGTCTGTCCACGGCTTCCTCGTACGCAAAGCCATGAAGGCGCACGGTACAGGACGTCAGATCGAAGGCTACGTGCGCGAAGGTGCGGAGGTCGTCGTCGTGGACGATGTCTGCACCACAGGCGGATCAACCATCACCGCCATCGAAGCAGTCCGGGCTGCCGGCATGAAAGTCGCTGCGGTGCTATGCCTGGTGGATCGCGAACAGGGTGGAAAAGAAAATATCGAAGGAGCCGCCGACGACGCACCGTTTATTTCTGTTTTTACCGCTTCAGATGTTCGCGCGGAGAAGCTGCGGCAGGGAGCGTAATGGTCGTTCGCATTTGAACATTTCGCTTTCTCTTCGCCTATACTGCTACTCGTGAACGATCTACTCATGTCGCGCAACGCCGCTCAACTGCGGCGCGAGATCAGCGCGCGCAATCTTGCATTGGCATCTGGCTTGGCGCACGAGACCACTTACGGCAGCCTGGAGTCGGTGCTTTACCGCGAAGAGGATGGCGTGCACGGCAACTTCTTCCCCGCCGCGTACCGCCGCATCCTGGCCCGGCCGGATTGGGCGCGTCGTCTGGACAAGGCGTACACCGCCTCCCACCGCATCGTGCGTGGCTGCGAACGCCAGCGGCACGAACTCGACTGCGCCATCAGCTCGGACGCTCTGCTGATGAACATCTTCTGCGCACCAGCCACGCTCCGCTCGGCAGCATTGCGTAGTTTGCTGCGTGTGGAGCGCGGCACGCAACCGGCGTTCGGCGTGCGCGTTTACACACCTTTGCGCGGCGGGTACGATGACCGCACTGAAGTTGACATGCAACTAGGCGATCTGCTGGTAGAAGCCAAGCTGGGTGAGTCCGGCTTCCAGACCGCGAGGGCCGGCCTGATGGATCGCTACTGCGAGTTCGAGACGGTCTTCGATCTCGAACGGTTGCCGCGCATGCGAGGGCAGTTCTGCAGCTACCAGTTGCTGCGCGGCGTGCTGGCGGCCGTGCACCACGACTGCCGATTTGCCATCTTCTGTGACGTGCGGCGGCCGGATCTGCGGGATGACTGGGCGTCTGTGCTGGCATGCATCCACTCCTCGGAATTGCGCAGCCGCATGCTGCTGATCACCTGGCAGGAGATTGCCGCGTGTCTTTCAAGGCCGTTGCAGCAATTCCTGGGTGAAAAGTATGGCGTCTTCAAAGCGACCTCCGCGCTTCGCTGACTTCCCTCTCTACCGCAGTAAACTGAAAGACGATGATTCCTACACTTGAATGGACCGATGAAGGCGTTCGCTTCCTCGATCAAACAAAGCTCCCGCTCGAAAAAGTCTACGTA
>CAXUEW010000034.1:10822-11126 GCA_964250115.1 uncultured Terriglobus sp.
GGTGTATGTACTCGCTACCAGCTACCAGGATGTTGCCACAGTGATCCGCGACATGATCGTGCGCGGCGCGCCGGCCATTGGCGTCTCCGCGGGCATGGGCATGGCGCTCGGCATCCAGAACTCCCCCGCGACGACAGTTGACGACCTGACCCAAGACGTGGATGTGATGGCAGACGTGCTCGCGCGTACCCGTCCCACAGCCGTCAACCTGTTCTGGGCCATCGAGCGCATGCGCTCGCTCTTCCTGCGGCTCATCAAGGAGCAGCCTGCCGATCGCAGCGAAGCCGATCAGATTACCGCAATT
>CAXUEW010000034.1:11136-20080 GCA_964250115.1 uncultured Terriglobus sp.
TGGGCCGTGTGGGCGAACACCTGCTGCCGCGTGAAGGCACCGTGCTGACGCATTGCAATGCCGGCGCGCTCTGCGCAGCGGGGTACGGCACGGCGCTTGGCGTCATCCGTGCAGCTGTTGAAGCAGGAGCGAAGATCGACGTGCTGGCGGACGAAACGCGGCCCTATCTGCAGGGAGCGCGGCTCACCGCATGGGAGTTGCTGCAGGACAAAATTCCCACGACCGTCCTGTGTGACAACATGAGCGGCTATCTCATGAGCAAGGGACGCGTCCAGGCCGTCATCGTAGGCGCGGACCGCATCGCCGCCAATGGTGACGTGGCCAACAAGATCGGCACCTACTCCGTTGCCATCCTTGCCAAAGAGCACGGCATCCCGTTTTACGTCGCCGCGCCCTGGGCCACGATCGACATGGCAACTGCGACGGGTGATGACATCCCCATCGAGCAGCGCAGCCCTTACGAGGTCACACACTCCAACGGCAAGCAGATGACACCGGATGGTGTCGGCATTGAGAACCCGGCGTTCGATGTGACACCCGCGAAGTACGTCACGGCGATCATTACCGAGCGTGGCCTTCTGCGCGCGCCTTACATCGAGAGCATGCTGGCCATGCAGGCCGGCCCGGATGCGCTCGCAATTTAGTGCCGGGTTGCGGGCGGTCGGCGACTGGCGCCGGCACTCTCTCGTGCGCGCGAATCTGCTGGTGTTATGCAGCCTGCTGCTTGCGTTTCGCCTGTCAGACTTCCCGCACAATCGTGCTTCCATCTGGATCGTCCTGCCGCTTCTGCTGGCGTTAACGGGCACGCTGGACACGCTTCGCTGCATGCGCACACAGTGGAACTGGTATCACGGCGGCGTAATCCTGTGCGCCTACATGGACCTCATGGTAGTTTGCCTGATCCTGTTCTTCCTGGTGTATCCCCTGTGGTTGTAAGCTGGACGCTCACCCAGGGAGGTGCCATGTTCAAAGGCTTTCGAGACTTCATTCTGCGCGGCAATGTTGTGGACCTTGCCGTCGCTGTCATCATCGGTGCCGCATTCGCAAGCATCACGGCATCCATTACCGCGGACGTGATCACACCGTTCATCGCCGCTCTGGTCGGCGCACCGGACTTCTCAAGCTTGGTGATCCACATGCCGGTACTGCATGCAGTAGTGCCGCCTAACCCTCTGCCGGCCAACTACATTGCGCCGGGCGAAATCCACATCGGCAAGTTCCTGAACGCGGTCATCAACTTTCTCATTAACGCGGCGGCAATCTATTTCCTGATCGTGCTGCCCATGAAGAGCCTGCTGGCCCGCTTCGAGACACCCGTTGTAGCCGCTGCGCCCAGCACGCGCGTCTGTCCGCAATGCCTGAGCGAAGTGCCGCTCGCTGCCACGCGGTGCAAGTTCTGCAGGGAGCCCTTGCCAGCGGTATAGCGGGAGTGCTCTTTTCCTCAGCACAACTTTCTCGCCGATATAAGTTTCTATTTCCAAAACGTAGCAGGCCTTCCCCGGAGTCTTTCGTCATCCTGAACGAAGTGAAGGATCCCTCAGCAATCGAAGGCTGCAATGCTGCCTGGAGCTTTCTGCCAGAAAGCCTGTGGCAGCGCATGGATGCCTAAAAGGCCTCGGGATCTTTCGTCGCGTTGCTCCTCAGGATGACACGCTGGACGATGAGCATAGACAGGACTTCACACTCAAAGCCGTCCCTGCGCCTTGATCTCAAGGTACTGCGAGATGCTGTCTGAGGCGATGGCGGCGGCGGTCGTCTCCACCACCAGCACGCCCTGCGCACGCAGCGTGGCGAGCGTGGATCTGCGCTGCTCCAGCATCTCCTGTGCGGCTGTGCTGCTATACATCTCGCGCGCGTTGGCCGGGTCGCTTTCCACGAGCGCAGACAGTTCCGGATGCTGCAGCAGCACCAGCACCACCAGGTGCCTGCGGACCAGCGTGGTCATGGCGGCGACGATCTCAGGCCGCCCGACGCTCTCCGTCATTTCCGTAATCCACAGCACTAGGCCGCGACGCCGCTGCAACTGCCGCAGACGGGTCGACACCAACAGGTGGTCCGCCTCCGCCGCCTCCGAACGCACCTGCGACAGCGCATCCAGCACGCGGCGCAGGTGCAGGTGGCCCGCTCCAGGCAGCAGTTGTTGCTGCACGCCTCGGCCATAGGTCAGCAGCGCCAGCTTGTCGCCGGACTGGCCCACCACGCGCGCCAGCAGCCCCGCAGCGGACGCCGCCTGGTCCAGTTGCGTTACCACGTGAACAGCATCGCGATCACCCTTGCCCGTTCCGGCGGGCTGCATACGATAGGCCGTCCGCGACAGGCGGCCCGCATCGATCACGATCCAGACCTGCTGCGAACGCTCGGTGGTGAACTGCTGCGTGATCAGGCGATTGTGCCGCGCGGTGGCCGTCCATGAGATGTTGCGCACCTCATCGCCCGGCTGGTAGTCGCGCATGGTCTCAAACTCGCGTCCCAGGCCGATCCTTCGCAGGCGGCGCTTCTCCATCTCGATCTGCCGCGCACGCAGCAGGTAAATGGACGCGGAATCCGACGCCTGTTCGCCCGCTGCATAGACTCGGACCGTCTGCCACAGGCCGGCTTCAGACCAGCGTTCGACAAACCCAAGCACGCTGCGGAATCGCAGGTAGGCGTTGCCAAGCGACAGGTCGCCGCGCTGCGACGGCACGGCCGTGTACCGCATGCCGCACGTGTCGTTCGGATAGCTGACAACCTCCAGTGAACTGGTCACGTTGTGCATGGACGCGTGCAGGTCATCCACGAAGCGGATGCGGTACATCCCGGCGCACGCCTGGTGCACCGTGAGTTCGACTTCGACAGGTCTGCCAAGCTCCGGTGCGTGCACAAAGCGGCGAGACACGGTGAAGCGTTCCGGCGCGGGCAGGCTGACAGCATCCACGACAAACACGATCACAAGCAAGGCATCCACGCCGAACATCAGCCACGGCGTATGCGCATGCAAAAACGCGGGAATGCTGAGCAGCGTAGCCGCGGCCAGCAGCAGCAGCGCGCGCGGTGTCAGGCCGAAGCCCAACGCGCGGCCAAAGCGCCTGCCCACTGGATGCGCGATGTTTGTGACCGGCTCTGGAATCAGCGTCTGCATGCGGGGCGACGAGCCGTTACTTCGGCAGCGGTGTTGCCGCCAGAACGTCAGCGATCACGCGATCGGTGCTGAAGCCTTCCAACTCCGCCTCCGGCTTCAGCAGCAGACGATGCCGCAGCACCGGAACGGCGGCTGCCTTGACATCGTCCGGCAGCAGGAACGAACGCCCATCGCGCGCGGCGTACGCCTTCGCCACCAACAGCAGGCTGGCCGAAGCGCGTGGTGATGCGCCCAATGCCAGGGCAGGCCATTCCCGTGTGCGGCGCACAACAGAGAGCAGGTACTCAAACAATGCCGGCTCAACCTGCACGGCACGCACCTCCTGCCGGGCGGCCTCAAGCAGTTCCGGCGCGACGGCGGCGATGGCCACATCCTCAAGCCTATGACCGGTCAGCAGCGCATGATGCCGCTCCAGAACCACGCGCTCTTCCGGAGCACTTGGGTACCCAACATGAATCTTCAGCAGAAAGCGATCCAGTTGCGCCTCAGGCAGCGGGTACGTGCCTTCAAACTCCAGCGGATTCTGCGTCGCGAAAACTGTGAAGTAGGGGTCGAGTACATGTGTTTCGCCGTCCAGCGTCACCTGCCGCTCTTCCATGCTTTCCAGCAGCGCGGCCTGCGTGCGCGGAGGCATGCGGTTGATCTCGTCGGCCAGCATGAACTGTGTGAATACAGGCCCACGATGCAGCGCGAACTCGCCTGTCTTCGGCGAGAAGATGTTGGTGCCCAGGATGTCCGCGGGCATGGTGTCCGGCGTGCCCTGCACCCGGCGGTAATCCAGCGCAAGGAAGCGCGCCAGCGTCTTGACGGCGAGCGTTTTTGCCACGCCGGGCACACCCTCAATCAGTGCGTGGCCGCCGCACAACAGCGTCAACAGCGCCTGTTCGATCAATTCTGTCTGCCCGGCCAGAACGCGGCCGAGCTCTTCCCGTCCGCTCCGGAATATCTCCAGTGAGGGGCTTAGCTGCTGTGTCAAGACGTCTTCTCCATGGATGAATCGAATGTAGCTGCTTTCCCCGCGGTTTGTCCTTCGCGCGAGTGGATGGCCTGCGCGAGCCGCTCCCTCTCGGCATGCAGATTACGCACCACCAGCAGCGCCTCGCGCGGACGCAGGCGGTCGTACCGCGCGTTTTCAGCCTCCTCCAGCGCACGTTGCAACAGGGAGGCGTCGATGCCGAAGCGGCTATGCACAAGCGCGGCAACGCCCTCCGCAGATCCACGCACCACATCCGCAGGCAAACCGCAGGTCGCGGACAGAAAGTGCAGCAGGCGACGCCGGGCGGCCTCGGTAGCCGGCTGGGTTGCGCCCGCACGTTCATACAGCGCGCCCATGTTCTGCGCGAACTCTACAGGTGACGTTCGGACAACCGGCTGCGGGTCGCGCACTGGACCGCTGCGCCGGCTGAAGCTGAAGATCAACAATCCGAACAGCAGAGCGACCTGCACAGCCAGCGATCGCAGCGGCAGGCCTTTCAGGTAGTCCGAGGGCGAGCCCTGCGCACCGTGGTAGAACTCGTCGAACAGCACGCGCCGCGACGCTCGTGGACCCACGGCAGCCAGCAGCAGATGCAGGCTGCTGTCCTGCTGGAGGCCGCGATTGCTGAGCGGTTCCGCCGTGCTCCACCAGACCATCTCGCCACCGTTTGGAAAGGTGCGGTGCACAACCACGGCATCGTTGCCGCAACGGTGATCGACGCGCACCAGCGGGTCCGTCGCATTCCAGGGTGAATAGTCGTAAGTCGCAATGGATCCCACCGCCGCGTAAACGCTGCGACCTTCCGTGGTGGTGTTGCAAAGACCGTTCAACATCTGCGTTACCTCTCCGGTACGCCCGCCCGGGAGAAAGTGAGCACCGCTGAAGCCTGTCACAAGCACACGGCCACCGCGATCCAAAAAGCGATGCAGCGCCTCATACTCGCGCTTCTGCGACTCTTCGCCCGGTGCGTTTGGCTCGGCAAGAATGTAGGTGGTGTGCTGCGCATCCGCCTTGTCCAGTGTCGTAACGGCTTCGTCGTTGGAGCGTGACACGCTGTAGCCCAGATCGCCCAGCAGCAGGAACGCGGCTTTCGCACCGTGCGTGCCCGAGTTGTAGGTGGTCGGCCTGGCGTCGTCATCACGCGTGGCCGGCGCAAACACCGACACCAGCACAATCAACAGCAAAACGCCGCCCGCAAGCCACAGCACATTGCGCCTGTCAGTACTTGCCGCACTCAAGCAATAGCCGCCTTGGAGTTACCCGTCTGCAGTGCACGGTAATGGTTCAACGCAGACTGGTAGTCGTCCGCCGCCGCTGGCTGCAGGCCGTACCAGATGCGCTCAAACTCGCCCGTCTGCGCTTGAAGCGGTTCGCGCAGGTGCGACGCCGGATCGATGAGCCGCAGTGCCTCGCGCGGCGTTCGCGTGCCGCTACGGCGCAGGGTGCGGCGGTCTTCCAGCGCGACAATGGAGGCCCAGTAAAGGGCATGCACCGCGTCGCGCCACTCGCAGCTTTCGGCATGCTGCTGAGCCTTTGCCGCCCATGCCCGCGATTCTGCCTGCGCCTCCGCTGAGGGCCCAATGCCGTGTAGCCGTCCCAGCGCGATGCGTTGCCGGTCCAGCGCGCGGTAGACCCACACCAGCAGTAGCGCGGCAGTTAGCAAAAGCGCTCCCCACTGCAGCGCCGTTCCCAGCCACGGAGCCATCCGTCCCAGCGTGGAGAAGCCGCCAAACAGCTTGTTGAGCAGATTTGACACCCACGCACCAAGCCGCTCCATCAGGGAGTAATCCTCGGTCGTGCGGAACTCCCTGCGAGCAAGCACAGCGGCCCGTGCAGATTTCTCAGTCGCCGTCAGCGGCAAAGGCGCTGACGGCATATCCACTTCCCTCACCTGTTCGGCCAGCCGCTGCGCGGCGTGGGGCAACAGTTCCGTGCGCCGCTTGTGTCCGGGATCGTTGCGGTCGGCCAGGAGGTCGCGCAGCCAACCGTACCGCTCAATGTAGTTTTCGCCGGTGGCCGGATGGACATAGTCATCAAGATCGCCCACGCTCCCCGGTTCGCAGGCTTCCCCACGCGCCGCACAGGCAGCCACCAGGCTTTGCAACGCAAGCAGGTGCTCGCGGTACTCGGCTGTCGAAACAGTCTTAAGACCGGGCAGACCGGCATGGGGCATAGCAGCAGGCTGGGGAACCTGCGCCTCAACGCTCGCCGCGAGGGCAAGGCAGGCGCAGAGGAGGATGGCGAAACGTGACTTGACCCACACCTTCATGCGGCCGGTGCCCGGAAGTCTGGGTTAGCAGGAGGCGCACTTTGCCCGCTTGCAAAACCGTACTCCATCATCAACTCGATGTCATAGCCCTCGCGGCGCACACGCTCATTCACGTAAAGCAGCGTCAGTGCAATGGACGCGATGGGTGTGACCAGCGCCGTGGCGACAAACGAGATCAGCAGTTGTGCGGCCTGCAGGATCACGTGCTCGGCACCACGAGAGGTCGCGGCAATCAACACGAACGGCAACTGCAAGCCGCCCGCGACGATCTGCAACGCGTAAACCATTAGAAGTGAAAGGAAGATGCGTCCCTTGCGTCCCGCGACCAGCATCTTTGACCGCCGCATGGCCGCGTTGACTCCCAGGTTTTCCTCTACGCCCGCAGGCATGCCCAGGGCGTTGCGGAGCAGATTAATAATCCCAAAGACGAAAGCGGCGGGCAACAGGGTGACGAACAGCAGCGAGATGATGCCGACAACAACCGTATTGCCACGCGCGAACGCTATGGCAAACGTCAGAACGAACGCCACCGGCAGCATGGGCCAAACCACGCTCCAGAACTGACGCAGCGCAATACCGGTCCAGCGCAGCCATCGCCCGCGTGTCGCGCGGTACGCCTCCACGGCGGTACTCTCGAGTCCGCGCGTCAGGCGACCCACTGCGTAGACGGTCGCCGCATGGGAGAGCCCATATGCGATCACAAACAGCACGGTCGCCGGCAGAAAGTAGCCCTGCGTAATCAGGAGGTTGTTCATGGCCTGGGCTATCGCATCAGGACCGGCTCCAGGACTTACCGTGGCATTGCGGTGGGTCATCGCCACATAGATCATGCGCGCTGCGGTCGTAGCCGCCACTGTTGCCGCTGGCAGCATGCCGATGGCGATAAACAGCCAGAAGCGGCGGCGATACAGCGCAAACGTGCGGTCGAGGATTTCACCCGTAGACAGCGGTCGAAGCTGTACGGCTGCTGGACCGGTTAATGAATCAATCGGCTGGGGAACCTGCGGCGCAACCGCACCATAAATCGCCGGGGAGAAGCCTTCGTAGCTGTTTTGCTCGTCCATACTTCTCCTGAAGTTGATTTCAGTGGGCTGCCGTTGCCAGCCACGCCTGCAGGCCCGGCTGTTGTGCGGCGCGGAACTTTACACAGGTGTCGATTGAATCCAGAGCGTCTCGCAGGGCACGCTCTGACGCTTCAACCCGGTGCGATGCGAAGAACTGCTGCACGTCTGCGCGGTCTTCCGCACTGCAGAATGCACCTGTCGAAGATACAACGCGATTCCCGCTCGACGTTGTAAATTGCGCACGCACCTTGTCCCAGTTCGCCTTGATATAGGCCCATGCCTGTGCACGGCTTTGTGGCCGTTGGAGCAGGCTCGCCAACAGAATCCAACTGTCCTGATTTCGCACCTTGCCGCTGACCGCGTAATCCAGCGTGCGCTGCACCAGAGCCTTGTCCGCGAAGGTGGGCAGAGTGAACAGGGCTTCGGTCTGATCCGTTGGATTGCTGCTGGTTTCGGCAATCTGCTGTAACTGGTCGTACATGGCAGCATCCCCATGGTCGGCTGCAACGTTCACGGCCGCACGCATCATCTCCGCATCGGCCGCTTTGTCGCCCGCAAGTGCTTTCGCCGCCACACGCTTTGCTTCCGCAACTGCGGCGGGATCGTCCGCCCCGCCCAGAAGGTTGAACAGGCTGGTACGCCGCTGCTTCCCCTCCAACGACTCACCGGGATTCGCCGGTCCGAGCGAAGCATACACAGGGCCAAACTGCTGCCGCACCCATGCTTTCAACTGCTCGGTCTGTGCCTCCGTAGCGACGCGATCGCCGATGGAGCGGTAGCCGCTCAGGCTTTGATCCAGCACCTGCGCGTTTGGGTCGCTCTTCAAAGCCGCAACCAGGTCCAGGTAAGAACTGACGGTGCCCTGTCCCGAACGCAGCAGAGCGTACCGGTCGCCTACCAGCAGGATGCGCTCTGGTGCCTTCAGACTTGTTGCATTCGCCAGCACCTGTTGCAACGATGCGTCGTCATAGCTGCTGCGATAGAAACCCTTGGCATCGGCGTTCAGGTACGCGCCTGCGGACGAAGCCTTGACGTTGCCGCTGTTTGTGACGATCTGGCACGCGCCGCCCCGCACGCAGACCGGCACGGTCCAGCTTTGTGCCAATTGCTGCGCAAGTGGCGAAAGGAAGAACCGGCTTTGCGTCGTGTTGTACTGCCCGTTCGCGAATTCCGTGCGCAACAGCGGCGCGCCTGGCTGCGAAACGAAGCTCTCCATGATCTTGTCAACCGGCTTACCGCTGGCCTTTGTCTGCGCATTCCAGAAGTCTTCGGCTGTCGCGTTGCCAAACTTGTGCGCTTCCATGTAGGCGTGCAAACCCTTCTGGAAGTCACGGTCGCCGACATAGTGTTCGACCATGCCGATCACGGCTCCAGCCTTGCCGTAGGCTATGCCGTCAAACTGCTCATTGATCTCGGCGGGCGTGTCAGCCTTGGATCGAATGGGACGGGTCCGGGCTGCAGCGTCGAGATTCAGCGTGCCGTTCAGGCTCAGGGCTTCATCCTCGCGAAGGCCCCAC
>CAXUEW010000035.1:0-13028 GCA_964250115.1 uncultured Terriglobus sp.
CCGCCTCCAGTCGAAGAGACGATCACTCTGGAAGGCGGCGACTTTGAAGAGGACGACGACCTGGAGGATGATGACGACACTGAGGAAGGTGATGCACCGGAATCCCCGGCTACGCCGGGTGCCGCTGTCGCACCACAGGGCGATCGTCCTGCCGGTGCCGGCAACAAGCGCCGCCGTCGTCGTGGCGGCCGTCGCGGCGGTAGCGCACCTGCCGGACCTAGGCCGTAGTTTGTAAATAGTGCACGAAAAAGGCCGCTGCATCGCAGCGGCCTTTTTCGTGCAGCACATACTTCTCGGAGTGCTCTCTTACTTGATGTCACAAAGCGCTGCGTTTGACCGCCGTGCGATATGCTTTACAAACTGCATGGAGTCAAGAACACACCTATCGGAGTGGACGTGAGCGAGCGCGGCCTGCGCAGGTTGCTGCTCGGATACCTACTCTTGCTGATCCCGCTGAGCTGGCTCTCCATGCGGTACGACCGTTACGCCATTGACGGCGATGCAATGTCATACATGGACATCGCGGACCTGCTGCACGCGCACCGGTGGAGTGGTGCGGTCAACGCCTACTGGCATCCCTTGTACCCGGCATTGTTGTGGATGGCACAAGCTGTGTTTCATCCTTCTCGCGCAACCGAACTGCAGGCATACTACGCATTGAACTTGGGTATTCTTGCGCTTCAGGTTGCTGCCATGTTGCTGTTTGTTCGAGCGCTTGTGCGTCTGCGCGACCGCGTATCGCCTTGGCAGGATGCGCTGCTTTCGTCTTTCGCCCTGCAACTGCTTGGCATCGCGCTGCTGGTGATTGCAGTCATGCGTGAGCTTTCCTTGGGTAAGGTGCGGACGGACAGCCTTTTACAGGCGCTGATCCTTTTCGGCTTTGCCATGCTGATGGAGACGTTGGCTGCTACACGCACACGTCTTCGGCTCTTTTGTGCAGGAGCCATGGGGTTCAGCTTCGGTTTGGCATATCTCACAAAGTCTTTTGCCTTCCTTCTGGCGCTGCTCTGCATGGTTGTTCTGTTTGTATTCGCCGCGTTCGTGCAAAAGCTGCGGTGGTTACAGGCTGCGGCACCGGCCGCAGTCGCGCTCGTGGTTTTTGCGGTAGTGGCGGGTCCATACATTGCGGCGCTCTCCATGCAGAAGCATCGTTTTGATTTCGGCGATTCCGGCACATTGAATTACGCCTGGTATGTCTCGGAGACGGAGAAGATGCACCTTGAGCCATGGATGAAGGACAGCTTCGGATCGGCAGATGTGCACCTGTTACATCCTGAGCGACGCCTGCTGGAACAGCCTGGCATCTACAGCTATAAGGCACTCCCTTACGGAACCTATCCGCCCTGGTTCGATCCAACGTACTTCAACGACCGCATCACGCCGAAGTTCAACCTGCAAAAACTTGTCAAGCGCGACCTTCGCAATGTTGTGTTGATCCTGCGATACCTGTTCAACCATC
The DNA here is from genome assembly GCA_964250115.1 of uncultured Terriglobus sp. Lineage (GTDB taxonomy): Bacteria > Acidobacteriota > Terriglobia > Terriglobales > Acidobacteriaceae > Terriglobus. The sequence goes on from CAXUEW010000035.1 coordinate 1,460, forward strand.
CGGAGCCGTTGATTCTGCTAGCGTTGCTGCTCTCAGCAGGTGCAACGCTGAGGATTGGGGCACGCTTTGCATGGCCGGTCGCGGGCCTTGGCGTGGCTATGTGGGCCATCTACGCAACAGTCAACATTGAGGAACGGTACGTTACCGTGGCTTACTTCGCCGTGCTGTTGCCTCTGTTCGCGGCCTTGCAGGTTATGAACGACACGCCACATCCAGCACCGCACGTGCGCGGGGTCGCCGGTGCCATGATAGTCGCCATGGCCCTGCTCGCGCTGGGCGAGTTGCTGCGGCAGGACCTGGTCAATCGTCGTGACGAAGCGGTGTCGGGTCCGGTGCCGGCGTGGCGCAGCCCCGGTGTCTTCGGTGCAGCAGAGGGCCTCGCTCGCATGGGCGTGAAACCGGGTGACGAAATTGCCTGTATCGGCACCATGGCATGCCTGTACGATCCGTATTGGGCGCGGATTGCAGGTGTGCGCATCCTGACAGAAATTTATGACCCGGTGCCTGAACATCTCATCGATCATCTGGATGCCATGCCGGATCGTGAACGTGCCTACAGCGTTGTTCGACAGGAAGGTGCGCGCGTTCTGGTCGGTGTCTTCGATCCGGGCGAGATGAATCCATCGCATCCGGCTTCGGCTGGATGGGTACGCCTTGGCCAAACGAGTTACTACGCGCTGCCCATGGAGGCGCGCTGATGCAGATGGAAACCATGGAAAATAACGCGGCTGACACCATGGAACTGACCGTGGTGATGCCGTGTCTGAACGAGGCCGAAACCCTCGCGACATGCGTGGACAAGGCTGTCGCGGCTCTGCGCGAAAGCGGCATCCATGGCGAGGTGATTGTTGCAGACAACGGGTCGACCGACGGTTCACAGGAGATCGCCGAAGCGCATGGGGCACGCGTAGTACCGGTTCCACTGCGGGGTTACGGCGCGGCGCTTGACGCTGGGATCACCGCCGCGCGGGGCACGTACGTGCTCATGGCGGATGCGGATGACAGCTATAACTTCGCGCATATCCCACGGTTTTTGGCAGAACTGAGGAACGGTGCCGACCTGGTGATGGGTAACCGCTTCGCGGGTGGTATAGGCCCGGCTGCCATGCCTTTTTTGCATCGCTACCTTGGCAATCCCGTACTCAGCTGGATGGGTCGGACGCTGTTCAAGACACCCGTGGGAGATTTCCATTGCGGCATGCGCGCCTTCTCTAAAACTGCCTACCAGCAGCTTGCACTTCGAACCACGGGCATGGAGTTCGCCAGCGAAATGGTGGTGAAGTCGTCGCTGCTGAAGCAGCGCATTGTTGAGGTGCCCACAACACTGCAGAAGGACGGCCGCAGCCGTCCGCCCCACCTGAAGACCTGGCGTGACGGCTGGCGTCACTTCCGGTTCCTGCTGATGTATTCGCCCCGCTGGCTGTTCCTTATTCCGGGGCTTTTCCTCATGATTGGCGGATTTCTGCTGATGGCGTGGCTGCTGCCGGCAGAGCGGCCACTGGGGCACGTAAACCTGGGCGTGGATACCCTGGCGTACGCAGCGGCGGCAGTGCTACTGGGCTTTCAACTCGTCTTCTTCAGCGTTGCGGCAAAGGTCTTTGCCATCACGGAAGGATTGCTGCCGGAGGATGAAAGTTTTAACCGATGGTTCCAGTACGTGACCCTGGAGACAGGGTTGATTGCGGGCGCAGTCCTGTTGCTGGCGGGGTTCAGCATTGCACTGTCATCTGTCGTGAATTGGGCGCACACGGGTTACGGTCCCCTGCCGCCCGTGCAGATGATGCGGCGTACGCTGCCAGCCATGCTGTGCCTCATGCTTGGCGCGGAAGTCTGCTTTGCTAGTTTTTTTCTAAGCCTGCTCGGATTGCGCCGCCGTTGAGCCTTGCGGCGCTCAGCACCTCGCCGCCGGTTTAGACTGAATTGGTTCATGGCTGCATCGATGTACATCGTGGTAGAAGGTGAAGACCCCGGCTTCGACACCTTTGTCAACGGGCGAGCCTTGGCGCGTAATGAAGACGCGCTGGAGCGCATGGCAATTCGTCTGGGCGTCCGGCCTCTGATCGATTTTTTCTCTGCTGACCAAAACTCGATGTCGCTGCTGCTTGAAGAAGGAGCAGGCGACGCGCGCCTTCTGCAAAAACTGCCGCCGCCGCAGTGGTTTGACGGCGAACAGGGTACGGCATCTGTACGTCCTCTGTTGCAGTCGCTGATCGACGACCCGGCGCAATTGGGCAGCGACGGGGAAGTGCTGCGCGAAGAGTTACGGGAGTTCGAACGCGTTCTGCAGAAGACCGCTGATCGCGGATTGCGCTGGCATTTGGCGGTCAGTTGGCGCTAACAGCGCATTCCAATACAGGCTTTTCATTGATCTCAGGAGTTCCCGAAGATGATCCTTGCGCCACACGACTTTGTCACACTTGATACACCAAACGGTCCCATGCGCACGCACATCGTGCGTCCTGCTGCGCCGGGCAGGTATCCAGGCTTGGTTTTTTACTCAGAAATTTTCCAGATCACCGAGCCGATTCGGCGAACGGCAGCCTTGCTGGCCGGGCATGGTTACGTCGTCGCAATGCCCGAAATTTACCACGAGTTCGAGCCAGCGGGAACGGTACTGGCCTACGATCAGGCGGGATCGGACGTTGGCAACAAGTGGAAGTACGAGAAGGAACTGGCCAGTTACGACGCCGACACGCGCGCCGTGCTGGACCACCTGAAAAGCCGCCCGGACTGCACCGGCATACTGGGTGCAGTTGGCATCTGTCTGGGCGGTCATCTCTCATTCCGGGCAGCGATGGAGCCGGACGTGCGGGCAACCGTATGTTTTTACGGGACAGACATCCACAAGGGAACTCTGGGCAAGGGCCAGCATGACGACTCACTGGCACGCGCCGCTGAGATCAAAGGCGAACTGCTGATGGTCTGGGGCAGGCAGGACCCGCACATCCCGTTGGACGGGCGGAGAACCGTCCTTGCTCGACTGGATGAACTGAACCTGCGCTTTGCCTGGCACGAAGTGAATGGGGCACATGCCTTTATGCGTGATGAGGGCGCACGCTACGATCCAGAACTGGCCATGCATCTCTATCGCGAGGCACTCGACCTGTTTCACCGCACTCTGGGAGGGGGCAATCGGTAGTCACAGCAAGGGCTGGCTGGAATTCATCAGGCCAGGTAGCTCTTGATCCAAGGATCGTCAGAGTGGGTCAGTTCCAACGTGCTGCCGTTGAAGACAATCTTTCCTTCATTCAAAATGAGGAACTTCGTATTCTCGTCCACTCCACCGTCCGGAATTTTCCTCATCTCGTTGCTGTCCGGGTCGAACCGGTTCGTGGCCAGCACGAAAGCATCTTGTAGACGGTGCGTAATCATCAGCGCGGTGGTATGAGAAACGTCGCGCTGCTTGACCACCAACTGAACGATCGTGGTGGAGGTGATCGGGTCCAGGCCACCTGTCGGCGAGTCATAAAGAATCAGATCCGGCTTTGTAATGATGGCGCGCGCGATGGATACGCGGCGTCGCATACCGCCTGAGAGTTCCGACGGGAACTTCTTGATGGCCTGTCCCAATTCCACGAAGTTCAGGGCTTCTTCTACACGCTTGTGCGTCTCCTCAGCGGGTGCGCCTTCCTCATTCAGGCGGTAGGCCACATTCTCTTCCACGTTCATGGAGTCGAAGAGAGCAGATTCCTGGAAGACCATGCCGACGCGCTTCCGCATAGCGAACAGTTGCACCTCGGTCATGGTGGTGATCTCTTCACCAAACACCTTGATGCTGCCCTCATCAGGTTTCATCAATCCATTGATCAGCTTCAGCAGGACACTTTTGCCGCCGCCTGCCGGTCCCAGCAGTACGCGAGTTTCACCCGGATCGACGTTGAACGTGACGCCGTCCAGCACTTTGTCGCGTTCAAAGGTGATACTGACGTTCTTCAGCTCAAGTACGGGCTCATTCTGCTTCTTTTCGTCTGCCATGCTCAGCGCCCGAAGATGCCGATGGTGACACGGCTGATGAGGAAATCCACGACGATGATGAACACGTGGTTGCGCGACCAACGCCCTGCGTGCCACCCTTTGTGCTCATGCCGAAGTAGCAGCCCACCGTGGAGATGATGAAGCCGAAAAATACGGGCTTAGCCATGCCCTGGACTACATCGCCATAGACGAGGGCGCGGTACGTTGAGTGGAAGTATGAAGTGCCGTTCAGGCCCAGCATGAAAACGCTGACCAGCCCACCACCGGCCACACCGACCGCGTCAGACAAAATGGTCAGCCAGAACAACATGAAAACTGTTGCCGTGACGCGCGGAGTTACCAGCTTGCGGATCGGATCGACACCCAACGCGCGCATGGCGTCGATTTGCTCCGTCACCTTCATGGAGCCAAGTTCGCTGGCCATGCCGGAAGCGTTTCGCCCGGAGACCATAAGGCCTGTCAGTACTGGGCCAAGTTCTTTCATCATGGACAGAGATACCAGGCGGCCCGTCATGCTGACCGCGCCAAATTGCTGCAATGACGTCGCTGACTGCAAAGCAAGTACGCAACCGGTGAAGAAGCCCGCGAGAATCGTAATCGGCAGGGAGCCGAAACCGATGGAATCCATCTGCGTGAAGATGTCGGCGAAATAGATGGGCGGCGTAAACAGGGCAGCCAGAGACCGCGCACAAAGGATGAAGTACTCCTGTGCGGCGGCAATCTGCGTTTTGGCAAATTCGGTTGGTGACGCAAATGGCATGTGCGGTAGTGTCGCCTGTCTTCCGATCAAGATGTCAGTTGCAGTAGTCAGATGCGCAAACACCCCGCGTCGTTTCGTGTCTTTGATCCGTCGACCGGTTATCCGTCCTGGATTGACCTGAACCTCGGATACTGGCGTGTGATTCTAGAATCACCAGGATGAGAAAATAGACGAGATGACCTCTGAAATGCAGGCCGTGGTACTGCACGGCAGGGAAGACATACGCCTGGAAACCGTTGCCATGCCGGAGCCGGGTCCTGGTGAGCTTCTGCTGCGCGTTGGCGCTGCACTGACTTGCGGAACCGATCTGAAGGTCTATCGCCGTGGCTACCATGCCAAGATGCTGGTTCCACCGACGCTATTCGGGCACGAGGTTGCAGGCACGGTAGTCGCGACGGGCAATCGAGTGACCGCGTTTACTGCTGGTGACCGTGTCGTCGCGCTAAACTCAGCACCCTGCGACAAGTGCCTGTTTTGCAGGCGGGGTCAGCAGAACCTTTGCAACGATCTCTTGTTCAACAACGGTGCCTATGCGGAGTACCTGCGCATTCCCGCGCGCATCGTTGCAAAGAACACGCTGCACCTGCCGCAAGGAATGCCTTTTGAGCATGCCGCGTTAACCGAGCCGCTGGCTTGCGTAGTGCGCGGCCTGGAGGAAACCGGGGCTCGCAACGGCGATACGGTCGCTGTCCTGGGCGCGGGACCTATCGGACTGATGTTTATCCGCGCTGCTCACATCGCAGGCTGCCGTGTCATCGCGGTGGTCAAGCGAGAGGATCAGGCCGCGAGCGCGCGACGCTTTGGCGCAGACGAGGTCATTCGCATTGCTGAAGGGCAGGATGCCGTCGCGGCCGTCCGCGCACTGACAGAAGGTGACGAGGGCGCGGACGTAGTCGCGGAATGTGTCGCGACGCCTGAAACCTGGCAGCAAGCTGTGGAGATGGTCCGTAGGGGCGGGGTAGTGAACCTTTTCGGTGGCCCTCCTGGGGGCACCCGCGTGTCGTTCGATACCAACCGTCTGCACTACGGCGACATCACGCTCAAGGCCAGCTTTCATCACACGCCTGAGACGTGCAGACGAGCGTTTGGCCTGATCGCCAGCGGGGGGATCGGTGCCGAAGACTTCATTACGGCAAAGGCATCCCTGCGTGACGTTCCAGACGTTTTCCGGCGCATGTTGATCCGCTCCGAGATGAGAACTTTGGACATAAAAACCGCGATCCTGCCTACGGAGTGTGCATGATGACTGCTCTGCATACCTCTGCACAGCGGCTTGAAGGCGCGCCGGCTGCCTACCTTGAGCCAGCGCTACGACCTACGCTGCCGGAGGCCCGGGCCTGGTGCAAAGCACTGGCAGAGTCACACTACGAAAACTTCCATGTCGCCACGTATTTTCTGCCGGCGCGCCTTCGGCCACATTTCCATGCGATCTACGCCTACTGCCGCGTGTCAGACGATTTGGGAGACGAGGTGGCCGACCGCTCGACCGCGTTGCGCCTGCTGCAGAACTGGGGCGACATGCTGAACGAGTGCTATGACGCCCCCGGCTTGTCGAAGCATCCGGTGTACGTCGCACTGCGCGAGAGCATCGTCGCCTGCGACCTCCCGCGCCAGCCCTTCGCCGACCTCCTGCGCGCGTTCCGTGACGACCAGACCAAAACCCGTTTCGCAAACATGGCCGAGCTGGTGGACTACTCATGCTACTCCGCCAATCCGGTTGGATCGTTGGTGCTGTACACCTGTGGCTACCGTGACGCGGAGCTGCATGAACTGTCCGGCTACACCTGCACCGCCTTACAACTCGCGAATTTCTGGCAGGACGTGGGCGAAGACTTGCAACAGCGCGACCGCATCTATCTGCCGCAGGATGTACTAGCGAAACACAACATCACCGAAGCCAGCTTGCGTGCCGGTCAGGAAGAAGACGGGTACCGTGCCGCCGTGCACGAACTCGTCGGTGAAACCCGTGCGATGTTGTTGCAGGGCGCGCCGCTCATCGACCGCGTCGACCGTGATCTTGCAGCGACACTGCGTCTCTTCACTGAGGGCGGTCTCGCGATCCTGCGCGCCATTGAGCAGATCGGCTACAACACTCTAAGCCGCCGGCCCGAGGTGAGCAAAGGCGCAAAGTTACGGCTGCTGCTTGGCGCGGGACTGGGCAAGTTGGGTTTGCATCGTGGCTCAAAGGGTTTGCGATGAAAGCAGTAGACGCAGAACTCATCGACGCTTATGCCTACTGCCGGGCGGTCGCAAAGCGGGAAGCCAAAAACTTTTACTACGGCTTTCTGGCTCTGCCCTCCGCAAAGCGCGACGCTATGTGCGCCGTGTACGCCTTTATGCGACGTGCCGATGACCTTACCGACGATGAAAGTATGCCCGTCGCCGTACGTCGAGACATGATGGCCGCCTGGCTGCAATCGTGGCAGACGGATGAGAACGTGGCTCCTCAAGATGCTCCCGTGTTCCTGGCTGTCCGGCATGTGCAGGCGACTTTCAGCGTTTCCGGAGAATTGCTGGAGAAGCTGATCGAGGGCACCACCATGGATCTCGCTTCCGATCTGCCGGAAGGCGTTCAGCGCATCGAGGTGGCTGGTCAAGCCATCGATCAATACACGACGATGGCGGCGCTGGATCGTTACTGCTACCTGGTGGCCTCTGTTGTCGGCCTGGTGACCATCCGCATCTTTGGCTACACCGATCCGGCAGCCGATACCTATGCGGAGCAGTTGGGCCTTGCCTTCCAACTCACCAACATCCTTCGCGACGTGAAGGAAGACGCGGAGCGCGGACGCATCTACCTGCCACTGGAGCTACTGGCAAAGTATGGACTTGGCCCCGCAGACGTCCTGGCACAGACACACAAAAGCGAGGTGAACCCGTCGATGCAAGCACTGCTTGCAGAGCTTGCGATACGTGCGCAGTCGCTGTACGCGGCCGCCGACCGTTTGATTCCTCTGCTGGCTTCGGATAGCCGTCCGGCCATGCGCGTTCTGATTAGCATCTATCACCTGCTGCTGCGGCGCATCATCGTGCTCCACTACCGTGTTTTCAATCAGCGTGTTCGTGTCTCTACGCCGCGCAAATTGATGGTGCTTGGGGGAGGGCTGGTGCGCGGCGTGCTGTCGCGCTCCGGTCAGCACGCATGAGTACAAGGCCGTTCGATGTGGCCGTCGTTGGTGCCGGCCTTGCCGGCCTGGCTGCCGCCAGCGCTCTCAGCGGTGCGGGCGCGAGTGTGTTGCTGCTGGAGCGCAAGCCTTTTGTCGGGGGACGTGCGTACTCGTACGAACATCCATCGCTGCACGAAGAGATCGACTGCCAGCACGTTCTGTTGGGCTGCTGCACTAACCTGCGTGCGCTGTGTGCAGAAGCTGGCGTAGCAGATCGTATTCGCTGGTATGACACGCTTACCTTTCTTGAGCCGGGCAAAGCGCAACGCACAACCTTGAGGCCCGGTTCGCTGCCCGCGCCGATGCACACGGCATTCGACTTCATGCGCGCACCCATGCTGTCAATGGCAGACAAGGCAGGCATCGCGCGCGGTCTGCTCGAGTTTGCCCGCGGCTATCCGCAGGATGACTCGGAAAGTTTCGCGGCGTGGCTGAAGCGTACACGGCAAACAGACCGCGCTGTTCGCCATCTATGGCAACCGGTGATCGTGGGTGCGCTGAACGACACGTTTGAGAACTGCTCCACAAAGTACGCAGGACAGGTGTTTCACGAGTCCTTTCTCAAATCCGCAGAGGGTGGCCGTCTGGGCATTCCGACGCTGCCGCTTTCGCAGTTCTACTCGCACGTCGCAGAGCATTGCGTACGTCAGGGAACCGAACTACGTCTGCAGCAGTCCGTTACCGGGCTGGATCAGGGTCTTGGCGGTTGGAAAGTGCAGACCGGTGAGGGTGAATTTCTGGCGAAGGATGTCATCCTCGCCTTGCCCTTTCAGCAGGCGCAGGCGCTGCGGCCGTCGCTTCCGCTGGTCTTTGCTGGCTTCCGCAACGCACCCATCTGCACGGTCCACCTTTGGTTCGACAAGCAGATCACGGAACTCGAACATGCTGTACTGCTTGACACCGGCATCGAGTGGATCTTCAACAAGTCGCGTATACGGCGCTGGCCCAATGAAAAAGGACATTATGTTGAACTCACCATCAGTGCTTCCTTCGAACAGTTGCACCAGACACGCGAGGAGATTCTGAGTTCAGCGCTGCGGGAGTTGGAGATGTTTTTCCCCGCAGTAGGCGATGCGAAACTAATCAAAAGCGGCATCCTGAAAGACGCGCGTGCGACCTTCTCCGTCACACCGAGGCTGGATGCGAACAGACCGCCACAGGCAACAAGTGAGCCTGGACTGTTCCTGGCCGGTGATTGGACACGTACTGGTTGGCCCTCGACCATGGAGGGTGCAGTTCGGAGCGGGTTTCTCGCGGCGGAAGCAGTGGCTAAGGCAAGCGGCAGCGCGCAGGCTTTCCTGCGTCCTGACCTGCCGCCGTCCGGTTTGATGAAGCTGCTAGCGCGCGATCAGAACAACACCAGTCGCAACAAATAATGCGGCGAGCCAGCGCCTGCGGTCGACGTTCTCCTTGAGAAAAAACTTCGCGGCGACAGCGGTCGCAATGAATGTGAGGGAGTTTGTAGCAGGAGCCACCAGGCTCAGGTCAGCACCGGAAAGCGCGAACAGCAGGGCGAAGAAACTGATTGCCATGCACGCAATCCCTGCGATCAACATGGGAGAGCTGACGACGGCCCGAATTGCTCCCAGAAGACCCGATTTTGCACGGATGGCATCCAGATCCCCGACGCGCGTCATGGCTGCAGAGATGAGCGTTTCACCCGCGGTCGCACCCAGCACCATGACGACAATGGTGACGACAGTGGAAGAAGTGATAGCGAGACTCATGGGTGTTCGCCCTGCATCTCTGCCATTGCGAGGTGCTCGGTACGCGACGGACCGTTCGCCACAAAGCCGACCCCAATGACGATGCAGGCGATACCTGCCCAGCGCGTGGGTGTAATGGCTTCATGCAGCCAGAACCGTCCGATCAACGCGGTGACAACATTGCCGAAAGCGGTTGCAGGTTGCACAAAGGTTAGGTCGGCCCAACTCAAAGCCGTCATGTAGCTGCCCATAAAGCTGATCAGTACGGCAATGCCCGCCAGTACCCATGGGTTTAGCAGTGCATGCAGCAGTAGCCAAAGGTGGTCGAACGAGACCGGCCCAATCTGCCGCATGCCACGGCTCAGCAACGCGTCACCCACAGACGCTCCCAGCATGATGAATACGAGCATTGCGTACTGCATGGGCTGCAGCCGGTGCGACTTTTGCCCAACAGAAGAGGCCGGCGCGCGGCCGGCCTCCCTAGAAATTGGTACACGATCAGGCATTCATGCTGACCGATTCCTGCGCCTTCAGCGCGTTTTCTTCCTTCTTTGCACGCGACGCCTTATTGCGTTGCGAACGCAGTTTCATAAATGCTTTCGCTTCCACGTACAGGCGCGGCACGTCGCGATTCACGATGGCCTTCCAAACGACGCGGAAGGCGGCCTTGGGGCGGAAGTAGTACTCGTCGTAGAAGCGGTGCACCATTTCCATGACGTACTCGGTCGGCAGGCCGGGATATTCGATGTGCGCCATCTGGTGGCCGCCGGTATCGTTCATGATCTCGTTGGTGATGTAGCCGTTCTTCTCTGCGAAGTCATAGAACTCCGTACCGGGATACGCGTGCGCGACCGACACCTGGATGGTCTCGCAGTCGAGCGTCTTCGCGAAGTCGATCGTATTGCGAATTGACTCCTTGGTCTCGCCCGGCAGGCCGAGAATGAAGTCCGCATGGATGACCAGGCCCAGGTCGTGGCAGTCCTTCACAAAGTCGCGTGCACGTTCAACGGTTGCGCCCTTTTTAATGTTCTTCAGGATCTGCGGATCGCCCGACTCAAATCCGACGATCAGCAGGCGGCAGCCGGCTTCCTTCATCGCCTTCAGCGTGTCGCGGTGCGTCGTTGTGCGGCTGGTGCAGGACCACGTCAGACCCAGCGGCTTCAGCTTTGCGCACAACTCGATTGTGCGTTCCTTCTGAATGTTGAAGGTGTCGTCGTCGAAGAAGAACTCCTTAACCTCCGGGAAGTTTTCCTTGGCCCACTTCAACTCAGCAGCGACGTCGTCGGTGGAGCGCTTACGCCAGGCGTGTCCGCTCAATGTCTGGGGCCACAGGCAGAAGGTGCACTGCGCCGGGCAGCCACGTGTGGAGTACAGCGCAACGTACGGATGGAGCAGGAACGGCACGTTGTAGCGCGTCACGTCCATGTCGCGCTTGTAGATCTTGGTCGCCCAAGGCATCGCATCCAGGTCTTCGACCTGCGGACGATCCCCGTTGTGAAGAATCGTGCCGTTGTCGCCGCGATAGCTGATGCCCAGGATCTCGCCCAGCGGCTTGCCCTGCGCAAACTCCACGACGGAGAAGTCGAACTCGCGCCTGCAGACGAAATCAATCGCGCTGCATTCGTTGAGTGCGCGCTCAGGATCGGTGGTGACCGGCGGCCCGACAAACGCGATCTTGATGGACGGATTCGCGCTCTTCACGGCCTGTGCTAGGCCATGATCGCCGGCCCAGCCGACCGTGGAAGTGAACAGCACGAGGAACTCGTAGCCCTTCGCAATCTCGATCGTCTCGTCCGCGCTGACGTGGTGCGGCGGCGCATCCAGTAGGCGCGAACCCTCCAGCATGCCGGCGGGATAGGCCAGCCAAACGGGATACCAATACGACTCTATTTCACGGGTTGCCGGCCAGCGGCTGCTGGCACCGCCGTCGAAATTTTCGAAGGAGGGCGGGTTCAAAAACA
>CAXUEW010000035.1:13038-16968 GCA_964250115.1 uncultured Terriglobus sp.
TGGCATATAAGAATCCAATTTTACCACTTTGTCAACGCTGGCCCCGGCTTATTCCAGCGTATGTCGCGGCGTTGAGACACCTTTATGGCCGTGTGGTGCCGGGTACCGGTGCCGCAGGCACGGCTCCGTTGACCGTAGCTGGAACGGCGGTGGAAGGTTGAGCAACCGGCGTGGCAATTCCTGCTGGGCTCGCGCCACCGGACTGCCCAAGCACCCAAACACTCAGTCCATCGGTCTGCCGCAGAAGATTGATCTGCGTCTGCCGAAGCTGCAGTTCGACCGTTAGCAATTCAAGGTATCTCTGCCGCTCCTGCAGTTGCGCATTCAGCAAGTCTTTTGGCGTGGTCTGCGGGCCGGACAGATTGGCAGACGCAGCCTGTAGCTGCACCTGCAGTGTTTCAAGTTGATCGCGTGCAATCTCCTGCTCATCACGGGCAAGGTCAGACCGAAGCTGGAGTTCCAGCGTGGAGTTCTGCAACCTGGCGCGGCCTTCACGGAATACCCCACGCTGTTGCTCTGCTTCGGCAAAGGCGCGTGCCGCATCCGCTGCAGACTGGCGTGCCTTCGAACGATGGGCCAGGTCAAGCAGGGGCAGTGTGATCTGCAGGCCGAAGCCGAATGCATTCTGGCTGTTTGGATTTTCGGCGGTTCCTGCATAACGCGGGTAATAGGCACCGTAAGAAGAGAGTTCCGTGGCCACCCTGCTGTAACCGGCGGACAACGCTACCTGCGGCCGCAGGAGGTAGCGGTGATCCCCGAAGGCTGCGTACTGCTTGGCTTTGGCGTTGGAAAAAGCTGCCGCGATCCCTTCGCTGTCCTGTTCGGGACCGTTTCCCACGGCGTCCTGTGCCGGTGCCTTCAGCGCCGGAATGGAAGCCGCCTCCGTCAGCAAGCCACCCACGGGTAAGCCGGTCAATAACGCCAGGTGCCGTGTATTTCCAGCAATCTCATCCTGCAGTTGCAGCCGCTGCAGGCGCAGTTGAGTTGCGGTTCGTCTGCTCTTCGGAAACTCCACCCTGGCGTCGACACCAGCAGCGATGCGGTCGGCTGTCACAGCAACCAGGCGGTCCGCGAAGGCAGTTGCCTCGCGCAGAGTCTGCTGGCGTTGCAGCGCATTGTCCAACGCAATGTAGGTGTTGGTGGTGTCTTCCACGACTTCAATCTGCTGGTTGCGCAGGAGGTGTTCCGCAGCTTCCATCGACTGCTGCGCCGAACGGATGTAATCACGCTGCGAAAAGGAAAATACAAGACTTTGCGCGGTAATGCTGAAGACCACTGGAACAGAGAGCGGGGCACCGGTCGACTGGCCGTACCCTCCCGTGGTTGCCAGAACTGGCACGTAGGCGTCCTGCGCCTCACCGTGTGCAGCCCGCGCCTTGGCAAGATCGGCCTGTGCCATCCGGATCTTGGGACTGTTTTTTAGAGCAAGCGTAACCGCGCTCTGCAGCGAAATCTGCGCGAACGCAGTGCTCCCGGCAACGCACAGCGCGATCACCAGGACACCAATGGTCTGCAACAAACGGGTCACCTGCTCAGCCCCTGCCGTGCAGCCTCAAAATCACGTGCCAGTGCGAGCGCTGCTTTGTACTCCGCCTGTGCGCCCGCGTTATCTCCGGCCGCTGACAGGCTGCGTGCCAGTACAACATGGGCGCGTGCGTAAGCGGCGACGCCTTCTTGCGGCGTTTTCAAGTAATTGCGCAGGCCAGCCTGTGCCGCGGCGGCGTCGCGCTTCAACTCAAGCAGAATGTTCGCTGCGTCCAGCGTGTCCGGCCCATGGTGGCTGTCGTGTTCCATAGCAAACCGGGCGTTGGCTGTGGCCTGGTCCCACTGCTTACGGCCACGATAAAAGTTTGCCAGGTCGACATATGCCTCCGCGCTGTGCGACACGGCCAGTTCCGCCTGGAACTCCTGCTCGGCCAGGACATCGTTCTTTGTTTTTACTGCAATCATCCCGGCCAACCGGTGTCCGCGCGCCGGGGATAGCGCTTGTAAACGCGGGAGCAGGGCGCGTGCTTTATCGACTCCGCCTCCGACTATCCCAGGCGCTTCAACGTAAAACTGAGCCAGATCGCTTAGGGCCTCGACGCTGTTGCCGTCCAATTGCACGGCCCGCTCAAAGTTGCTGCGGATTTTACCCACCATGCGCATCCCGGCCATGGCACCGCTATGATTGGCTTTTTCGCCGTAGGCACGTGCAAGTTCCAGCGCATAGGTGCTGTTGGATGGAGCTTCAACAGCAGCTGCTTCACACGCTGTCACGGCCTCGTCGCGGTGCGCAATGGAGGCGTAAAGACTACAAAGCAGTGAATCTGCCTCTGCCGATTTAGGTGTGCTTGATAGCGCCGCAACCGCGGTATCCACCTTGCCGGCGCGTGCTGCGGTCCGTGCTGCAGCCAGGCTTTGCGCGGCAGCGGCACAGCAGGGAATCAACAGCACGACAGCAGTGGCAATACCTCTTACACTTGCAATCACTGCGGCACAACTTTCACGTGGAGGCCATCGGATAAGTCGACGCTGCTGCTGAGTGGGTTCAACGCAACAGTGTCTCCTTCCTTCAGGCCGGAAAGGATCTGCACCGACGTGAGATTGAGTGCGCCAACCATGACAGGTCGCTTGACCAACACGCCCTTCTGCACCAGATAGACGAAGTTGTCCGCACCCTGCGTGTGCAGGGCTTCGCGAGGCATACTGAGTACGTGGTACATCTGCTGCGTCGTGACATTGACATTGACGTTCGTGTTGGGCAACAGGTCGCCCGTCGCATCATCCACGGCAATCAACGACTCTCCCACGTTGCGTGTGCCATAGGTGATCACGGTCGTGGGTACGCGGATAATGTGGCCGTGCCACACCTGCAGCGGCTTCGCGTCCCACTTGATGGTCACAGCCGCACCTGTCTTCAGCTTGCCGATCTCCGGCTCGTCGAAATAAGCGCGAATCTGCACCTTCGACAGGTCTGCCATCTGCACCAGCTCGTCGCCTGCAGCGACAAATTCATACTGCTTGATGGGCAGGGAGTAGACCGTGCCGGCAAAGGGCGCGCGCACGACTGCGTTGGAGAGACTCTGTTGCGCTGCAGCAAGTGCTGCGCGGCTGTCCGAAAGCTGCGCCTGCACACGCTGTCTGTCCGTACTGGCGTAACGTGCCGTGGAACGCTGCTGCACGGATTGCAGCGTGGTCTGGGCAGAAGCAAGCCGCTGCTGGGCAGCAGCAACCTCGCTGGACGATGCGGCTCCGCGAGCCTGCAATGCCTGTAGTGCCTGAAGGTCGTTCTCAGCCTGGGTCACCTGGAGCTTGGCGCGGCTCAGATCGCCACTGATGCCGATGCGCTCGTCTGAGGTTCCGCCCTGGCTGATGTCGAATTGCGCGGCCTGTGCCTGCGCAATGGCTGACCGGGCGGTCTGGACCCGCGCATCTGCGGCAGCCTCATCCATACGCAGCAGTAGAGTACCTGCAGCGACCTGTTGGCCACTGCGGACGAGTACGGCCTTCACCGTGCCCGGCTCCGTCGCATGCGCCTGAAAGCTCTGCATGGGCTCCACCTTGCCGTTAGTGGAAGTGGAACTGAGCAGGTCGCCGTAGCCAACGGTCGCGGTACGAACCTCAACGTCAGTGTGGGTTGCGTAGCGAATGCCGAGCACAACCAGCAGGAGCACAGCCAACACTGCAGCGACCTGGATGGCTATCCTTTTTCCCTTGCCTGCTGCCTGTTCGCTCATGTCCAATTTCGTCATTATATGAGACTCAGGAACCGGAGCAGCGGCTGCAAATACTTTGCTTACAGCTCTTGAACCGTGGTCGACACCCGCAGGTCGCACAGCTCCATCTCGGCGCCGCCAAACTGGGGATGCCGGTTCTCCCGGACGCGGAAAACCACGTCGACCAAGGAACCTACTCCCACTCCGAGCTCACGCAGACGTTCCGGCCAGG
>CAXUEW010000035.1:16978-19532 GCA_964250115.1 uncultured Terriglobus sp.
ACGGCGCGGCTCCAGCAAAGGCAGGCTGCTACCGCGCCCCCGGCTGACTGCATCCGTAGCTTCAGGTGTTTGTCTTTGAGAAGGAAAGGCTCCTCAACGACCCTGACGGCAGACGCCAGAAAGAGCGGCTCGCGATTGCTGTGTCCGAAGGGTTCCAGCAGGCGAAGGGTGCGCAACAGTTCGGCGGAAAGGCTTTCCAGCGGCAGCTCGGCATCGATCTCCAGCCGCTGCTGCAACACGTCTGAGGGCAGCAATGGCGCGGCATACGCTGCCATACGGGTGCGCAGCAAAGGAACGCTGCCGGACGGCATGGAAAAGCCCACGGCGTGCGCGTGCCCACCAAAGCGGTCGAAGACCAAGGGCTCCGCAATACCATGCGCTGCGGTAATGGCATCCAGCAGGTGAAAGCCCGGAATTGACCGCCCCGAACCATGTGCCTTCCCGTCCTGGTGCGCAATGACCAGCGCCGGTCTGCCCATGCGCTCCACCACACGCGATGCGAGAATGCCGATGACGCCGCGATGCCAGCCCTCGCCATCCAGCACCAGGCAGCCGGCTGCGTCCAGCGCTGGTTGGTCGCGGCCAAGCTCCGCCATCTGCTCTTCCAGCGCCGCCAGTACGGTCGCCTCCACGGTGCGGCGATCTTCGTTCAGCCGGTGCAGCTTCTCCGCCAAGGCAAAGCCCTCAGCGGGGTCGCGGGTCAGCAGCATGCGAACCACGTCGCTCGCCACATCCATGCGGCCTGCCGCATTGATGCGCGGTGCAATGCGGAAGGCGATTTCCGTCGCGCTTGGGCCGTGTTCTCTGTCCGTTGCCGCGCCCGCCAGCTCCATCAGAGCGCGCAAGCCGTGCTGGCGCGGGTCACGAAGCGCACGCAGTCCAAGCGCGACGATGACGCGGTTCTCGCCCCATAGCGGCACCGCATCCGCAACCGTCGCAATGGCGACCAGCTTCAGCAGGGAAGGCAGCAGCTTTTCGTGGAGCGCGGCTGCCGATACAGGCCTGTAAGCCCCAGGTGCTGACGGTGGCGAGCCGGCTGCCTGTAAGACCGCATGCGCGAGCTTGAATGCGACCGCCGCGCCGCAAAGGTCCTTACAGGGGTACTCGCAGAAGGGCTGGTTCGGATTGATGACGGCCAGCGCATCCGGCACGCCGGCAACACCGTCCGGCAGATGGTGGTCAGTCACGATCAGGTCCAGCCCCAACGCCCTGGATTCGTTGGCCGCGGCGAACGCGCGGATACCCGTGTCCACGCTGATGACCAGTCGAACACCCTGCTTGGCCGCCTGCCCAAGCACCGAAGCCTGCATGCCGTAGCCTTCGCGGATGCGGTGAGGTATGTGGTAACGGACCAGCGAAGGCGTGCCTTCCGGCGTGACGCGATCGATGGCTGTCTTCAGCAGAACCGTCGCTGTGGTGCCGTCCACGTCGTAATCGCCATAGATCAGGATCGGTTCACGGCGATCGATCGCCAGCAGCACGCGAGCCACTGCCTCCGGTATGCCTAGCAGCAGGCCGGGATCGTGCAGTCGGTCCATCGTGGGGATAAGAAAATGCCGCGCATCGGCGGGCGTTTCAATGCCTCGCGAAACCAGTATCCGGGCGAACCAAAGCGGCTGTTCCAGCGCGGCGGCCAGACCGTGCACTTCGACCGATGCCGGCTCCGGGACGATCCAACGTGTGTTCGCCGCGGTCACCGGCAGGGCTGCTGCTTGCATGGAGCTATTCGTCGTCCGACTCATCCAGGACGATGCTGCCCAGCTCTGTCACCGCTTCCATCCACTGCTGATAGCGGTCGTACCACTCGGTCGCCGTCTCGTATAGAAACATCACGCCGCCGTGGGCAAAACCAAGCTGCAGATAGCCGGTTTTACCGACGAACTTCAGCAGGTACTGGGCGTCATCCAGCTCCTGCCCGGCCTCGTCAGGGAAACGGTGCACACGGGTGCGCTCGATCAGCGTTTCGATATCGGCCTTTTCCAGCACAACTTCGCTCATGGTCACGAAGGGCACGTTCGTCGCCTTGGCGTGCTCGACAAAGTCTTTCCAGCCGTCAGCGTTCTCTTCTTCGAACATTACAGATGGAACGTCTTCCGGTACAAAGGCGCTCAGGCGGCGCAGACCGTTGCCCGCGATGAACGCGACCATGTCGTCTTTCAGGCCAACGAGATCGTCAGGATGCATCCCGCTATTGTCTCACCAAGACGGCTTTGCGCAACTGCTTCGCATGGGCGCATGCCTCTACGGTAGTGGTGCCATTGCCATGCAGACCGCATGCTATTCTCCTTCAGGTCATGCTTTTTTCGAAAGATTATGTCGGGTACCTGTCGCGGCAGGTGGTGCGCAGGCTGGTGGAAGCTAAGGTCATTCGCACCGATAAGCCCGCGGTTCTGGCCGAGCGCATCAACGCCGGTCTGGTCGATGAGTTGTCGCTGGAAGACCGCATTAACGACGAGACTCGTGTGATCCTGGAAGCTTTTCAGGACGACATGCTGAAGGCCGGTGCAAGCTACCCGGAGATGTTCAAGAAGATCAAGAACGAGTTGACCCGCAA
>CAXUEW010000036.1:0-495 GCA_964250115.1 uncultured Terriglobus sp.
AGCGGGTACGTGGGCTTTTCATCGCGAGGGCGTGCTGGGCACATCCTTTGACATGGCTGTGAGCGCGTCGTCACGGTCTGCGGCAGTCAAAGCAGAGCGGGCGGCGCTGGCGGAGTTCGACAGGCGCGCAAAAATCCTGAGTGCATGGGACGCAACGAGCGAGTTTTCCCGCTGGCAGCGCACGCGCGGCCAGGCGGTCCGTGTCTCGCCTGAGCTGATGGACGTGCTGGTTCGTTTCGACAGGTGGCGCGACGCGACCGGCGGCGTGCTGAATGCGTCGAGTGCTACCGCTGCAAAGCTGTGGAGCGACGCTGCCTTGCATGGCCAGGCGCCTACAGATGCCCAACTGGCAAGTGCTGTGAAGGCCATGCGTCAGCCGCATTGGACGCTGAACCGGGTGGCGGACACGGCGACGCGACTCTCCGATGCGCCGTTGGTGCTGGCCAGCTTCACCAAAAGCCTGATCACCTCGTACGCTGCCGACGCTGCCCTGCA
>CAXUEW010000036.1:505-3745 GCA_964250115.1 uncultured Terriglobus sp.
GACATCGTGACGCGGGGTGCATTGACGCAGCGCGTTGACATTGCCAATCCGAATGCCGCTGCCGAAAATGACCCGGCCATGGACACAATCGTGTTGCGGGACCGTTCGATTGCGACCAGCGGCAGCTATCGGCGTGGTTTTGAGGTCGCGGGTGTGCACCACTCGCATCTGATCGATCCGCGCACCGCAAAACCGGCAGACCGGGTGTTGTCGTCCACTGTGATCGCACCGGATGCCGCAACGGCGGGTGCACTTGCCACGGCGCTGTCGATTCTGTCGCCGCGCGAGTCGCAGGCCCTAATGCAGCAGCACCCTGGCGCGGAGTACCTGCTTGTAACTCGCGATGGCGAGCGCATTGCAAGCGCCGGCTGGGCAGCCTACCAGGAGCCCCGCCTGCAGCCCGCGGCCTACGCAGTCCATGCAGGGGCCGGTGTACCGACGGCCGGTGCGAACTGGAACCAGTCCATGGAACTGGCGATCAAGCTGGACCTGCCGCGCATGGACAATCCGCGTTATCGTCGGCCTTACGTCGCCGTTTGGATCGAGGATCAGGATAAGTACCCGGTGCGTACGGTGGCGCTGTGGTTCAAGAATCCGCGCTGGCTGAATGAGCTGAAGACCTGGTACCGCGACGACCAGGTGCGAAACCTGAGCGAAGGTTCCGACATCTCCGCGACAGTTTCGTCGGCAACACGCGCCCCCGGCAGCTACCAGCTCAAGTGGGACGGCAAGGACAATGCCGGCAAGCTGGTCAAGGCAGGCAAGTACACCGTCGTAGTCGAAGCGGCGCGCGAGCATGGCGGCCACTCCATCGAACGGCAGGAGTTCGACTTCAACGGGACGGCGCAGGCAAAGACACTGCCCGCCAGCGACGAACTGGGAGCCGTGCAGCTTGACTACCGCAAGCACTGAGCCACGGGGCAGCGGCTCCGCCGTTGCGAAGGCCCGCGCCGCGCAGCCGCTGGGTGCGCGCGTGCGGCGGCGCACGGCCATTGTGACGCGGTGGCTGCACATTTACCTGTCCATGGTGTCGTTTGCCGTTGTGCTGTTTTTCGCCGTGACCGGGCTTACGCTGAACCACGCTGAGGCGCTCTCGCACGGCGAGAAGATAACGGAACTGAGCGGCGCGCTGACGCCCAAGGAACTCGGACCAACGGACAATCCGGATAAGCTGGCCATCGTGGAACACATCCGCAATGCGCACGGCATCCACGGCGCGGTCGCGGACATGCGTGAGGAAGACGATCAAATCAGCTTTTCATTCCGCGGGCCGGGATACAGCGCGGACGCCACCGTCAACCGTGCGGCAGGCACCTACAGGGTGGTCGAAACGCGCGCGGGATTCATCGCCGTGATCAACGATTTGCACAAGGGCCGTGACACCGGCAAGGCATGGGCGTGGGTGATCGATGTTTCTGCGGTGCTGCTGACGCTGGTGTCTCTTACGGGGCTTCTGCTGATCTTCTTTGTCTACAAAAAGCGGACAAGCGGGTTGATTCTTGCGGCGGCGGCAACTCTGGTGTGTGTTTTGCTCTACCGGATCTACGTGCCTTAGGTCGGACTACCTTACGTTTGTCATCGCGTAGCGAAGCCTTACAACGTTGTCATCCCGTAGCGAAGCGAAGGGATCTGCATTTATCCTGACACGCCCCTGCCTCTGAGTGGTCGCAAATGTGTACCCGTCGCGCAAAGCGCGACACTTCAAACGTTGCGCCACACACCGGCATTTGAGATGGGCCGGCACACATGCAGATCCCTCCGCTTCGCTGCGGGATGACAAGGGTCGCCGCTGCGGGACGACAAGGTGTAGTTCGCTGCGGATGACAGGAATCGCTTCGCTGCGGATGACAACCGCCAATTAGCAGGCCAGGTCCTCGCGTGAGATCGCAAGATCGCCAAGATTACCCAGCAGCGTCAGCGAGATGCGATCGCCCTGCAGCAGTTCATTTGCAAGGCGCTGGATGTCCGCGGGCGTTACGCGATCCACGTCCGCGATGATCTCGTCCACGCTGGTAAAGCGGCCGTAATACATCTGCTGGCGAGCCAGGTTCGACATGCGCGCCGACGAACTCTCGAGCCCCAGGACGATGTTGCCGCGTGACTGGTTCTTGGCGCGTTCCAGTTCGTCGTCGCTGACGGGTTCGGCTTTCAGTCGGCGAAACTCCTCCACGATCAGCCGGATCATCTCGTGCGTCTTCTCAACGGAAGTACCGGCATAAACCGACAAGGCACCGGTGTCGCGATAGGGAGAAAGCTCCGAGTAGATGCTGTAGGCTAGGCCCGCATCTTCCCGCACCGACTGGAAGAGCCGCGAACTCATGCCGCCGCCCAGGATGGAGTTGAACAGGTACAGCGCATAGCGATCGGGCGAATCAACCTTTGGCGCGGGCACGCCGAGGCAGATCTGCACCTGCTCCAGCGACTTTTTGTGGCGCAGCGTGATGTGCGGCGTCGCCGTGGGCACGGGGAAGCGCACCAGCGTATCGGCACTGGCAGGCGCCAAGGTGCCGAAATAGCGGGTAATCTGCGCAATCATCTCCTCGTGCTGCAGGTTGCCGGCGGCGGAGATGGTAATGTTTTGCGGTACGAAGCGCGTCCTGTGAAAGACGCGCACGGCAGCCTCGTCGAAGCTGGAGACGGTCTTAGCCGTGCCTAGAATGGACCGTGCAAGCGGATCGTTTTTCCAGAAGCCGGCGGTGTGGATCTCGTGGACCAGGTAGTCTGGATTGTCCTCGTCCATCTTGATCTCTTCCAGGACGACGGACTGCTCGCGAACAATATCTTCAGCAGAAAAAGTAGGGTTTAAGACCAGATCTGCAAGGATATCGAGCGCTACAGGCACGTTTTGATCGAGTACTTTCACGTTAAAACAGATGGTTTCCTTGCCTGTAAAGGCATCCAGATTGCCACCCATAGCGTCCGTTTCGCGTGCAATCTGCTTTGCAGAGCGTGATTTTGTGCCCTTAAACACCATGTGTTCCACAAAGTGGGACAGGCCGTTTTCCGCCGGCTGCTCATCGCGCGACCCCGTACCGATCCAGACGCCCATGCTGACGGAACGCATGTTCGGCATGCTTTCGGTCAGGACCAAAAGGCCGTTTGGCAGGGTCGTTTTGCGGATGTTGCGAGTGGGTGATGCGACAACGGCGGCGCTCGCGTTTTCCGCGAGGGGAAGAGTCTCAACCATCTTTATATTGTACGTCCGCCTGGACGGCAGCTATGGTGTGGGCAGAGGCTCAG
>CAXUEW010000036.1:3755-18994 GCA_964250115.1 uncultured Terriglobus sp.
CTCAGCTTCGATGCGCTGAAGCAGATTCGCCTTCACCTCAGGCCATTCCTCCGCGATGATGCTGAACCACGCGGTGTGGCGTGTGGAGCCGTCAGGCATCAGCATGTGGTTGCGGAAAGTACCCTCATACTTCGCTCCCAGCTTCAGCATGGCACGCTGCGATTGCAGGTTTTCATGGTGCGTCTTCAGAGCGACGCGGCGCAGGCTGAGAGTTTCGAAGGCATACGTCAACTGCAACAGCTTTACACGCGAATTGACTCCGCTTCCACGAAAAGGCTTGGCGAGCCAGGTAAAGCCGATCTCACCGGTTCGGTGCTTTGGCTGAAGATCGAACAGGCGGGAGGAGCCAACTACCTGACCGCCGAGAAGGCGGATTACCCAGACTTGATATGCGTCGGCTTCATTCAGGTTAATCGATTCCTCAACCCACCCCTGAACGTCTGCGGCTGTTGCAATGCGCAGGTTCATGTAGCGCCAGATCGTAGGATCGGTTGCGATGGCTTGTAGGCCTGCGGTATGTTGTTCGGCAATGGGCTCCAGGCGCACGCCGTATCCTTCCAGCACCGGCGTGCTCATGCGCCTGTGCGGGTGCGCAGCGGCAGGTCAAGCAACACCTGTGCGACGCGGTCGTAGTCATGCCGCAGCACGTTGCCCTCGTGCACGAAATTACCCGTCACCGGCGTCACCCCGAGCGCGCGGATGCGGTCCAGATCGGCGCGGATGGGTTCCTGGCCTTCGCTTGCGTACTTGCTCAGCAGTGCCGGTGAGATGGGTGCCGTATTGAGGATGGAATAGTCAAACAGCCGCTCACCGCCGCAGTGCGACTGGATGCGTTCGATGTGCTGTGACGCGGTAAGACCCAGCGACTCATTGGCCTGCGTCATCAGGTTGCAGAGATAAACGCGCGTCGCACGTGACGCTGCAATGGCCTGCGGAATGCCATTGACCAGCAGGTTGGTGATGAGCGATGTGAACAGTGACCCAGGGCCGAGTGTAATCAGGTCAGCTTTCGCAATGGCGTCCAGTGTCTGCGGCAGCGGCTTGGCATCGCGCGGCTCCAGCATCAGCTCTGCAATGCTGTGTTTTGAAGCCGTGATGCTGGTTTCACCGTGCACGACAGAGCCATCGTCCATGCGCGCGGATAGCGTCACGTGAGAATTGGTGGCGGGATAGATGTGGCCGCGCGCTGCGAGGATCTGCGATGACATTTGCACGGCCTGCGCGAAGTCGCCGCCGTGAATGGCCGTGAGCGCAGCCAGGAACAGGTTGCCGAACGAGTGGCCTGAGAGGCCGTTCTCCTCATCGCCGGGAAAGCGGTACTGAAACAGTCGGGTCAGCAGTTGCTCATCTTCTGAGAGCGCGGCAACGCAGTTGCGCACATCGCCCGGCGGCAGCATATTCAGGTCTTCACGCAGGCGGCCGGACGATCCGCCATCGTCTGTGACGGTGACCAGCGCGGACAGATGGCCGATGCGGCAGGGCAGTCCGCCACAGTGCGCAGACTGCGCCGTGCCCTGGGTCGGCTGCACATAGTGCTTCAGACCGCGCAGCAGCGTGGAGAGACCGGTGCCGCCGCCAATGGCGACGACGCGTAGCTGGGGCTGCGTAGTGAGCATCAGGCAGGACTCGGCAGACTAGGCTTCCGGGTACAACAGTTCCGTAAAGCGCGGGTCGTCGTTCATGTCCTGAAAGTCAGAGTCGGAACGCGCCTGAATGCGGTTGAGCGAATTAAGTCGTATGGCTTCGGTCAGGCGCTCGAGACATGTCTGGCTATCACCTGTCATGGATGCAAGCACAGCCAGACCGTAAAAAGCGTAGTCTGCGTCCGTGTCATCCGCCAGGATCTCGTGCAGGTGCTCACGAGCGTCTTCGTACTGGCCATCGTTCAACAGGGAAATAGCGTAGTCGTATTTTTCCTCCGGCGAGGAGAAGCTGGCATCCGGTTTGGTAGCCTGCGCGATGCATGCAGACAGGTACATGCGGATGCGGTCGGTAAACTCTGGCGGCGCAGTTTTCAGCAGGGCTTCCAGTGCGGGATGCGCGGCAGAGTAGTCACCTTGCTGCATGTGCGTGACTGCTTCCGTGTACTGCTTCAACACTGCCTCACGTTCGCCGTCCTGCGGCAGCACTTTGCCTGCAAGGATGCGCGGCACGGCTTTGCCGGCGGGCTTGCGTTCGGTCTTCATGGTCTTGTTCGCGGTCTTTGCTGCGGGCATGGTAATCCTGACGTGCTGGCGTTCCGAGGGAAGTACGTTTGTTGCGCTGAGTAAGCGCGCTGTTGTTCGCTATGCGTTATACGGTACCACTCTAAGCCGGTCAAGCATCCGGCGCTGTCTGGTACAGAACCGGGTTCAACTCTGGATCGTTGTACATCTTCATCTGCTTGTAGAGCCGGTAGCTCCGCTTGCCTTGCCGCACTTCATGCCACAAGGCAGCAAGGCATGCGGAGAGATCGGCACTCTGCTGGTTCAACACGGCAAGACGCTGCCGGTTGCGTTCCCTGTGCAAGGCGGAAGCGTCCACACGGTCTGCTTCTGCCGCAGTGTGAAAAATCTTCAGCGACAGGATGGAAAGCCTGTCGAGGATCAGCCCTGGTGTCTCAGAGTGCTGCGGTGCTTCCATGTTCGGCAAGCCTGCCTCTGCCAGGCCATGGAGCAGCTCGGTATCAAGCTGTTCCACAAGATCGTTACGGATTTGATTCGTCTTGTCGATGGATCGTTTGGTACCGGCGATGGCCGCGTCTGTTGCTGCCGGATCGCGTGCACGGTCTTCCAGGTGCCACAGGGTGTAATTTGCGAGGTGCAATTGCAGCAGCGTGTCATCGTCCGCAGCCTCGGGCCGTTCCTCCGCGTGCCATCGCTCGGTATGGGAAAGTAACTTCCCCGCCGCACCGTGGGCATCCAGCAGCCGGGTTCCGTCGTTCATCGCAGACCTTTGTGTAGCATGCAGTGAAGATGAGTGTACCGGCAGACGACCAAGGCAAGGCGCCGATGGGTACAAAGCGCGTGCTGGTCTACCGTCTGGGAAGCCTTGGCGATATGCTGATCGCGCTGCCTTCGCTGCACCTGGTGGAGCGCGCCTTTCCCGGTGCGGAACGACGTCTGTTGACCAACTTTCCCGTGTCGGCGAAAGCGCCTGCTGCAAAGGCCGTGCTGGATGGCTCGGGTTTGATTCACAGCTATGAGCGATACACGGTCGGCACCCGCAACCCGCTCCAGTTGCTGGCATTGGCCTGGCGAATCCGGCGGTTTCGACCGGAGGTGCTGGTCTATCTTGCGGCTGCGCGGGGTACGACTGTCGCAACGCGGGATAGCCGGTTCTTCCGTCTGCTGTGCGGAATCCGATGCGTGGTGGGTATTCCGCTGACCGAGGACATGCAGCGCAACCGGACGATGCCGGACGGCACGTTGGAACCAGAGGCTTCGCGGCTCGCGCGCAATCTCGCGGAGTTGGGCGACGCGAAGCTGGAGCAGCCGGAGAGCTGGGATATGCGGCTCACGTCCGGTGAAACGGAGTGTGCAGCTCAGGCTCTGATACCAGTCGCGGGCTATCGGCTGATCGCAGTTAGCGTGGGCACCAAGGTGCAGGCAAAGGATTGGGGCCGGGCTAACTGGCGGGCTCTGCTGACACGGCTGGCAACGCTGTATCCGCAGTACGCGCTGGTGTTGCTGGGCGCTCCTGAAGAGTCCGCGGCAAGCGAGTTTGCCGGTGACGGCTGGCGTGGTGTTGCGGGTGCCGGCCCCGTGCTGAATTTGTGCGGAGCCCTTGCACCGCGCGAGAGCGCCGCAGCTCTTGCGCGCGCATGCATCTTTCTTGGGCACGACAGCGGCCCCATGCACATGGCTGCCTCGGTCGGCACGCCTTGCGTGGCCATCTTCGCCGCTCGCAACAGGCCTCGCGTCTGGTTTCCGTTCGGCGCGCGGCACCGCATCCTTTACCATCGCGTTGACTGCTGGGGTTGTGAACTGGAAATCTGCACGGAGCAGCGCAGGAAATGCCTGCTTTCCATCACGGTGGATGAAGTGCTGGCTGCGATGGCTGCTGTGCTGCGGACCGAACCAGAGGTATAGGAAACGAGAAGGAGCAACATGCTGCCGCAGACGAGCGAAGTACTTGAGCTTCTGGGAGGCGGATTCAGCCGTCTGCGGGTGCTTGTGGTGGGCGACATCATGATCGACCGCTACATTGTGGGCGATGTCGAGCGTATCTCGCCGGAAGCGCCCGTACCCGTGCTGCGGCAGTTGCGGGAATATGCGCGGCCAGGTGGCGCGGCAAATGTGGCCATGAATTTGGCAGGTCTCGGCTTGCAGACCACGTTGGCGGGCTTTGTGGGTGCAGATACGTGCGCCGACGAGCTGCTGCAGTTGATGCATGCGGCCGGTGTGAATACATCAGGGTTGGTGAAGGCATCGCTTCCAACCATCGCGAAGACGCGCGTGGTCAGCCGCACGCAGCAACTGATGCGTATCGATGTCGAGAGCCGCGAACAGCACACATCAGGAGACGCCGCGAAGCTTCTAAGCACTTCGATTGATGCCGTAGCCGAGGCGGATGCCGTGATCCTTTCCGACTATGCCAAAGGTGCGCTTACGGAGCGGTTGTGCCGCGGGGTGATCGATGCGGCGCGGGAGCGTGGCATTCCGGTCCTTGTGGATCCGAAGGCGCGCGACTTCTCGAAGTACGTCGGCGCAACCACAGTCTGCCCCAATCTGCAGGAACTAAGCACAGCAACCGGTGTCGACGTACATGCGACGGAAGCGTTACTGGACGCAGGACGCAGCCTCCTGACAGGGCTTTCCATCGACTTCCTGACCGTCACCATGAGTGAGCGTGGCATCCACGTGCTGCGCCGTGGCGGCGTGCATGAGGAGTATCGCTCGCCGGCACGCGCGCGCGAAGTGTTCGACGTCTCCGGCGCGGGCGACACCGTGATTGCAACGCTGGCGGCCAGCCTGGCCGGCGGCCTAAGTGTCGAGTCTGCAGTGGAGCTATCGAACGTTGCTGCGGGCATCGTCGTGGCAAAGCTGGGCACGGTTCCCGTGGCGGCGCATGAGATTGTGTCCGAGCTGACCGTCTCCAGCGGCGTGGCTTCCGCGGACAAGGTGCTGGACCGTGAGCGAGCCTTTGCACGCGTGCAGGAGTGGCGTGCCTCGGGCGAGACCATCGTCTTTACCAACGGCTGCTTTGACCTGCTCCATATCGGCCACATCACGCTGCTGGAAGACTGCCGCCGCTTCGGCTCCAAGCTGGTGGTGGGCATGAATACGGACCAGTCCGTCAGCAGGCTGAAGGGGCCGGCGAGGCCGATCGTAGGCGAGAACGAGCGCACTCACGTCATGGCCGCGCTTGGGTCGGTCGACCTAGTGGTGCTGTTTGACGAGGAGACCCCGCTGAACCTCATCCGGGGCATGAAGCCGGATGTGCTGGTCAAAGGCGGCGATTACACGGTCGAGACAGTGGTAGGGCATGAAGAGGTCATGGCAGCCGGAGGTCGCGTGGAGATCGTGGCCACGGTGCCAGGCTTCTCCACTAGCAACATCGTACGGAAGATGATCGCGGGCGCTTCAGACTGAAAGGTGAGGGAAGAGTGGTGAGAGCGCTGGGGCTCGAACCCAGGACCAGCGCCTTAAAAGGGCGATGCTCTACCAACTGAGCTACGCTCTCAACCAGTTACAAGGATAACCGATGCGGCGGGAGGGCCGTTTGCCATGCCGCCGCTGATCGAACAGCCATCCTCTGTGCGTCTCCTGTTACGCTGCTCCTGCCGTTTCTGGAGCTTCCGTATATGAAGCGTTTTCTGCCGCTGCGTGTTCTTGCACTTTGCTTGCTGCTGGCCAGCCTTTGCGCCAAAGGGCAGGGCAGGACGGTGCCGCTCAACGGCACATGGGACATTGAAGAGTCCCAGGGCGCAGACATGCCTAAGCAGTACACGCACACCGGGCCGGTACCCGGGCTGGCGCACAGTGCGCGTCCTGCCTTTGCGGCTGTGGACCAGTTCCAGTCACGCGAACTGCTGTCGAACCTGGTTCGCAAAGGTCTCTACAAGCAGGTTGACTATGACCGGCTAGGCAGCGCGAAGGGTGTCTCGCACCAGCAGCGGAATTACTTCTGGTATCGCAAGAGCTTTCAGGGACCCCGGCAGCGCGCCGTGGCCGTGCTGAAGGTCAGCAAGGCGCAGTTTGGAACAGCCGTGTACCTGAACGGCGTCCTCGTGGGCGAGCACGCGCCATGCTTCACCGCGGCCTGGTTTGATGTCACGTCGGCTATACGCTGGAACGCTGCGAACGAGATCGTCATCCGCATCGGCGCGCATCCCAACATGCTGCCCGCAAACGTTGCTGCCGGTACCGACTTCGAGAAGAATCGCTGGACGCCGGGTATCTACGACGACGTCCAGTTGTTTGCTGCGGACAATCCATTTGTCAGCAATGTGCAGGTGGCTCCGCAACTTGCGGCCGGTACTGCATTGGTGCAGACGGAACTGCACAACTACTCAAACCGCGTAGTGTCGGTGCCGGTTCGCCAGCAGGCGTTCGAACGCGGCAACCACGCTGCGGCATCGGCACCTGTCACGACTCGTGTCCAGGTTGCTGCCGGTGCGACTGTGCTACTCAAGCAGACCGTTCCTATCCGACGCGCACACCTGTGGAGCCCAGAAGACCCGTTCCTGTACAGCATGGAGACAGATACCGGCGGTGACCGCGTCCGCACACGCTTCGGCATGCGCGAGTTCCGCTTCGATACGGCAACCCGCCGAGCCTACCTGAACGGCAGGCCGTACTTCCTGCGCGGGTCGAACATCACCCTGCATCGCTTCTTCGAAGATCCGGAAGTGGGTACGCTGCCGTGGGATGAATCCTGGCTGAAGCGGCTGCTGGTCGATATCCCGAAGGAGATGCACTGGAACAGTTTTCGCTTCTGCATCGGTCCGGTGCCGGATCGCTGGTTGGAGATCGCCGACGAGAACGGCCTCCTAATCCAGAACGAATACCCGGTATGGGTGGGTCGCAACTGGGGCGGCTACCAGCCGCGTTACGACCTGGAAGAACTGACAACCGAGTACAGCGAGTGGATGCGAGACAACTGGAATCATCCTAGCGTCGCGATCTGGGATGCCAGCAACGAGTCGTGGCTGCCTGGATTGAGCGAGCGTGTCATCCCTGCGGTGCGCGGGCTCGATCTGTCGAACCGACCGTGGGAGAACAGCTACAACGCACCCGCTGGGCCGGACGATCCCGTGGAAGATCATCAGTACCTTTTCCAAAAGATGGCAGATGTTGCCGCCTCGCAGGCGCTGCCGCCCGGCACGTTTCAGGTGACCGACATGGAAGCGATGCTGGGTCCGCAGCGGGCGACCACCACGTACAAGACGGGCCACGCCTCTATCCTGAACGAGTACGGCTGGCTGTGGCTGAATCGCGACGGCACGCCGACACTGCTGACCGACAAGCTGTACCCAAGATTGCTTGGCTCGGACAACACGAAGGAAAAGCGGCTCGAACTGGATGCCTACCTGCTGGCCGGCGAGACCGAGTTCTGGCGTGCGTACCGGCATTACGCAGGCATTCTGCACTTCGTCTACCTGACCGGCAGCGATCCCGGAGGGTTCACGTCAGACCACTTCCTTAACGTGAAGACGCTGCAGCTGGAGCCGCACTTTCAACACGCCATGCAACAGGCGTTCAGCCCGCTGGGTGTCTACCTGAACTTCTGGCAGCCGCGCCTTCGGAGCGGTACCACGCACGACTACACCGTGTCCATGGTGAACGATGAAGACCGCGCGCGCAACGGAACGCTGCGGCTTGTCTTTCGCGATGGCGCTGGCCATGAACTTGCCTCACAGGAAAAGCCTTTCGTGTTATCGCCCCTTGGTGCCCAGAGCTACACCTTCACCATGCAGACACCGCCCGGCGCTGGCAGTGCGTCACTCGATGCGGTAGCGGTGCCCGAGGATAAGGGCTCGCAATCCACTACTTCGCATCGCGAACTGCTGCTGGAGGCTGCAAGGTAGCGCGGTCGAGTTTGAGCACGGAGCTATCGCCCAGATCCCGTTCGAAGATTTGCGTGTACGTTCCCACGGAAGCAAGCACATCAGCCGCCCATCCGGGCCGAAGCTGCGATAAGTCCGTGCGTTCACCGGCAGCGATGTTTTTACCTTGAAACAGTATGTTGAGAACGCGGTCGATGAGGTTCGCCCAGTGCGCATCGTCTGCGCGATAGGCAACCGCGAGCGTATCCGCACCGAATGTCTGCCGCAGGATGACGAACTCATCCGCTTGTGTGCCGGTGCTGGCGCGCGTCTGCGCCAGGCGTGTAAGGTCGCCACCCAGCGCGGCACAGTTGTCGGTCACAAAGGCGGCTTCCATCTCGCCTTCCTCTTGAAAAGGGAAGGGCAACAGATCGAGCCCGTGCGCCGTGAACCATTGCTGCAGCTTCGTTTCGGTATCCGTCTCGGTCAGGTAGCAGATCTTGCGGCCGCTCAGTTGCTCCGCGCGTGTGATGCCTGATGCGCGTAACACCATCAGCCCAACCGCGTCATTCAAGACCGGCTGACTGAAGCGGATGTCGCGCGGCTCGCCTTCTGCATTTACAGGGTGCGTCCGCACGCTCAACGTGGCAATCATGTCTGCCTTGCCGTTGACCAGCGCGTCCATGCTTGTTGCATCGTCCGCATAGTAGGTTACCGAGGTGTGCGCATCGCGGCCAAGGACCGCGACTGCGACGGCGCGGCACAGATCGCGGTCGAAGGCGGCTCGGTTGCCATGCTCATCCGTGCTGGAATATTCGGCCTCAGACCTGTCGATACCGCACAGGAGCGCACCGCGTGTGCGCACCTTATCAAGCGTGGAAGTGCTTGTGCCGGTCGCCTGCGCAGGCAGCGATGCTGCGCAGAGCAGCGCGGCCAAGCCATATCCACATAGGTGCTTCGTGGCACAGCGGGCGTTCTTAGAGGAGGTGCTTTCGGAGGGGCATGGCTTTAGCCATGCCATCCATGGCGAGCCTATACCCTTTGTGTCTTCCTTTCTGTTCGCTTCTTCGTCATCCTGAGCGAAGCCCGAAGGGCGAAGTCGAAGGACCTGCTTCTTCAAGCGCCAGAGGCGCTCAGGCGCGCTTCGCGCGCACAGCAGGCTCCTCCACTCCGCTTCGCTCCAGTCGGAATGACGAAGTTGCGAACAGTAATGAAGACACAAAAATCTAAGATGCGCCCGTTCCGGCACAGCTAAAGCCGTGCCCTTCCGAAAACGACAGATCAACTGAAATCGGTACGACCACGTTACGTCGAGCCAAGTCTGGAGATGTATCAAGGGGTCCAATTACCGGAGGTTGGAATGCCCGGTGTGGTATCAGGCCGCGGATTGAAGTCAGCCGGAATGGGGTTCGGCAGCTTTGCATCGGTCGGTGTAATCCCGAGCGAACGGCAACCCTGCCCGCCGCGATGTGGAAACTGCGTCAGTTCAGCCGGATCGATGGTCGCGTAACTTGCGGGAAGAGGCTTCTTTTTTCCGGCGAGCCGTTGGTCGTCGAAGCCTGACAGCAGATCGCCCACGCCTTCCACCTTGTCGTCCGCAGGACCAAGATCTTTTTGACCCAGTTTCTCCAATCCGATCTGCCGCGCCTTCTCTTCGTCCGGCAGGTCGGCCAGCGGAATCAGGTGGTTCAACTCGTCGATCATCTTGATGATGGAGCTATGCTCCGCAGGCTCATGCGAAACGCCGTGCGCGACCGAGTAAGGCGAGATCATCAGGAAGGGTATGCGTGGTCCCTGGTCGAGCGCCAAACCCTTCGAGTCATGTGCACGCACACGCGGCTGCACGTGGTCGTACAGGCCGTCACTCTCGTCATACGCGATCAGGATGACGCTCTGCTTCCAGTACGGGCTCGCTGCGATGGCATTGATCGCCTCTGCAAGCACGGCCTCGCTGATGCCTGTATCCGCATAGCCGGGATGATCGTCGTCGCCGTTGTAGATTTCGGCCAGCCGCGGATTCGGGTCAGCAGGCTTCAGGGCGCGAATGTTGCCGTAACCGCCGCGCACGTAGAACACGCCGGACGGCGGCAGTCGCTGCTTGCTAACGTCATCGAAGAAGTCCTGCAGGCCATGCATGTGCTTCGCCACTGAAGGGTTGTTGGCAATGTAGCCGAAGTACTGCGGCGCGTTGTGGTGCGCGACATAGCCCACGTGCAGCGCCTTCTCACCGGGGTCGTTCGGCTCGTGCCCGTAGCCCTGCTGGTACCAGCCCCAGTTCACCGCGCCCACGCCGTGCCCGGCAATCTTCTCGATGTCGTCCTGCACATCCATGAGGTCATGCAGGCCGTCCAGGTCGGTGCTTGTGGTCTGCTTGATGGCGTCGCCCATGAACGACAGCGGCAGCGTGGCGTAGGTCATGTTGTCTTCAGGATTCTTCGAACGGCCGTGCACCTTGTCTGCCGCGGCCATGTCCAGCAGCCTGTCCCACATGGGGTGGGGGTTGTTGGTCATCGGCATGGTGCTGCCGGTTGGCGTCTCCGCCTGCTCCGGGTGCAGCATCCACTGCGTCGCACCGCTCTGACCGGCGATCATTGCCAATGCGTTCGGCCCGGACGGACCGATGACCGTATCCATGAAGTGATCGAACAGCGTAAAGCGGTCGGCGTACTGCCACAGGAAAGGAACGGTGTCGCAGTCCACGTGCGCCATGACAAGTTCACCCATCTGCTTGCGGGCCAGCGTCGGCGCATGATTCGGCTTACCGTCTTTCAGGATAATGCCTTCTTCCGCAACGGCATAGCGGTCGTTTGCGGCAATGTCGTTGGCGTCCAGATGCAGCTTCTGCACCATGCTGATGTGGCTGTGGTTGACGGACGCTGTGTCCTGCGGATACAGCGGCACGACCTTGCCATTGCGAGCCGTGATCGTCGCCGGTATGCGGAAGGGGCTGATCGATCCAACCGTGCCGTCGACATTCACAATGGGCTGCACAAAGCCAGGTGTCTGCGCGGGTGGCTGCGAGTAGAGACCGTCCGCGCCGGGATAGCTGCCGAAGTAGAAGTCGAAAGATCGGTTCTCCTGAAACATCACGAAGACGTACTTCACCTTGTCGCGCAGCAGGGCCAGCTTTGCTTCGTGCAAAAGCGTCTTGCGCGGGTCGATCTTCAGCGTGACCTGCTGTACAGCCTTGCTGGACTTGGGCGCGATTTGTACGAATGATTGTCCGGGGGGCGGTACAGGAACGACTGGCGATTGTGCAGGTGATGCCGCTGCGCAGCAGGCTGCGAGTGCGATCAAAGAGACGTATCCAGCCAGCCCTGTCATAAGAACCCATCCTAAACGCGGCCGTGTTGCGTACAAAAGAAATGCGCCCACGAGATTTGTCGTGAGCGCACTTTGGTAGCTTTCAGAAGTATTAGAAGCGGAACGACACTTCACCCGTCACTGTGCGTGGCGTCACGTAGTGGGTTCCTGAGAAGGTCGACAGGAAGTTATAGAGTGCGTACTTGTTCATCACGTTGATGGCCGTAATCCGAGCGCCCAGCGTGTAGCGCTCATCGTGGCTGTGCAGGATGCGGTCGTCGCCCAGTGCCATGTCGAACAGGTTGCGTGGCGCTACACGCGAGGGCCTGTGGTCGTCGTCACCCGTCCCGGGAGAGGGTATCGACAGCAGTTTGGACGTGAGCCCTGCAGCCTCGCAGATGGAAAAGCCACTGGTCTGGGTAGCGCGGACACCATTGCAGGTAAGGCCGGCCTGGAACTGTTGATCTGCTGTAAGACTGCTGATGTCGATTGCTGGCCGGCCGTTCAGCGTAAGTGGATTTCCGCTTGCGTCAAAGGAGAAATCCGCGCATCCACTGTTTGGATTGTTGATGTTGTAGCAAGGTGTGGCACCGGCAACCAGGCCACTGTCCATCTTCCAATTGAAGGCGTAGTACGTGCTTTTGCGGAAGGGCATCTTGTATTGGATGTGCGTGGTCTGGTTGAAGCGCTCGTCGTGGTCGATGCGGAAAGGGAAGCCGTCCGGCGCGCCCACCGTTGCGCCCACGCCGCCGGTCTGTGGATTGAAGAAGCGCGCCGCGACCGAGGACATGGTGACGCGGCCTGACAAGCCCTTTACTTCCGTCAGGGTGCCGCTCAGCACGAAGCCCGGAATCTTGGAGTTCTTCCATTCGATCGGGAAGGTGATGGGTGTTGCGCCGAACACGCTGAAGTCGTAGGCGTTGTGGGTGTACTTGGTGATGTAGTCGCCGCTCAGCACGAAGTGGCTGCCAATGCTTTGCGATAGGCCCGCATGAATCTCGTTGCGAAAGCCGGGCGTGAACGGGGCGGGGTTGCAGTCACCAAGCGTCTGGAAAATGGCCTGCACAACGGTGTCAAGGCAGCCCCGGCTTGAGAGCACAAGGTTCTCGTTGAAGGGTGTCTCCTGCGTGCGGGCGTAGGAGGCCCGCAGCACCGTCCCGCTCTTCTTGAAGCGGTAGGAGACGCCTACGCGTGGCTCCGCCTGCCGGTCGATGGACAGGCCGTTGTAGAAGTCTCCGCGCAGACCCAGGTTCAACTGCAGGTTGCCCAGCGTGAGCGTGTCCTGGCCGTACAGCGCAAGCTGCTTGACGACAGTCTGACCGTGATAGTTGTAGGTCGTTCCGCCATTCGTCAGGTCATACGGCGCAAGAATGGGATTGTAGGCCGCGTTGACCGTGGCGGTGGGGTCCGCGCATTGCACGGCGCCGTTCGATGGATTGCCGTTCGCGTCGAAACACACCGCGTTCAATGCAGGGTCGACAATCCCGATCTGGTTGTTCTCGCGCAAAAAGGTGTGCTGGTACATGCCGCCAAACTTCAGGCTGTTGTGGCCGTTGATGTAGGAAATATCCGCGTGCACGCCTGCGTTGGTCAGCGAACGCTGCTGGGCAACAGTCTCCTGCTGAATGGGACCCAGGTCTGCAAGCGGGTTCTTGCTCGGATAGTAGTTGTAGCTGTCGCGCCGGATGTAGGGGGCGAAGTTCAGAACACCCTTGGTGCCCAGCGTGCGGGTGTAAGTGGGAGAAATATTAAAGGTTTCAATCTTCGATTTCTGATCGGTGGCCGAAGGCGTAGCGCCGCTTTGCACAAGGCCGAATTGCGTGTCGTAGCTGTTCGGTGTCTGGAACCACGAACGCGTGTACTGCAGGTTCAGGTGCAGCGACGAGACGTCGCTCAGTTGCTTGTCGATGCGGTCGAACAGGTTCTCCTCGTTGCCCTTGTCGTGGTAGACCACGAACTCCGGCGCATCCAGGAAGCGGCCGGACTGCAGCAGATTGCCCGCGAAGAAATTGCCAAAGGTTGCAGTACCGGTTGCAATATCGACATCGAGATTGCTGCTGCCGAAGCTGCCGTAGGATGCTGCGATCATGCCCGTGGGGTGCGGTACGCCCTGTCCGGAGCGGGTGGTAGCGACGACGACGATGCTGGTCTTGTCGCCGTACTCCGCAGGCGGCGCACCTTCCACCACTTCCAACGACTGGATGGCGCTGGCCGGAACCTGGTTTGAGAAGACCTTGTTCTGCTGATCGGTAATGGGCTGGCCGTCGACTGAAAAGGAGACTTCGTTGTGGTCGCCCAGGCCGTGCAGCAGGCCGTTGGAGTCGGCTGCGATGCCGGGTGAAAGCTGCGTCACGATGGAACTCAACGCGGACGAAGGCGATTCGATCGGCAGGCGTTCGATGGTGGACCGGTCGATATCCGTGTGGAAGTGCGGGTCGCTCTCGTTCATGTCGGCCTCGGTTTCAACGGTTACCGAGGTCGCCGAACCGGTGATCGAAAGGGTCACCGGCAGGGTCACGGGGATGGAGGACGAAAGGTCGAAGTCCTGGACGGCAGGGTTGAAGTTTGCCTGCCGGACGGTGACACGGTACGGGTTGAACGGCACGTTGAAGAAGCGGAACTGGCCGCTGGCATCAGTCGTCGTGCGGCGGATGTAGCCGCTGACGGCATATTCGAGGGTGACGGATGCGCCCGAAACGATGGCACCGGAAGGATCCTTCACCGTGCCCGCTACCGTACCGGAATTACTTTGCGCCGTGGCGACTGACGCTGATCCAACGCCGGCAACCAGACCGGCCGCGGCGATATGTTTCCAACTCTGCATGGGAGAACTCCTCTGCTAAGGGCTGACCGCCATCCCAATAGCAGAAGCGTAAAGCGGCTCTGCTACAAAGCGCGGATCACCGGATAAATCGACTGTGCGATATCGAATCGCATCTGCAGGTGACGGTGTCCTGCCGTACCTGCGAAGACATTCACTTCATTCGGTCGAGACGGCGGCGGACGCGTGCATTGCGAGAACGGAATCTCGGTAGGAACCAGCCGGCTGTTGGGGAACTGGCCCGGATGCCCAAAGGAAAGCACCACACGGAACCAGGCGGCCGGACGAGCGGCCAGGGCAGAATCGCTGCTGACGCAAAGGGGACATCTGGAATCCGTGTCTGAAGCGCCGCTGGCCTGCAGCCATTGACCACTGGAGTGCGCCGATCCCTGCCTCAGGATCTGATGAAAATGCGTGGCCTGCAGCACTGAACACAGCAGGATCACAAGCAGAGACAAGGCCGCCAGCACGCGGCGCGGCGCGTTGCAGGTTCGTGATGAACTTACGAGTTGGCGCTCTGCATGCAAGGCAGTTTCTGATCCGTGGTGGATGTGAGATGCGGACTTGTCAACGGTGTGCGTATCCGCAGCCCTGTGCACTCAGTCTAACATTGCGACTCCACAATCATTAGCCGCGCTTTGCAGCTCCGCATCTTAGAGGTCGCTATAGCCAATCAACTCGATGCGCCCGC
Organism: uncultured Terriglobus sp.; assembly: GCA_964250115.1. GTDB lineage: Bacteria > Acidobacteriota > Terriglobia > Terriglobales > Acidobacteriaceae > Terriglobus. The sequence continues at coordinate 18,540 of CAXUEW010000036.1, forward strand.
TACTAACGGCTTCCGGAATGAGCGCGAGCAGGGCTTCGCGTTCCACATCGCGGGTGCCTCGCAACCGGGTGTTCACCGCGGCAAGGTCCGCATCGTTGTAGCCGGGATGGCAGACTAATTCCCAGGTGCCGCTCGCGGCGTTGTCAAGCAGGCGGCGAAGTGTTGACAGGTCAAGCGAACCCGTTGCGGACACACCAATGGAGCCTTCCGTGCTACGCAGACCGGACGCGCGTAGCAACCTGCGAAAGCTCTCCTGAAAGTTGCGCAGTGCCGCCACCTCAAGTTTGCGGAGAACGGCACCGCGCGTTAGCCGCGCTGACCACGCCTGCTCGAATGGGTTGCGTATACCGCGGACGCCGCAAGCCATGGCGGCACGCAGCAGCGGTCGCGCAACCCTGGGGAACAGGTGCGTGTGCTTGTGCGTGTCCACATGCGTCACCGCGATGCCAGCAGCT
>CAXUEW010000037.1:0-17549 GCA_964250115.1 uncultured Terriglobus sp.
CATCGCCGAAATGGTAATGCGGATGCGTGGTCTCCAGGCGCAGCAGACACAGCAGGAAAAGATGGCCATGCTTGGCACCATGACCGCCGGTCTGATGCACGAGCTGAACAATCCTGGGTCTGCGGCGCGCCGCGCGGCTTCGCAACTGCGGTCCAATCTGCACCGCATGCACATGCTTGCCCGCAACTTTTCGGAACGCGGTCACACAGAAGATCAGCGTGCATGTCTTACTGCCTTGCAGGAGCGCGCCCTGGCTGTGCGCGCGGATGCCTGCCTCAGTTCGTTGCAGCAGTCGGATGCGGAAGAAACCATGGGCGAATGGATGGATGCGCATGGTGTTGAGAAGGCTTGGGAATTCGCCCCCGTGCTGGTCAGCAGCGGCATTGTGCCCGCCGATCTGGACTGCCTTGCCTCTGTGTTTCCCGGCGGCGAACTGCAACAGCCAATTGAGTGGCTTGAGGCCACAGCCTCATCCATGCAGATGGTCGGCCTTGTGGAAGACAGCGTCGCCCGCGTGGTCGAACTGGCACAGGCCGTAAAGAGCTATGCACATGAAGGCCAGGGCGGCATCCAGGATCTGGATGTCAACAGCAGTGTGCACGCCACCATGGTCATGCTGAAGCACAAATTTCGCGAAAAGAACATTCGGGTTCAAAAGGAATTTGGCAGCGGTATTCCTACACTGCACTGCGCCTGCTCGGGCCTGAATCAGGTATGGACCAACCTGCTGGATAACGCGATTGATGCGGTGCCGGCGGGCGGCAGCATTGCTGTGCGCACCGCGGTGATCGATGGCGAGGTGCAGGTCGTCTTCCATGACGACGGCCCTGGCATCCCGCCAGAGGTGCAGGAACGCATCTTTGATCCTTTCTTTACGACCAAAGCGGCGGGCGTCGGCAGCGGCCTCGGGTTGGGCATTGTCCGGCGCATCCTCGAGAGCTACAAGGGTAGGCTGACGCTGCAGTCCAAACCAGGCGAGACCGAATTCATCGTTCACATACCGGTGAAGTAATACTCCCTTCACGCCGCTAGAAATTACGTGCGAACAGGAACAGTCAGTCTGCATCCAACGGCTGAAGAGGTCTTCCTGCATGTTGAAAGCCGTGTTGTGTGATATCGATGGAACGCTGCTGGACAGCAACGCGCTGCATGCCGAGTGCTGGCAACGTTCGTTCGAACACTTCGGCTTTCCCGTGGACTTCCACTCGGTGGTCAAGCAGATCGGCAAGGGCGGAGACTACCTGCTGCCATGTTTCATTCCCGAAGAGAAGCTGCCGCCCATCGAGAAAGAGATCAAGGCATTTCGTAAGAAGCTGTTTCACCGCGAGTACATCGATCGCGTTGTACCGTTCAGCGATGCTCGCCGTCTGCTGGAGCGGATGCGTCAGCAGGGGCTGCGCATCGCGGTGGCAACGTCCAGCGAAAAGGAAGATCTTGAAGCCTTCAAAACCGTGCTGAAGATCCACGACCTGATCGAAGAAGACGCAACTGCCGACGACGCCGAGAAGGCCAAGCCTGAGCCTGATATCTTTCAGGCTGCGCTGGCAGCACTCCAGGTAGGACCGGACGAAGCGCTGGCGCTTGGGGATACACCGTGGGATGTCGAGTCAGCCATCAAGGCAGGCGTACGCACCGTTGCAGTGCAGTCTGGTGGATGGAAGCGTGAGGACCTGCTTGAAGCCGGAGCGCTGGCCGTGTATGTCGATGTCGCAGACATTCTGCGCAACTTTGAGCAGTCTCCCTTTGCCGGCTGATCCGCTGCCATCGGCAAACTGCCCGGTGGGAGAATGGGAGTGCATGGGCAACACCTGGCCCTGCCGCTGACCTGTATGTTGCCCCGTGACCTGTTTCCGCGTCTTGCACGTCTCTCGCTAAAGAAGCTGCTCCTTCTGCTGGAAGCTGCCTTTTGGCTGTGCCTAGCGCGCCTGGCGCTGCGTGTGCTGCCCTTTCCACGCATCGGCAGGTACATCGGGCATCTGCAGAAGCCTTCGCCGCTGCCGCTTGAGCCTTCCGCGGAGCATGCCGCAACAGCAAGACGCATTGCACAGGCAGTGAATGCTACTGCCGTCAATTTCCCTGTGGAGATGGTGTGCCTGCCGCGGGCGCTGGCCGCATGGCAGATGCTGCACCTGCGCAAGGTGCCCTCACGATTGCACTTCGGTGCGCCGCTTGTCAGAAAGTCTGGCATCCAGGCCCGTGAGACCCACGCGTGGCTCAGCAGCGCAGGTGTGGAGGTCACAGGCTACCCCGTGGCGCACGGTTGCGTGGAACTTGGCTACTTTTCCCGTCAGGCGGGACCGGGCAAGGACGACGCGGACGGCACGCCCCGCTGTTAGGTTAGTTAGTATCTGTCTCATCGCAGCCGGTGCCTATAGTGCATCAGATATCCTGACAGCATGAGTTTTGCGATAGAGGACACATCGGTGGTCACGCGCGGCGAGGGATGGCTAAGCGCGTGGGTGGGCGAAGAACACGTGATGATGAGTGCCGACACCGGCACCTGCATCAGCCTGTCAGAGACGGGCGGCCGCATCTGGGAACTGATGGATCAACCCCGGTCTGTATCGGAGTTGTGCAGGGACCTAGCTGCTGAATACGACGTTGAGAGTGCGGTCCTACGACAGGATGTCGTTACATTTCTTGAGTCAATGCAACAGCAGAAGGCGGTCCTAATTCAGTAACTGACTGCCGTGCTAGACCGGCTGGACCACTCGGTAATCGTCCTCTTCCTTCAACTGCGGATCATGCCATCCACCCTCGGGGCAGACGATGTCTGTGACGTTCGCTGGGCCCCAGCTATGCGGCGCGTAAGGGAAAACAGGCGTCTCCTGCTTGAGGATTGGATCGACGATGCGCCACGCCTCTTCCACGTAGTCCTGCCTCGCGAATAGAGTGGCATCGCCCGCCATGGCGTCCCTTAGAACACGCTCGTAGGCTTCCATCTCTCCGGGGCGGACATGCCACTAGCTCCACCAGTGCTCGCTTGGATCCTGTGGCAGGTGTAGCAGACAGCGCGATCGCGACCGCCATTTCCGGACTCAGGCGGATACGCAGGTAGTTCTGCGGCGTCTCCTTCGGGCTGACGTCTGTCAGAGGAGGCCGCCGGATGCGCGCCATGATCTCAAGGCAGGTGACCGGCATGTTCTTGCCTGCGCGGATGTAAAAAGGCACGCCCTGCCAGCGCCACGAGTTGATTTCGACGCGCAATGCCGCAAACGTTTCGGTCTTCGAGCCCGGCTTGACGCCTTTTTCGTCCAGGTAGCCTTCGAATTGGCCGCGCACCAGATTCTCCGGCACGATGGGCGGAATGGACTTGAGCACTTTGACCTTTTCATCACGCAGAGATTCGCTGTCGCTGCGCGCGGGTGCCTCCATGGTCAGGTTTGAGAGTACCTGGAAGATGTGGTTCTGCACCACGTCGCGAATCGCGCCCGTGTCGTCGTAAAAGGCTCCGCGGCCCTGCACGCCGAAGTCCTCCGCCATGGTGATCTGCACGCTTTCAATGTGGTCGCGGTTCCACAGACCTTCGATGATGGCGTTGGAAAACCGGAACGACACCAGATTGTGCACCGAGTTCTTCGCAAGGTAGTGATCGATGCGGAAGATCGCGGATTCATCAAAGGCCGAGTGCAGAATACGATTCAGTTCTTGCGCCGATTCGAGGTCACGTCCGAAAGGCTTTTCGACAATGATGCGTGCGCCGGTAGCGCATCCGGCCTTGACCAGTTGCTCGACCACGGAGCCGAACAAAGCCGGCGGAATGGCCAGATAATGTGCCGGGTGCTGTGCCGCGCCCAGTTGCTTGCGAATGGCTTCAAAGGTGGAAAGCTCGGCGTAGTCGCCGTCCACATAGCACAGCAGTTTGCTTAGTTTTGCCCATGCGTCTTCATCGACCCCGCCATGCTTCTCCAGGCTGTCCTTGGCGCGCTCTTTGAGCTGATCCAGCGTCCATCCGGCTTTCGCAACGCCGATCACCGGCACGTTCAACTTGCCGTGCTGCACCATGGACTGCAGTGCCGGAAAGATCTTCTTGTAAGCAAGGTCGCCGGTCGCACCAAAGAAAACCAGCGCGTCAGATTGTGTGTTGCTCATGCAGACTCCTGCGTCAGGATGATGAGGATTACTGCGCGGAGATCATGGATACACTTCCGCGTTCGACAGATGCACGCCCTGCTCATCCTTGATGGAAAGCACCGGACCCGTGGGGCCGATGAGGTGCAAAGGCCACTCGATGCCGACCGTGGGATCGTTCCATAGCAACGACCGTTCCTGCTGTGGCGCGTAGAACTCTGACGCCTTGTAGGCCACCTCTGCGGTGTCGCTCAGCACAAGAAAACCATGGGCGAAGCCGGGCGGTATCCACAGCATGCGGCGGTCTTCATCATCAAGCAGCTCGCCGATGTATTTGCCAAAGTTGGGCGACGACCGCCGCAGGTCGACGGCTACATCGTAGATCTCCCCCTGCAGCACGCGGATCAGTTTGCCCTGCGGCGTTCCCAGTTGGTAGTGCAGACCGCGCAGCACGCCGCGAATGGACTTGGAGTGATTGTCCTGCACAAACCGCGTGGGCAAACCGAGCTCTTCAAACACGCGCTCAGAGTAGGACTCGAGAAAGAAACCGCGATCGTCTCCGAAGACTTTCGGTTCCAGCATGACGACATCGGGAATGACAGTGGGTGTTGCTCTCATGCGAATGCTTCCAGAAAGGTGCTGTTAGATGCCGACCGGGTAAGGTTTTTCGTGCAGGTCACTACCGGCGTTGCCGCCGCGCTCAAACCGGCCCTGCAATAGACTCAGCAGTCCCGTGTACCAGTAGCCGAGCACGAATAACAGTAGGAATGGCACGGTGAAGTAGTTTTCGCTGGTGACGGCGTACCACACGGTAAATGCAAAGTAGCAGCCAATCAACAACTAGATCCAGGGAATAATGCCAAGCCGCTTGCGATATTTTTTCGCGGCAACATTCTTTTCGCCCTTCTTTTGCACGCGGTATTTCGGTGTCCGCGCAAAGGCGCTCTGTACGCCGAACAGAGCTTCCATCACAGCTTTTGTGTTGGTGATGGTGAGTCCGACACCAAGCGACATCAGGAAGGGAAGATAGAGAAAGGTCTTGTACCAGCGCTTCGGAAACAATTCCTTTTGCGACACAAGATAGAAGCTCGAAATCGACATGGTGCTGGCCATGAATAACGGAAAATCGATCAGCAACATCTGTATCCAGCCCTGCCAACTGCGAATAATCATGGCAGGCATCAGCAACACGCTGAGAACAATCATCAGCGGATAACTCAGGTTCGCCGTCAGGTGATACCAGGCCTCCAGCTTGGTGTGGAACGGCGCATCGCTTTTCAGCACGCGCGGCAGAATCTTCTTGCTGGTTTGAATCAGCCCCTTGGCCCAGCGTGCCTGCTGCGTTTTGAATGCGGTCATCTCGATGGGCAGTTCCGCGGGACATTCCACATCCTGCAGATACTTGAACTTCCATCCCTTCAACTGGGCTCGATAACTCAGGTCGGTATCTTCGGTCAGCGTGTCGTGCTGCCATCCGCCCGCTTCTTCAATGGCGCTTCGCTGCCACATGCCTGCGGTGCCGTTGAAGTTGAAAAATACACCGGCGCGTGAACGTCCGCCGTGTTCCAGCACAAAGTGGCCGTCTAACAGGATAGCCTCCACCTGTGTCAGGAAGCTGTAGTTGCGATTCAGGTGCGTCCAGCGCGTCTGCACCATGCCGATGCCTGGTTCCGCAAAATGATCGATCACCTTGTTGAGCCAGTCCGGTGGCGGAACAAAGTCCGCGTCGAAGATCGCGATCAGCGAACCCTTCGCCGTCTTCAAACCCGCATCAAGCGCACCCGCTTTATAGCCATAACGATCCGTGCGATGCAGGTAATAGATCGGCTGCGGAGGCAGGCCCGCGATACCCTCTGCGTACTTTCTGACAATGTCACCCGCAACTTCATGTGTCTCGTCCGTGGAATCATCGAGCACCTGGATTTCAAATCGATCGCGGGGATACTCGATGCGGCAACACGCATCGACTAATCGGTCGATGACGTATTGCTCGTTGAAGATGGGCAGTTGAATCGTGACGAAGGGCAGCGTTTCCGCGGTGAACGCCATGGGCGCGTTTGCGCTGGTCGCTGCCTTCTTTTTGTTGCGGTAGTAGAGCCACACAAGTTGATAACGATGGATGCCGTAGAAGGCAAGGATCACCATCACGATGAAGTATGGAATCAACAAGCCGAGGTCGAATGCGTTCAGGTGATACAAGCCGCGAAAACGTTTAGCCCGGTCGCCGGTCTGGTTGGTGATCCAGCGATTGATCGCGCCGGGTTGCGTCAACAGCAGCGTCGTGAGAACTGTTTGTAAGGTGGTGAACAGAGCCTGTCTCCGACGTCGGCGTTGAACGCATGACGATTCTACGCGACAGTAAGCTACCGCTACATTCTCCCGGAATTCGGCTCCATGAAGCCGCGCCATGTTTGCAGGTTTATCTGCGTGCTTGCATTGAGGCAAGCGGCCAGACAGCGTCACGTTGCGCATCTTTACTGCTTACAAACACACAGATAAAATGCGCACTATCGGGGAAAAAGTCAAGTTCCTCATTGCTGCCACGTAAAGGTGCGCCGTGCGCCTTTGGCAGGGGAGACATGCAACCACCTATCTGCATCAAATCACTTGATGCCTATTAGGTCAGAGATTGCTCTGCTGCAAGCCGTCATCTGTTTTTCTCACCTCCGATGGAACTTTGTGTTTCAACGTCCGCAGCACCTGTTGACACGGCTTACAACGAAAATCCCAGTGCACTTTTGGGAAGAGCCTGTTTTTGCAAGCGAGATCGAACCGGAACTGCAAATTGCCGTGGGCGCGGACGATGTCACTGTGGTAACGCCAAGACTGCCGCATGGATTGCTATCCACTGAGACCGATGCAGCATTGCGACTGTTGCTCGATGATTACCTTGTACAGCAGGGCCTGACACAGATCCTGGCGTGGTACTACACGCCCATGGCGATTGCTTTCACCAACCATCTCACACCCGAGGCCGTGGTGTACGACTGCATGGATGAGCTCTCAGCATTTCAGGGTGCGCCGCCAGAACTGATCGAGCGCGAGCAGAAGTTATTTGCAAAAGCAGACGTTGTTTTCGCCGGCGGTGCCAGCCTGTATGAGTCGAAGCGCAATCAGCATGACAACGTTCACCTGTTCCCAAGCAGCATCGATCGAAAGCATTTCGCGGCTGCACGTGAATTCACCGTCGATCCGTCGGACCAGTCGAAGATACCGAGTCCGCGAATCGGATTCTTCGGTGTGCTGGATGAGCGCATGGATCGAGACCTTTTGCGTGCAATAGCGAAAGCACGGCCAGACTGGCATTTTGTACTCATCGGTCCCGTGGTCAAGATCCAGCATGAGGATCTCCCCCATGGCGATAACCTGCACTACCTTGGACCGAAAGCTTATGCCGATCTGCCTACATACCTTGCGAACTGGGATGTTGCGATGCTGCCATTTGCACAAAATGCATCCACAAAGTTCATTAGCCCCACCAAGACTCCAGAGTATCTTGCCGCAGGTAAACCGGTCGTATCCACACCCATTCGCGATGTCGTAAAGCCGTATGGGGAGCAAGGCATGGTGCATATCGCGGAGAGCCCTGCGGAATTTGTCGTAGCGATTGAAAGGTCGCTGCAGCCCACGGATGCCCGCAAACTTGCTACTGTAGAGGAATACCTCAATTCAACCTCGTGGGACAAAACGTTCCAGGAGATGATGACGGCAATCGCTGTCGTTCTTGCAAACCGCTCACAGCCGGCGAATGCAGGCGTTGCTACAGACACAAGGAGCGGAAGCCATGTTTGATTACCTCATTGTCGGTGCCGGTTTTGCAGGAAGCATCCTCGCAGAACGGCTGGCCTCGCGTTCCGATGCAAAAATTCTCATCATTGACAAGCGCAATCACATCGGCGGAAATGCTTACGACTACTACGACGATGCCGGTATTCTTGTACACAAGTACGGTCCGCACATTTTTCACACAAACTCAGAAAAGGTATTTGAATACCTGTCGCGCTTTACCGAATGGCGTCCGTATGAGCATCGTGTACAGGCTAGTGTCGAAGGGCAGTTGGTACCGATGCCCATCAACGCGGACACGCTGAACAAGTTGTACGGCATGAACCTGACGTGCCAGCAGGCCGACGCTTACTTGAAATCGGTTGCTGAACCCTGGGCGCGACCTGTACGAAAAGTTCTTTCAGAATTACACGCGCAAACAGTGGGCGCTGGACCCTTCGGAACTGGACGCTGCCGTTGCAGCCCGTGTACCCGCTCGTAGTTCGCGTGACGATCGTTATTTCACCGACCGCATTCAAGCCATGCCGCTGCACGGCTACACGCGCATGTTCGAGCGCATGCTGGACCATCCAAACATTCGCATCATGTTGAACACCACGTACCGCGAGATTGAAGAGGAGGTCCGGTTTCGCGAATTGATCTTTACCGGCCCTATCGACGAATACTTTGAGTATTGCTACGGCCATCTGCCGTATCGGTCGTTGCACTTCAAGCATCAGACATTTGATCGTCCTCAGTACCAGCCTGCGGCAGTCGTTAACTATCCTAACGAACATGCCTACACACGCGTGACGGAATTCAAATGCCTCACCGGCCAGGAACATCCGAAGACGAGCGTGGTCTTTGAATATCCGCGCGCGGAAGGCGATCCGTACTATCCCATACCGCAGTCACAGAACGCGGCACTGTACGCGCGCTATAAGGCACTGGCAGACGCGCTGCCGGATGTGCATTTCGCGGGACGCCTTGCGACTTATCGCTACTACAACATGGACCAGGTCGTTGCACAGGCGCTGATGTTGTCGGAACGGCTCACGGTCAGGCATCCAGGCACATCACCGCTGGTTGCGGTAGGTTCTCCGTCACTGGTTGCGGTACGCCGTCCCGCAGAGATGCGCGACGAAAGCCGAAAGAATGGCTCAGAACAGATCGACATTGCGACCGCTTAGGCAGGCTACGGTACTTCCCGTATGCCCGGAGCCCTCTCCAGTTGCTGCTTCCGTGGAGCCGATTTCCATTTGGGGTGGCGTGGAATGCACGCGGAATCGCGTGGGGAACTCGTATTTTGATCAGGCAGAGTTGTCAGGTCATCTACATCGTCCCAGCGATCTGGAAGCAATTGCCGAGCTAGGCATCCGGACCTTGCGCGTTGGAATGCTGTGGGAACACCATCACGCGTGTCCGTCGTGGCAGCAGGCAGACGATCGCATGGCCGCTCTGAGACGGCTTCGGATACGCACCATTGCCGGACTGATGCATCACGGCAGCGGGCCATCTGACACTAGCCTTCTTGATCCTGATTTTCCGCGGCAGCTTGCTGCGTACGCAGGTGTACTTGCAGAGCGTTTCCCTGACATTGATGCATACACGCCAGTGAACGAACCGAACACGACGGCACGCTTCAGCGGGCAGTATGGCCTGTGGTACCCGCATCACCGATCACACGCCTGCTACCTGCGTGCACTGCTGAACCAGGTAAGGGCTACTGTTCTAAGTATGGAGGCGATTCGGCAGGTCCGGCCGGACGCGCAGCTTGTTCAGACCGATGACTGCGGCAGCATCACCGGCACCCCTGACCTGCGTTCAACAGCCGAACTGCTGAACACACGGCAGTGGCTGACCTTTGATCTTCTGTTCGGCAGGGTGGACCAACACCATCCCATGTTTGGGTACATGCAGGCACATGGCATCGGCGAGCGGGAGATCCTCTGGTTTCAGGACCATCCCTGTCCGCCGCAGATCGTTGGCGTGAACTACTACGCAACCAGCGACCGCTTCCTGGACCACCGTCGATGGTTGTACCCCGCTTCTTTGACCTCAAGTGAGGGCCCCTTCGTCGACGTGGAATCTATTCGTGTCGAAGGTTGCGATTCCGCTGACTTCGCTCGACCGGTCATGGAGGCCTGGCACCGATATCAACGTCCAGTTGCGTTGACTGAGGTGCACCTGGGAGGCCCACCGGCAGAGCAGATCCGTTGGATGGCGGAGGCGTATGCAGCCATGGAACGTGCGAAGGAAAGCGGCGTACAGTGTGAGGCCGTGACCGTGTGGGCCCTGCTTGGCTCCTTCTTCTGGAACGAACTGGTCACGCGCGACAACGGTCACTACGAACCGGGCGCGTTTGACGTGCGCAGCGGCGTACCGGTCCCAACCGCGCTGGCTGCGTTTATCGCAGAGGTCAGCCAAGGCAGGATGCCGGATCATCCTGCCTTGGCTGATCTCGGATGGTGGGCACGCGAAGACAGCGCGTGTTATCCGTGGGACGAGTCTGACACCAAAGCAGCGTGACGACAGCTAGTTAAGGAACAGTGTCGTGTACAGCGTGTCACGCTGAACGGGCTTGAAACCGGCATCTCGAATGATGCGGCGGAGCTCTTCTTCGGTGGTGCAGTTTGCCGTGCCGGCTGCCTTGACCACATTTTCTTCCAGCATGACGGAACCTACATCGTTCCCGCCAAAGCGCAGGCCCATCTGCAGCACCTTAAGGCCCTGCGTTACCCAGGAACTCTGAACGTTCTCAATGTTGTCCAAATACATGCGCGAGATGGCCAGTGTTTTTAGATACTCGACTGAGGTTGCTTCTTCCCATCCACGACCGCCCAGTGCAGTGTTGTTGGGCTGAAAGCTCCATGGAATAAAGGCAGTAAAGCCGCCTGTTTCTTCCTGGAGGCGACGCACTACTTCGAAGTGATTGACCCGCTGCTCCATGGTCTCGCCCACGCCAAACATCATGGTGGCGGTGGTGCGCATGCCCAGTTCATGGGCTGTGCGATGCACGCTGACCCAGTCTTCGGTGCGGCACTTCAACCGGGCGATGCGCTTGCGCACATCATCATCCAGAATCTCTGCGCCGCCGCCGGGGATGGATTGCAGGCCGGCATCGCGCAGGCGCATGATGGTTTCGCGCAGGCTGATCTCGCTGTACTCGGCAATGGCGAGGATTTCGCTGGCTGACAAACAGTGCAGCCAAATGTTCGGAAAACGCTGCTTAATACCGCTGAAAAGAGCCTCAAACCACTCAATTTTCAGGTCCGGGTGAATACCACCCTGCATCAGCACGCCGGTGCCGCCAAGTTCTTCTGTTTCAGCAATTTTCGAGTAAATTGTGTCGAAATCGAGGACGTAACCTTCGCTCGCCAGTTTGCCTTTCAAAGGACGATAAAACGCGCAAAAAGTGCAGTATTCCGTGCAGAAATTGGTGTAATTGATGTTGCGATCGATGATGTAGCTGACCACGCCTTCCGGGTGCAGGCGACGGCGAACCGCGTCCGCTTCCATGCCGATGCCGATCAGGTCGTCCGAAGCGAAACAATCCAGCGCCTGCTGCCGAGTAATACCCATACGCATAAGATTACGCCGTCCCGGCGCTCGACTCCAGGCGGTGCGCAACGCTGCAATGCGAGTCTGCGATGTTCATCTGCTGCACATGTCTGCTCTATGAAGTGCGATGAAGCAGAATCGCAATCAGTAATCCGAGACAGCCGAGCAGCAGGGCAACCAGCAGGATCGCCCATTTGCGAAGCATGCGTGACAACTCACTGATAGCGGTTTCTATTTCCAAAAGGCCTGCTGCGACGCGGTCTTCCCTCGCGTGGATCTGCCGGACACTCTCAGTCAGCGCGGCGATCTGGACCGCCTGCGCGTCCAGCAGTTCTGCCACGCTGTCATGCTTCAGTGCGGTCGCGGCAAGCTGTCCTTTGACATCGCCAGCAAAGCGTTCAAGAGCTGCTTCGGTGTCTCCGCGTGTGCTGCCGCGCACAGCCAGAAAGCTTTCGAGCAGGGGCGCAACACGGGTCAGCAGCGGCAGAACACGTTTTAGCTGGGCAAGAACTTCAAGCCATCCCATAAAAGCACTCCAAGCGAAAGTTTTAAATTGCGCGCAGTTTCAGGCCTTCGCGTGCGTCACGCCTGCGGCTGCTCCACAGGTTCAACGCGGCCAGCAGCAGCATGGCTGTCAGCAGGCACTGCGACCACACGCAATAAATACACCACTTTTCCAGCACATACTTCTCCAGAAAGGTAAGCATCAGCGCGCAGAAGAACCCGATCTGCGTGATCTCGAAGGCCCAGAAATCCCAGCCAACTAGAGCAAGCAGAGCAATCAGGAAGTACCCCGCAATGCCAGCGATGGCAACCGGCAGATGCCCCTTGCTGTTGATGTCTTCATCGAAGCCGCGGGGCGGAAACACGGCAAAGCGCGAGTGGTTCACCGCGCCGCAATCCCAGTGTTCGCTTACGGCGCACGGCGGTGCGGCGTTCGGGTCCTGCAGGTGGACCCGCAGTGCCAGCACAGATACCACCAGGCCTGCAACCGCAAGCAATGCAATCAGTAGTCGAAGAGGACGCATACCTGTTTGACTGTACCGGTGCGCGATTGCTTCCATCAACTGGCGTTCGTGGCTGTGAGCTTACGGCATCGCTCATCTTGGGCAAGTCGCATCTGACGAATCAACCACATTTCCTTGAGCAGACCTTGCCGCAAACCGAAGCCTACCTTCGTTACAGCCCATCCGTTGAGCAGTCCGCCGCAAACGAGCACGTAATTTTCGACGAGCTTTGACGCACCACCCGAGCCGCAGCCAAGTTACGTCGACAACGATGCTAGCACTTTTGCGCGCGGGGAGAATGCAACCGGGCCGTTAGGGACAGCCCAGGAGCGGAGACAACGCGCGGAGCAAGCAACGCGGCGCAGGGCAGCAGGAAAAAGGGCGAGAGAGGGTCTGCATGCAAGAGCACGGGCAACTGAGGCCGGGTGGTGGGTACGGGCTGGCGGTCGTCACCGCCCGGCGACAGGTGTCTGGGCGGACCGGCGGACGCTGGAAAACACCTGGCGATTCACACCGGAGATTCTGGCTGAGGCGCTCGGACATGGACGATGCCATTCCGCTCGGCTATCAGGATGACAGCCCGTTACTGATTGCGGCTAGTTACCGCCCTCCATAGATCAATGTCAGATGTATCCACCGCATACTTGTCGATCTCAGCAAGTTCGTCAGCGGAAAACGCAAGATGCTTCAGCGAGTCGAGCGAGTCATCTAACTGCGCTACATTTCGTGCGCCGATCAACGCCGTCGTTACACGTGCATCGCGCAGCGACCATGCAATGGCCATCTGCGCCAGTGTCTGACCGCGACCTTTCGCAATCTCGTTCAATGCTCGCACACGGGTCAGATTCTCGTCACTCAGCAGCGTTTTGCTAAAGCTGCTGCCATCCGCGTTCACGCGTGTCTGCGCCGCGTCGCCCTGGATGTATTTGTTCGTCAGCAGGCCCTGTGCCAGCGGCGAGAAGGCGATGCAGCCAACACCCAGTTCACCCAGCGTCTGCAGCAAGCCCTGCTCCAGAAAGCGGTTCAGCATGGAGTACGACGGTTGGTGGATGAACAGCTTCACACCTTCCGCCTGGAGAAGGTCGTACATGGTCCGTGTGCGTTCCGGCGAATAGGACGAAATGCCCACGTACAGCGCTTTGCCTGCGCGCACAATGCCTGCAAGGGCGCTCGCGGTCTCCTCCATTGGTGTGTCGAAGTCAGGCCGGTGCGTGTAGAAAATGTCGACGTACTCCAGCCCCATGCGCTTCAGGCTCTGGTCCAGCGACGCGACAAGGTACTTCTTCGAAGCGCCGATGCCGTACGGCCCTGGCCACATATCCCAGCCGGCCTTGCTGCTGATAACCAGCTCATCGCGATGCAAGCGGAAGTCAGCATGCAACACCTTGCCGAAGTTCTCCTCGGCCGACCCGTAGGGAGGGCCATAGTTGTTGGCCAAGTCGAAGTGCGTCACGCCGCGATCGAACGCGCGTCGCAGTACCGCGCGACCCGTTTCAAAAACATCAGCCCCGCCAAAGTTCTGCCATAGACCTAGTGAGATTGGCGGCAGTTGGATGCCGCTGTTGCCGCAGCGGCGAAAGGTCGCGTCGGTATAGCGGGCTGCGTCGGGTGCGTAAGATGTCGGGAATGCCATGTGTCCACTCTAAACTTTGTCGTCATGCAGCGTGCACTTCTTCAAAAATCACCGCTCGTGTGCGCTACACCTTTACTGCAAAACCTAGTCGATCCATAGCGTCGGCTCTTCAAAATTACGAGGAGCGCGTGCCTGTCTTAACTTCAAAACTTGCCATCCCACACCCACTCCCAACCTTGTCATCCCGCACGCACTCCCAACCTTGTCATCCCGCAGCGTAGCGGAGGGATCTGCATTTGTGCTCGCTGTGGCATTTATGTTCCATGGGACGACAGCATTCCTACGCTACTGAATGTCAGCAGCACTGGTGCGATCACCTACGTCCCGCAGAAAGTTTGCATCACGCGCTGCTCTGGCAGAGCAGGCATGGCATAGCGCTCCAGGCCTGCGCGCTCTTCAAACGGATTCGCAAGTACGTCCAGCAACTGCTCAAAGGGAGTGAAATCCTGCTGCAGAACGGCGGCGTCAATGATCTCCTGCACCAGGTGGTTGCGAGGAATGTAGATGGGATTAGAGCGCAGCATGGTGGCGTGGCGTTCTTGATTAGGAGCGCTCTCGGAGGCAAGACGGTCATGCCAGCGCGCGGCCCACGCGTCGAAAGCCTTTGGATCTTCAAACTGCGTGCGGGCAAACGAACCGTCGCCTTCAGAGAGCCGCCTGAAGGTCAGCGTAAAGTCGGCGCGGTTCACCGTCATTACTTCCAGCAAATCTTTGATCAGGGCTGTGTCGCTGTCCTGCGAGGTCGTAAGCCCGAGCTTGCGGCGGAAGATCGCGAGGTACCCCGCTTCGTAGGTCGGCGCGAAGCCATTCAGGACCTCGTAGGCAGCAGCCAGCGCGGCTTCCTTTGAGCCTTCCTCGTCCTCCATCAGCGGCAGCAGAGTCTCAGCGAGCCGCGACAGGTTCCAGGTCATGATGCCGGGCTGGTTGCCGTAGGCGTAGCGGCCATTCCGGTCGATGGCACTAAACACCGTTGCCGGATCGTAAGCCTCCATGAAGGCGCACGGGCCGTAGTCGATGGTCTCGCCGCTGATGCTGGTGTTGTCCGTGTTCATGACGCCGTGGATGAACCCCAAACCCATCCACTGCGTCACCAGCTTCGCCTGCCTTTGAGTGACGCCTTGCAGGAGCGCGCGGTAGGGCTTATCGCTGCTTGCGGCTTCCGGGTAGTGCCGTTTGATCGCGTAGTCCGCAAGCACCCGCAGCGTGTCCTTGTCCTCGCGCGCGGCAAAGTACTCAAAGGTGCCCACGCGCAGGTGGCTGCTGGCCACGCGCGTGAAGATCGCGCCCGGCATCATCTCCTCTCGCACGACGTGTTCGCCTGTAAGCACGGCGGCCAGAGCGCGCGTCGTCGGTACGCCCAGCGCATGCATCGCTTCGCTGACCAGGTACTCGCGCAGCACGGGGCCAAGCGCCGCACGGCCATCGCCACGGCGCGAAAACGGCGTCGGACCGGAGCCCTTCAACTGGATGTCGTAGCGCCTGCCGTACTGCGCGATCACTTCGCCGAGCAGGCACGCTCGCCCATCGCCAAGCTGCGGTACAAAATTCGCAAACTGGTGCCCGGCATACGCCATCGCCAGCGGTTCTGAGCCTTCGGCAATACGGTTCCCACTAAGGATCTCAGCACCCTCCGGCGTGTTTAACGCGTCAGGATCAATGCCAAGAAATCGTGCAAGCTCCGCATTCACCTTGATCAGCCGAGGCGCACGCACCGGATTCAGGTTCACCCGCGCAAAGAAGTTCTGCGGCAGCCGCGCATAGGTGTTTTGGAAAGGGATTGAAGGAGTTTCAGTGGCCGTCATACCTGATTGGATGTCTTGGATCGGCTTACGAGTTCCGCTGAAACTTAGAAGCGGGCCTTGATCTCGTCGATGCGTCCATCCAGCTTGCCGGTGACACCGTGGAAGACCTTCAGGTCATCATCGACACGATCAATCCGGCGATTAACTTCACTGAATTGCCGGTCCATTCGCTGATTGACCTCAGAGAATTACCGATTCATGTCGGCTTTCAGGTCCGCGAAGTCACGACGGTTCAGCCAGATGCCTCCTAGAATGCCAAGGAAGAGAAGAATCATCGGGCCATACTCGTGCATGCCTACAGCCTCCATTGCGTTTCGTCGTAGCAGAGCGTTGAGAGAGCAAAATAGATCGGCGTGGGACCCGTCCGGGGGAGTATCGCCTTCAGAGTTACGCTCTTTGAAACTCCTGGAGCGTACTCGGTCAAGACTTCTTCACGGACGATCTGCAAGTCGCCTGTCGACTTGTTTTATCGTCAATGCAGAAACAATGCAGAAAGCAACAAAAAAGCGAATAGCATGCTTCTCCTTCCGCAAACTTCATGGTGCTCAAGTCCACCAGCAGCTTAGGTTCCGATTGGACTTAGGACAGTAATGAATAAGTCAAGGTGTACCAGATTGCGAAACTGCTGCACCGGGCCGACCACGCCATGAAGGGCAGTTAGCTTAATCCCGCCCGATTGCGATCACGTAGTAATTAGCCGCGACGTCGCCCACGCACTTTACGGCATGCGGCACATTCGACCCCACGAAGAAGACGCCACCCGGTCCGGCGGTGACCTTCTTGCCGTCATTGTCGAACTCCAGCAGACCGCTTCGCACGAGCATCAGCTCCGAGTGGCGATGCCGGTGCGCCGCGTGCGGCATCTGTCCTGGTGGCAGCGTGGTCTCGTGTACTTCCAGGCCCTCGCCGGTTGCGAGCGTTCCGTGGAGCACCGTCTGGTCCACCTGACCGTTTGCTCGCGGCACCGTGGGCAGATCTGCGAACGGGTAGACCTTTGACGCGGTGAGCCGGGGTTCCGCTTCCGCTCCGGGGCTTTCGGCCAGACTGTCCGTGGTCAGCAGTATCGAAAGTGCAGCCATCATCTCGCGTCTGTTCATAAGTCACCCTAGACAGTAGAGAACAATACTCTTTAGAGGATGCGCAAGGGTGTTTAGCGCGTGCCTACAGCCCGCAAACATGCTTGCGCCCTGAACCTGGGGCTTCGCCCCAGGCTATGACAACGCGTGCCTTCAGCCCGCAGTGACACGCTGGCGACTGCATCTCAAGCCTTGCGGATCGCCGCGTCCATCTGCTCGGCGGAGCCGGGGCGTTTGAGCCGGGGCAGGCTGCCCTTCAGCTTCGTGACAGAAATCTGAGGAAGGATCACGACGACTCCGTCCGGCTGACGGAAGAACTTGAAGCGGTCGCCCGGTTTCAAGTGCAGGTACTCGCGGACCTGCTTTGGAATCGTGGCCTGGTTCTTGCTGCTTAGGGTGGCTTCCATCGCACGCGCCTCGCTTTACCTCTTTTTTATAAAGGTAAAGTGAGCCGCTGATATCAGCTGTCTTGAAAGTCCGCGAAGGCAGCGGGCTTCAGATCGCCCGTGCTGACCATGCGGTGCGCTGCGTCCATGCTGAAAAAACGATCCACGGCGTCCATCACCTGCTCGCCCTGCTTCGCCTCGAAGATGCTGCGGCGTAGCATGCTGCCGCCGGGGACGCCGTGGGTGAA
>CAXUEW010000037.1:17559-18627 GCA_964250115.1 uncultured Terriglobus sp.
AATTGCTTCATTTTGCCGATCACGTCGCGGCGGGCGCTTTCGCGGTCGCGGGCCTGGTGGCGCAGGCGGTTGTGCGCGGCCAGTTCGGCGGGGGTGAGCGTCTCCAGATCGACGTCGGCGGGCACGTCGATCTCCGGGTGCTCCTGCTCCATCTCTGTGAACAGCATGGTGAAGTAGGTGCGGATCATGCGGTAGCGGTCCTGCTCGGTGGCCACGTCGTAGGTGCCGCTGCCGATCAGCGCGCGGGTGGCAGTGTACTGGGCAATCTGCCGGAAGATCCACGGGTTCGCGGGTGCGGCGCGGCCGATCATCACGGCGTCGCACCCGGTCTGCGCGACCATGTTGGCGGCGTCCTGCGGGGTGCGCACGTCGCCGTTGCCGATGACGGGGATGCGCACCGCGTCCTTCACCGCGGCGATGTACTCCCAGCGGGCGTTGCCGGTGTAGCCCTGCTCGCGGGTACGGGCGTGCAGCGCCACGGCGTTCAGGCCGCAGTCTTCCGCCATCTTCGCCAGTGGCACGCAGACCAGCGATTTCTCGCTCCAGCCCATGCGGAACTTGACCGTAAACGGGATGGTGATGGCAGCACGCACACGCTCGAAGATCGTCTGGATATGCGGCAGGTCCCGCAGAAGGCCGCTGCCGCCGTTGCAACTGACGACGCGCTTGGCTGGGCAGCCCAGGTTCAGGTCCACAATGTCGAAGCCCGCGTCCTGGCAGATGCGTGCGCTGTCGGCCAGCGTCTCCGGGTTCGACCCGAAGATCTGTGCGGAGATGGGGTGTTCGTCGTCGTAGTAGGTCAGGTAGCGCTTGCGCTTGGTTTCGCGCATGCGGGAAAGGCCATCGGCAGAGGTGAACTCCGTCATGATGAGGCCGCAGCCGGATTGCTGGTTGCTAGTCACAGTTTCTACGTTGCTGGTTTCTGTGTTTCTGGTTCCGTTGTCACAGAGTGATTCGTCAGTGGTGAAGAGGGAAGCGTTCTTGATGAAGCGGCGAAAGACCGTGTCCGTCACACCGGCCATGGGTGCCAGCACGGTTGCCGGAGCAATCCGCACGTTCCCAATGATG
>CAXUEW010000038.1:0-3300 GCA_964250115.1 uncultured Terriglobus sp.
ATCACGGCGGGCGCGGTCGGCGTCGACATGGCGCGCGTCCAGGCGCGCGCGGCGTCGATTGCCGCCGACTCGCGCCAGGGCAACGAGGCCTGGCTGGAACGGCAATTGCAGCCGGCAAGTATCGACGACTACACCTTTGAGCGTCGGCTGGATGTATATCCGGCACTTCGCATGACCCAGGCGGACCGTTTGCAGCGCTACCCAGCGCCGGCCGCGCTGCGCCAGATCGCACGCACCGGCGTCCTGCCTAACGATCCCGAGTCGCGTGCGATCGTGGGCGATCAGGTTGAACTTTACGAATTGAAGCGACAGAACAAGGCTCCTCCATCACCAAAGACATCGGTCGCATCCGTGGTCCGGCAGCCCGGAGGCAGCGGGCCTGAGACGGTATCGATGCCCGGCAAGTTCGGCCAGACCGCGGACGACATGCAGGGAAGAACCTGGAGCAGAGCGTGCAGCCCATGGCTCGTCCAGAGGTCGACGCCATCCTCGTGATGGACCCGACAGACCGCTACGGCAAGCTGCTGAGCATGTCTGCGCCGGACCTGATCGCACTCCGCAAGGCCGCACGCGGGCCGCTCGAAGGCAAAGTCTCCGCCGGCATGACGCCGCTGCAGAAGGAGACTCTGCTCGCCCTTGCCGGGACCAACCGCATGATCAACGCGGAGACACAGGGTGCGCGGCTGCTGCGCGACATCTACAGCAGACGGCAGGTCGAAGCCGTGATGACTGACTTCTGGCTGAACCACTTCAACGTCTACAGCGGCAAGAATGGTCAGGAGCTATCGCTTCTGCCCGAGTATGAGAAGACGGTGCGCGCACACGCACTCGGCCACTTTGAGGACCTGCTGATTGCCACCGCGCAAAGCCCGGCCATGCTGATGTACCTCGACAACGCGACCAGTACAGGGCCGGACTCGCAGGCAGCGGTCAAGCAGCGCAAAAACAGCAAGGGCAAGGGGAGCCCCGGTCTGAACGAAAATTACGCCCGCGAACTGATGGAGCTGCACACGCTTGGAGTTAACGGCGGGTACAGCCAGCACGACGTGACCGAGGTCGCCAAGGTATTTACCGGATGGACACTGGAGCGGCCCAACGACGGTGGCAGCTACACCTTCGCTTACAATCGGCACCAGCCGGGATCGAAGACGGTACTTGGAAAGACGATCGCCGACGGCGGCGAGAAGGAAGGCTTCGAAGTGCTGCACATGCTGGCGACCAGCCCCGCCACCGCCCGCTTCCTGTCCACCGAGATCGCGCAGCGTTTTGTCAGCGACACGCCTCCGGCAGCGATGATCGACCGCATGGCGAAGACATTCCTCTCCAGCAACGGCGACATCCGGCAGGTGCTGCTGAGCATGGTGCGCTCACCCGAGTTCTTCAGCACGGCGACCGTCAACGCCAAGCTGAAGACACCGCTGGAGTACGTCACATCCGCCGTGCGGGCCTCCGGTGCCGAGGTCACGAACCCTTTACCGCTGGCGCAATCGCTGCAGCAGCTTGGCATGCCGCTGTACGGCTGCCAGCCGCCGACAGGCTATAAGTGGGACGAGGCTACCTGGCTCAGTCCGTCCGCGCTGGTCAACCGCATGAATTTCGCGTTGTCGCTCAGTACCAACCGCCTCGGTGGCACCAATGTCGACTGGACGCCGGTCTTGCATGAGTCAACGGCTATCCTGCATCCCGTTCTGCTGCCAAAAACGCCGACCGGCACCGACCTGGACGCCGCGCGCAAGGAAGCCCTGTTGGAGGCGAAACTGCTCGATGTGCCGGTCAGCGCGCAGACGCGTGCGGCTGTTTTGTCACAGGGTACCAACGAAACGGCAAAGCAGGCCGCGCAGCAGTTCGCGGGGACATCCGGCGGGCGGCAACTGACCGTCGCCGAAAAGGATGCGCAGCAGCAGGACCGGCTGGATGCGATGCTGACCGGCAAGGTGAAGGGCATCAACGGCGGCGCTCAGACCGAAGGCGGCCTGGGTGTAGTGGCGACCAAGCTTGGGCCGCCACCGACTGACAAGCAGGCCGCTGCCATGGCCGGGCTGTTGCTGGGATCACCGGAGTTTCAACGGAGGTGAGCCAATGTCGGCCTTTGATAATGAGCTTTTCGCCGAGCCCTCCGCTCAGGATGACGAAGAGAAAAGTTTCAAAACGAACGACTGTAGAGCGCTTGAGAGAAATCGCAACACCGAGGCACAGATCAATGTTTTCAAGACGGGCTTTTGTAAAGAACGGCGCACTTGCACTGGTCGGAACGTCCGCAGTCCC
This sequence comes from uncultured Terriglobus sp., assembly GCA_964250115.1. GTDB lineage: Bacteria > Acidobacteriota > Terriglobia > Terriglobales > Acidobacteriaceae > Terriglobus. The sequence goes on from CAXUEW010000038.1 coordinate 2,266, forward strand.
CAGCTTCCTGATCCGGTCCGTCATGGCGGAGCAGACCGTCGCAAAGGCCGCCGGCAAGAAACTGGTGGTGCTGTTTCAGCGCGGCGCAGCGGACGGCCTGAACATCGTGGTCCCCTACCGCGAGAAGAACTACTATGCGCTGCGACCCACGATCGCGATCCAGCCGAACGAAGTGCTGGATCTTGACGGCCAGTTCGGCCTGCACCCCGCCATGGCATCACTGCACCCGCTCTTTCAGCAGGGACATCTCGCAGTCGTTCACGCGGTGGGTTCGCCGGACGTGACGCGCTCGCACTTTGACGCGCAGGACTACATGGAAAGCGGCACGCCAGGTATCAAGGGCACGCATTACGGGTGGTTGAACCGGGCGCTGCAGGCTGAGCGGCTTGATCCCAGGAACACCACCGCCTTCCGGGCCGTTGCGCTCGGCACCCAAGTGCCACGCACGCTGCAGGGCCGCTTGCCTGCTGTTGCCGTGTCCAACCTGCAGGATTTCACCGTTGGCGGGCGAGGGCCGTCAACCTCCGCCGCCTCAAACGCCTTTCAGGCCATGTACGCCGGCACGAACGACCGCATCCTCAGCGGCGAAGGGCAGGAGACCTTTGAGGCCGTCAAGATGCTGAAGGCAGCCGATCCTGCGCACTATCAGCCGGCTGCCGGCGTTTCCTACCCGGGAACGCCTTTCGCGAACAACCTGAAGCAGATCGCGCAGTTGCTGAAGGCGAACCTCGGCGTCGAAGCTGCCTTTGCCGACATTGGCGACTGGGACACGCACCAGGCACAGGGGTCGACGCAGGGCCGTCTCGCGAACCGCCTGAAGGAGTTTTCCGAAGCCATCGCCGCCTTCTGGAACGACATGGGCCAGGACGCGGAACACATCACGCTGGTCACCATGAGCGAGTTTGGCCGGACCGCACGCCAGAACGGTACGGGCGGCACCGACCATGGCCATGGCAACGTCATGTTCGTTCTGGGCGGCGAGATCAAGGGCGGCAAGGTCTACGGCCGCTGGCCGGGGCTGGACGAAGATCAGTT
>CAXUEW010000038.1:3310-8243 GCA_964250115.1 uncultured Terriglobus sp.
CAGTTGAACGACGGCCGCGATCTGGCTGTCACCACCGACTTTCGCCAGGTACTGGGCGAGGCGGCCTGTCGCACGCTGGGCACACGCGACCTGGAGGCGGTGTTTCCCGGGTCTGCCGTGACGCCCTTGCAGTTCCTGCAGTTCGCCTGAAACAGTCCACGTCCCGGAGTGGTACCACTCGTGATTCCATTTTTCAAAGATCGCGATTTAAGTCTTCAGATTGTCATAGAGAAAGCGCAACCTTTAGAGAAATCGGACGTCTTATCCGATGTAGCAAGCAGTACGCCGGGGTCACCCTTCCACGATTCCGGCTTCACCTATCCGCACTAACTCTTCCCACCTTTATGTAAGGCCCCCTCAACACCGGGGGCCTTCACTTCGTTTGCGGCTTGCGAAGAGGTGCGATGCTCTTTACATTTTTAATCCTGTCATCCCGCAGCAACAAACCTTCTCATCCCGCAGCAACGCGGAGGGATCCGCATGTGTGCTTGCCCGGTGAGATCGCACATGGAGGGCAGGGCTGAGAAGCAGATCCCTTCGCTACGCTACGGGATGACAAGCAACACGGGTACGGACGGATGCGGAGCGCCACCACACTCGCTGCAGCTTTACTTCGGCGACGAAACCAGCTGCCCGCCGTTCGAGGTGTACGCGTCCAGAAAACGGGAGAGCGCATCCCCTTCCTGCTTGGCGTCGTGCGTTGGGACTTCCACTGTCATCTTTGGGTCGGCCGCTGTGCGGTAGGCCTCGCGTCTTGCCGTATCCAGGGGTCCGGTGGAGTACAGCAGTTTCGGCAGCGGCAGGCGGTGGAGCGCGTCCAGACTGAAACGCTCATGGAAGACGAGCCGCAGGGGAAACAGCTTCGCCCTTGGGTCCCGGCCAACGCGCGCCAGCACATCCGGGTCAGCGTTGTAGCCGATCAGTCCTACCGCGCCCTTGTGCTGCGCCAGCAGTTGCGCTCCGAGAGAGACGCCGATTCCGCTGCCGAATACGAGAATGTGATCCGGCGGAATCTTTCTCACCTGCGTCAGATAACCCCAGGCTGCATCTGCATCCTGCAACATCCGCTGCTCGGTGGGGTGGGGCTGTGGCGGGTTCGGGCCGTAGCCTCGGTAATCGAAAGCCAGCACTGCCAAGCCGTGATCGTGCAGGGTGCCAATCTGGGTGCCATCGCCCGCGTCCAACTGGCCGTGGGCACCGCGCAGGTATAGCACCGTATAACCCTCACGGCTCGATCCGTATGTCGCCGGCAGCCACTCGCCCGCAATCGGTACCTTGCCTTGGGTGCTGTCGCCAAACGTGACCTTCTCCGAGGGCAGTCCGGTCTGCTTGCCGGCGTCGTGAGTGGGGTGCAGCGCCAACTGCCACGAGCCAAGATAAAACAGCAGCCCCAGCGTGAGATAGCCGCACACCAGCGCAACCACGATCAACAATCCAAGCATGCGCAGCAGCCAGCGGGGATCGACGATCTCCGGCTGTGAGGAGGCGGGGCGAACCGGCGTAGCTTGTCTCCGAGCAGGTTTCGGCATAAGAAGTTCACGGTAGCATGGCTGTTTGCGGATGCTGAAGTTCGCTGCATCCAACCGTCCAGACCGTAGAGCAGGAGTCAAAAAGATGTCGCAGTGGGTAAGGTTGTGTTCGGCCAGTGAGGCGCCGGAGTCAGGCAAGCTGGGAACGTTTGATGCCGCAGGTGTGGACGTGTGCCTGGCCAACGTGGACGGCGAACTGGCCGCGATGAGTAACTGGTGCCCGCACAGGCAGGGGCCGCTGGGCGAGGGTTGGATCGAGGCCAACACCGTCGTTTGCCCGTGGCACGCCTGGGCATTTGACTGCCGCACCGGCGACTGCCCGGAGGAACACAGCCGCGTGGAAATCTACCCACTCCGTCGCGAGGGCGAGGACGTGTTGGTCAACATCGCTTAGCGTTGTCGGGGTTGGCTGATAGAATCTATAAAATCCACTCCTCTGGAGAGGCAATGCAAGCCATTCTGGCGCTCGAAGACGGGCGCATATTCCGCGGTAAAGGCTTTGGCGCGCCCGCCGAGTGCTCCGGGGAAGTTGTTTTCAACACCGCACTCACCGGCTATCAGGAAATCTTTACCGATCCCTCGTACGCCGGGCAGATTGTCGTTTTGACTAACCCCCAGATTGGTAATTACGGCACGACGCCAAGCGACGAAGAAAGCTCCCGGCCCTACATTGAAGGCCTCGTGACGCGCGAGTTTTCGCCCGTGTCATCCAACTGGCGCTCCACGCAGGTCACCGACGAGTATCTGGAAAAGAACAACATCCCCGTCATTGCCGAGGTGGATACGCGCGCTATCGTGCGGCACCTGCGCGCCAACGGCGTCATGCGTGGCGTGATCTCGACCAAGGTCGAGGATGTGGACGCGCTCGTTGCCAAGGCACGCGCCATCCGCAAGATGGACGGCACCGACCTCGCCAGCCTCGTCAGCACAAAACAGTCCTACCAGTGGAACGATAAAGATCCACGCAACGAGACCGGCGACAAGTACCTGCCGGAAGCTCTGGGAGCCGACAGCAAGCAGATGCACGTCGTCGCGTATGACTTTGGCATCAAGCAGAATATCCTGCGCATGCTGACGCGCGAGAACTGCCGCGTCACCGTGGTGCCCGCAGCCACACCCGCAGCAGACGTCCTCGCGATGAACCCCGACGGTGTCTTCTTCTCCAACGGCCCCGGTGACCCAGAACCGCTTGACTACGCACAGCAGAACGTGCGCGACCTTGCAGGCAAGGCGCCCATGTTCGGCATCTGCCTGGGCCATCAGATCTTCGGCCTGGCGCTGGGCGGCAAGACCTACAAGCTGAAGTTCGGCCACCACGGCGCGAACCACCCCATCAAGAACCTGGAAACAGGCAAGGTCGAGATTACGTCGCAAAATCACAACTATGCCGTCGATCCGGAGACGCTGGACCAGACCACTGTTGCGGTCACCCATACCAATCTGAACGATGGCACCGTTGCCGGCTTGAAGCATAAGGAACACCCCATGTTCAGCGTGCAGTACCACCCCGAGGCATCGCCCGGCCCGCACGATTCGCACTACCTGTTCAAGGACTTCCGCAGGATGATGGACGAGTGGAAAAAGTAAAGGAGGCAGCCCATGCAATTTGAATTCCGAGCAGACCGGGAAGCCCTGCTTCGCAAACTCTGCGAGGAGATGGGAAGGTCGGTCGATGACTTCGTGAATGAGGCCGTCCTGACCTTTATGGAAGATTACGAAGACGGAAGAGACGCGATGGCCGCCAAGGCCGAAGATGCTCGAACGTTGAGCCAAGAAGAGATGGAGCGGGAGTTTGGAATGGTCAGTCGAGTACACGGCAGCCTCCAGAAGACAGCTTAGAAAGCTTGATCCGCAGATCGGCCGAAAGATCGTGGCGTACATGCGTGACGTGGTCGAAGACGGATTTCCATATGCACACGGCAAGTCATTGACCGGCCTCTGGCACGGGCATTGGCGCTATCGCGTGGGTGACTACCGTGTGATCTGCATTCTGGAGAATGCCAAGTTCCTGATCTCTGTGGTGAAGACTGGCCATCGGTCCGATGTGTACGAACGATGATGTGTGCTGCCCCTGAGGTGTGCCGCAAAGAGAGACGAGTAGATGCCACGCAGAAACGACATTGCAAAAATTCTGGTGATCGGCTCCGGGCCGATTGTCATCGGCCAGTCGGCAGAGTTTGATTACAGCGGCACGCAGGCCTGCAAGGCGCTGAAGGCCGAGGGCTACGAGGTGGTGCTGGTCAACAGCAACCCCGCCTCCATCATGACCGACCCAGAGGTCGCCGACCGCACCTATATCGAGCCGCTGACTGCCCGTTACGTTGAAGAGATTCTACGGGTCGAAACGGACATGCTGCACGAAAGCGGCAAGCCCGGCGTCTTCGCCATCCTGCCTACGGTCGGCGGCCAGACTGCGCTGAACCTCGCCGTGGACATGGCCGACGCAGGCACGCTGGACAAGTACGGCATTGAATTGATCGGTGCCAAACTGGACGCGATTAAGAAGGCAGAAGACCGGCTCCTGTTCAAAGACGCCATGAACAAGATCGGCCTGGACATGCCGCGTTCGGCGCTGATCAACAACCTGCGCGACGGCCTGGACTTTACACAGAAAATCGGCTTCCCATGCGTCATCCGGCCCTCGTTCACGCTGGGCGGTTCAGGCGGCGGCATTGCCTACAACCGCGAAGAGTTGACGGAGATCCTCTCGCGCGGCCTGGACCTGTCCCCCGTCGGCGAGTGCCTGCTGGAAGAGAGCGTGCTCGGCTGGAAAGAGTACGAACTTGAGGTGGTGCGCGACCTTGCCGACAACGTCATCATCATCTGCTCCATTGAAAACTTTGACCCCATGGGCGTGCACACCGGCGACAGCATCACGGTTGCACCCGCGCAGACGCTGACGGACCGCGAGTACCAGTGCATGCGCGACGCTGCGATCCGCGTGATTCGCGAGATCGGCGTCGAGACCGGCGGCAGCAACGTGCAGTTCGCTGTGAACCCCGCGAACGGCCGCATGACCGTCATCGAAATGAACCCGCGTGTGTCGCGTTCGTCCGCGCTGGCCTCGAAGGCCACCGGCTTTCCAATCGCGAAGATCGCTGCGCGTCTCGCCGTTGGGTACACCTTGGATGAGTTGCAGAACGACATTACCAAGGCCACGCCCGCGTGTTTCGAGCCGACTATCGATTACGTGGTCGTCAAGATTCCCAAGTGGCAGTTTGAAAAGTTTCCCGGTGCCGACGAGAGCCTTGGACCGCAGATGAAGTCGGTCGGCGAAGTGATGGCGATTGGCCGCACCTTCAAGGAAGCGATGATGAAGGCCGTGCGTTCGCTCGAAACAGGCAAGAAGGCCTCTGCCGCAGATATCGAGCCACGCCGCCTGACGCAGCGCCTGGTCGAGCGCG
>CAXUEW010000038.1:8253-12874 GCA_964250115.1 uncultured Terriglobus sp.
TGGTCACGGCGCACCCAGAACGGTTAAGTTACGTACGTTACGCATTCGAGCGCGGCATGACCGTGCGCGAAGTGGCCCGCCTAACCGGAATGGATCCATGGTTTCTCTACCAGGTGAAGCAGATCACGGATGAGATCAAGGAAGCCGCCAGCGTTCCCTTCGAAAGCGTCACGGAAGACCAGATGCGCACGGCGAAACGCATGGGCATCAGCGATGACCTGCTTGCCGCGGCATGGAAGCTGGAGGGCAAGGACGCTTCAACCCGGGTGCAGGACAAGCGTGAAGAACTAGGTGTGAAGCCAGTCTTCAAACTGGTGGATACCTGCGCGGCAGAGTTCGAAAGCTTTACGCCCTACCTCTACTCCTGCTACGACGAGGAAGACGAAGCGACGCCAACCAACCGCAAGAAAATCATCATCCTGGGCAGCGGTCCCAACCGCATCGGGCAGGGCATTGAGTTCGATTACTGCTGCTGCCACGCGGCGTTCGCGCTGCGTGAGGATGGTTATGAAACCATTATGGTCAACTGCAATCCCGAAACCGTGTCGACCGATTACGACACCAGCGACCGCCTCTACTTTGAACCGCTGACCTTTGAGGACGTTCTGGCTGTCTACAAGCATGAGGCAAGCAGCGGTGCGGAAATCGGCATGATCGTGCAGTTTGGCGGGCAGACGCCGCTGAATCTATCGCTGCCGTTGAAAGCTGCGGGCGTGCCCATCATCGGCACTTCGCCTGAGTCGATTGAGCTTGCAGAGGACCGGAAACGCTTCCAGAAACTCATCGTAGAGTTGAAGATTCCGCAGCCCGCAGGCGCGCTCGCCACCAGTATTGATGAAGCGTTGGCTGGTGCTAATCGCGTTTCTTATCCCGTGCTTGTACGCCCCAGCTTTGTGCTGGGCGGTCGCGCCATGGTCATCGCGTACGATGACGCTGCCATCCTCCGCTACATGACGACTGCGATCGAATACTCGCAGGAGCGGCCGGTCCTGATCGACCACTTCCTGGAAGACGCGACCGAGGTCGATGTCGACGCGCTCTGTGACGGCACCGACATCATCATTGCAGGCATCATGGAGCACATCGAAGAGGCCGGCATCCACTCCGGCGACTCCTCCTGCGTTCTGCCGTCGGTGGATCTTTCGGCGGACGTGCTCGACCAGATTCGGCGCTACACGCGGCAGCTTGCTCTCGCACTGAACGTCATCGTGCTGGTGAACATCCAGTTCGCCATCCAGCGCGGCACGGTCTACGTCATCGAAGTGAATCCGCGCGCATCGCGCACGGTGCCGTATGTCTCGAAGGCCGTGGGCATTCCGCTGGCAAAGATCGCTTCGCGCCTGATGACGGGCCGCACCTTGCGCGAACTGCTCCCGGAGCAACTAGCAAGCGGCAAGGACCTTGGCACGGGCGCGCACTACTTTGTGAAGTCGCCAGTATTTCCATGGGGCAAGTTCCAGGGCGTGGACCCTGTGCTTGGACCGGAGATGCGTTCCACAGGCGAAGTCATGGGCGTGGCCGCAACCTTCGGCGAAGCATTCGCCAAGGCGCAGATCGCAGCCGGTCAGAACCTGCCAATCAAGGGCACCGTCTTCCTCAGCGTCAACGATCATGACAAAGCGAATGCAGTTGCGCTGGCAAAGCAGTTTGTCGAGATGGGTTTCCACCTGGTAGCCACCCACGGCACCGCAGACGTGCTGAGTGATGCCGGCCTGCAGGTGGAGCGCGTACACAAGGTGCAGGAGGGCCGTCCAAACGTGGTCGATCTCATCAAGGGAGACCGCATCCAGTTGATCGTGAATACACCGCGCGGCCAGGACACCTTCTTCGATGAGAAGGCGATCCGCAGGGCGGCAGTGCTTGCACGCATCCCGACCATCACGACGATTGCAGCAGCACGCGCGGCGGCAGAAGGTATTTCTGCCCTGCAGAGCGGCCGCATTACGGTACATGCCTTGCAACAACTGCATGCGGAGCGCGAACCCGTAATGCTGTCATCCTGAGCAAAGCGAAGGACCCCGGCACGGCTGTAGCCCGCGATGCAGCTCGAAATTTTCGCGAGAAAACACGAGGCACGTTTGACGCGTCGAGTACCTCGAATCCTTCGCTGCGCTCAGGATGACGGTGACTCAGGAGCACGCCGAAGGATGACGCGCTGACTCAGTGGAACTTCGCCGCGCCTAAAAAGCCGTCAACTCCACCATGGCACGGAACAGGTCTTCCGGCTGCGGCAGGATGGCGTCTTCCAGGATGGGCTGGTAGGCCACAAATGTGTCGCGTGAGGCGACGCGACGCACCGGCGCGTCCAGGTCGTGGAAGAGTTCGTCCGCAACGCGCGCGGCCACCTCCGCGCCAAAGCCCCAGGACCGCATGTCCTCGTGCGCAATGAGGACGCGGCTGGTCTTCCGTACGCTCTCTGCAATCGCTTCAAAGTCGTAAGGCGACAGCGACCGCAGGTCGATGACTTCGGCCTGTAGGCCCTTCTCGTGTTCCAGCCGCTGCGCTGCCTGCAGGGCTCGGGGAACCACGGCACCATAGGTGACCAGCGTAATGTCCGTGCCGGGACGAACGATCTTTGCCTTACCGAACGGAATACAGAAGTCGGCACCCGGGTAAGGCGCGCGGCCGTAGCTCTCGCGATAGAGCCGCTTATGCTCCAGAAACAACACCGGGTCGTCGCAGCGGATGGCCGTACGCAGCAGACCGGCGGCGTCCTGCGCATTCGACGCCATGACCACGCGAATGCCGGGAGTATGCGTGAAGATGCTTTCGCCGGATTGCGAATGGTAGATGGACCCGCCGGTGAGGTATCCGCCAATGGGCACGCGCATAACAAGCGGTGCACTGTGGTTGCCGTTTGAGCGCCAACGCAGGACGGCAAGCTCGTTGCGCATCTGGTGCATGGCCGGCCAGATGTAATCGAAAAACTGGATCTCGACGACCGGCTTCAGGCCGCGCACGGCCATGCCGAGCGCCCGGCCCGTGATGTTGGCCTCGGCCAGCGGCGAGTTGAAGACGCGCTCTGAGCCGAACTCCTGCTGCAGCCCAGCGGTGATTTTGAAGACACCACCCTTGCCTTTGATGGCACCTGTGCGGAGGTATTCCTCGCGCGAGGCGTCTGCCACATCTTCGCCGAAGATGACGATGCGCTCGTCCCGCCGCATTTCATCGCGCAGGGTGTGATTGATCAGGTCGGCGATGGTGTGATCGGTGTCACCGCCGACCGGCTCCGGTTCCGTGGCGAAGACCTCTGACGTAGGCTGCAGGTCTTCGGAGTAGACGTGCTTTTCGATGTTCGCAACCAATGGCAACGGCGCGGCCAGCGCGACATCGGCGGCGGCGCGCACCTGATCTTCGACCTCGCGATGGAGCACGTTCAACTGGTGCTCGGTGAGCACGCCCTGCTGCAACAGCAGTGCCTGCATGCGGCCCAGCGGATCGCGCAGCGCGTCGGCTTCCAGTTCGGAGGAGTGCCTGTACCAGCGCTCATCGTCGCTGAGCGCATGCGAGTATGGCCGCACAACGTGCCCGTGCACCAGTGCCGGACCGTGGCCTGCGCGGCAGTAGGCTACAGCGGCCTGCATCGCCTCATAGCTGGCGATGGGGTCTGTTCCGTCGATTTCGGCGAAGTGAAAGTTCGGGAAGTTCGCGACCAGCCGCGAAATGTTGCCGCCGGGCGTGTTCGTCTCGACCGGGGTGGAGATGGCGTAGCCGTTGTCTTCGATGACGAAAACGACCGGCAGCTTGTTATTCGAGGCGGTGTTCAGCGCCTCCCAGAACTCGCCCTGACTGGTGGAACCCTCGCCCAGCGAGGTGTATACGACCTCATCCGCCTGGAAGCTCACGTCGCGGAAGCGGCGGTAATCGCCCTCGCCGTACTCACCAGTCGCTGCCTCGGGGTGCCGCGCGAAGTAACGGCCTGCCTCCGCGCAGCCGACCGCGTGCAGCAGTTGCGTGGCGGTGGACGATGAAGGCGAAACCAGGTGGAGGCTGGGGCTGGTCCAGTGTGACGGCATCTGCCGGCCGCCGCTGCCAGGGTCGTCAGCACCCACGGCCTGCAGCAACTGATCCGTCACCGGCTGGCCCAGGGCGAGGCACAGCGCGCGGTCACGGTAGTACGGAAAGAACCAGTCGTAGCCCGGCCGCATGGCCATACCAGCGGCGACCAGTAGCGCCTCATGCCCGGCACAGGAGATCTGAAAGAAGATTTTCTGTTGGCGTTTGAGCAGGATCTCGCGATCGTCGGTCTTGCGCGAAAGATACATCAGCCGGTAGAAGCGGATCAGCTCCTGCGGGCTAAGCGGCCCCTCGCCTTTCGTCTCCGCTTGCTGTTCCGTGATCGCTCGCGTTGCCATCGACTTGCTGCCCTGCCTCCATAACCGTCGTGAGCGACTTCCCTGCTGATTGTAAAGCGACTTCTCTGCGCCCGGAGTTCAGCGGATGCGTCCACGGGCCGACCGCGCCAGCTTGTCGATCTCGTCCGCGTCCCGGACGACCTTGATCGACAGCTCGTCTTTCCTGCTCTTGTCCACCTCAGCCTTTAGTTGCCGGGCCAGTTGCAGCAGGCGATCCATGTCGGCCTGCATGGCCTTTTGCTTGTCACTGGCGGTAGGCACTACCG
>CAXUEW010000038.1:12884-14128 GCA_964250115.1 uncultured Terriglobus sp.
CCGATGGCGCATCTTTTGTTGCAGCTTGAGATGCGGGCTTTCCCTGGGCAGTCAGCGTCACAGTCGACGCTAACAAGAGGAGCAGCATCGCGGTCGGAGCTGCCAGCCGGGTTCCTGATCTGCCGTACTGTCGCCTGTTCCGCATGTCAGGTCACTGCCGCATCTGGTCGCGTACGGTGCGCGCCAGCTTGGCGATCTCGTCCAGCCGTTTCGCATCGGCTTCGTTTGCTTCGCGGCTTTGCAGGTCGGCCTGCAGGTCACGCGTCAGCACCAGAAGCCGGGCGGCATTCTCCACCATGCGCCTCTTCAGGTCTTCCCTGCGGGCCACCATCTGGCGATGCGAAAAGTTGGGATCAAACGTAGGGAATTCTGTCCCCAGCGTGCGATTCACGTTGGGGTTCGTCGTAGCCCCGCGACTGCTTGAACTACTGCTGGACGATGCACCCGTTCCAGAAGGATATGGGTAGGTACCCACCTGAGAACATGCGGTGGTAGTCCCTGCCAGGACCGCAGCGACTGCCAGGCTAAGAGGATGGAGACGAAAGAGACGGCATTGGCGCAGAACCTTTCGCACGCTGTTCCTACCTCTCCGAGCCGCATCCCGAGCCGTACTTGCGGCATGCTTCCCGCTGAGCCATGCTGAAACGGCGCACCCCATTTCCCCATAGTACCGGGCGCGCAGCATGGAAGGGTGAAGAAGAGATGGGTATGACACTTATCGCCGCAATCGCAGCACCGGCAGAACCGCAGGATGAAAGTTTCCGCACGCTCGGACACCAGTGGCACGCAGATATTGTGGATTTTGTGCGGCACGATGCACCCCGGCTCGTCGTCATTCTGCTGCTGGCATTTGTTCTGCAGCGGGTGGTCTCGTTTTTTGTTAAACGCATGCGGAACCTGGCGAACACCTATGTCGCCAACCCGCAACGCGCGTCGCAACTGCGTACCATTGCCGCGATCCTTCGCGCGACCTGCTACGGCCTGATCGGTTTCCTGACTATCCTGCAGATCCTGCCGCTCTTCAATATCGACCTGAAGCCGCTGCTGGCGTCGGCGGGTGTGGTGGGTCTGGGTATCTCGTTCGGCGCGCAGTCGCTGTTCAAGGACATGCTCAACGGCGTCTTTATCCTGGTGGAAAACCAGTTCAACGTGGGCGATGTAGTAAAGATTGCCGGACTGACAGGTACTGTCGAGGATCTCTCCTTGCGTTCCACTACACTGCGCGATGGCGACGGCACGCTGCA
>CAXUEW010000038.1:14138-16126 GCA_964250115.1 uncultured Terriglobus sp.
CCCAACTCTCAAATCGCGACCGTGTCGAACCTGTCGCGCGAATTTTCCGTGGCATCGTTGCCCGTGTCGGTGGATTCCACCGCCGATCCCGACCGCGTCATGGAATTACTACGCGGTATCGCGCTTGAGGTGCGGCGTGACCCGGCCTTTGCCGATGTTGCCATGGCCGACCCTGACATCCTGGGCGTGGACAGGATCAACGGCCGTGAAGTTATCTACCCGGTCAATCTGCGCGTTCGAGCCAACCAGCGTGACGGCATTCTGCGCGCTATCCGGCGGAAGATTCTGCTCACCTTTGAGAAGGAAGGCATTGCTCTGGGCACACCGACCAGCACCGTGGTCATGCAGGCCGCGCACGACCCTACCGCGGCTCCGCCGCAGGTTTCGCTCACCGGCGGCGGCTAAACTTGGTCGCGAAGGCGCAAACTCTGAAGCACGCTTCCGATCAGTAGGCGGAGTGCTGCTTACCCCAGCCTCATGATCGGTATTCATCTTTGCCGTCATCCTGAGCGTAGCGGAAGGACCTGCTGTTTTCCCAGAGCAGCACTGCAGCTCAAAAGGAAAGCAGGTCCTTCGACTACGCACTGCGTGCTTCGCTCAGGATGACGAGGTTGAATGGTTCGCCGGGAAGAGAATGCCTGGCCTCAAACCCGGCGTGCCAGCACCAGGGTAATGTCGTCCGGTTGTTCGCCCCCGCCGATCCATGCGTCCAGCGCGCGCATGACCTCTGCCGAGATCACTTCCAGCGGCTCATGCCGGAACTGCCTTGCGACCTCCAGCAGCCGGTCTTCGCCGAAGTCGCCAAAGTCGTTCTCGGGTTCAGTGACGCCGTCGGAGTAGGCAATCAGCAGGTCACCCGGCTCTAACGCGACGGTCTCCTGCTCATAGCGCATGCCGTCCAGCAGACCCACGACGGTGCCGCCGCAGGTCAACTGCCGCGCTGTGCCGTCAGCCCGCAGAAGGAAGGGCGGCAGTTGCCCGGCGTTGGAGTAGGTCAGCCGGTGCGTCCGCTCGTCGTAGTGCGCAAGAAACAGCGTCGCATATTTCTCCGGCTGCGTGGACCGGTACAGGTGCCGGTTCAACAGCGCCAGGATGCGTGAAGGCGACTCAAACAGTTCGCCGCACTCCAGCGATTCCGCGTGCGTCGCGGCACGTGCGCTGTCGGTAAACAGCTCTTCGCTGGCAAAGCGGTAGGCGCGCACGGCCGAATGCAGTGTCGCCATCAACAACGCGGCTGATATGCCCTTGCCGCTGATATCGCCCAGTGCCAGTCCTACCCCGGTCACATCGCGGCGGTGTTCGTGGTCGTCATGGAAGACCAGGAAGTCATAGTAATCACCGGAAACAGTGCGCGCGGGCCGGCAGATGCCGTGCAGGTCCAGTGAAGGCACGCGAATGTGCGCGCGCGGAAACAGGTTTTCCTGCACCTCCTGCGCGATGCTCAACTCGCTCTGCATGCGCTCTTTTTCCTTCTGCGATTCGATCAACCGGCTCAGCGACCAGGACATGCGGTTGAACGAGCGGCACAGGTCGGCCAACTGGTCGTCGCGCTGCACGCGGATGCGATGTTCCAGGTTGCCGCTGTCGATGGAGAGCGTTGCCGCGTACAGGTCTTCGACGGAGCCGGTCATGCTGCGCGTCAACCGCATGGCGAGGTAGAACGCGAAGACTTCAAGCAACGCAAAGAACAGGCAGACAAGAACAAACAGCAGGCGTACCGTGTCCGTGATCTTGCCGGTAAGGCCTGTACCGAAGAGTTGCTCAAAGAGGATGGAAGGGCGCGACGTGACGGTAAACGGAATCATGCGAGTATCGCCCGTCTCCCAATCAATGACCGAGAGCGTAGAACGAAAGCCGACCTCGCCGTCCAGCAAATTGGCGGCGGGCAGCCGGCTGCCACCGACGATGCGCCTGTGCCTACCCGTTCGGGACGCGCTTTCCTTGCCGGTGCCTTCCAGAGCAATTCCCGGCAGCAGCGTGACCTGGCC
>CAXUEW010000038.1:16136-18352 GCA_964250115.1 uncultured Terriglobus sp.
TGGCCCAGACCTTCCGCAACCCCGTCCAGCAGGTTTGAAGTGACGGGCACGCTGCCGATCACAGTGATGCCGTGCTTCGGACCGGCTGCCACGCGGTCCACCACGGCCATGTAGAGAACCCCGCCATCCGCGGCAAAGACCTTCATCTGGCCCATCTGCGGCCGGCTCTTCAACCAGCCGGACAGCCGCAGCGGCGTGCGGTCGTTACCGTTCACCCCGGGAATCTCCAGGGGCTCGATGTCTTCGTAAATGGCGAGTTGGCGCCCCTGTCCGATGCGTGGTGCCGGTCTGCGAGCAGAGTCAGGACCGCCGCCTTCCCTGTTCAACAGCGCCGCGGGATCGGCACCCTGTTCAACCCGCCGGGCCAAGGCAAACGCCAGCCCGGCATCGCTGGTACCCATGCTGTCGAGCCGCAGCTGCAAGTGCGACGCCGCCAGATGAATGGCAAACTGCCCTGCCGCCACATAGGTAGACAGGAACACCACTGTAAAGAACAGCACCACCGGCGTAAGGCCGATCAGCAGATAAGTAAGGATCAGTTTATTGCGCAGCCGCCACAGCATGCCATGACGAATGGCACGGTAGAGCGTGGGCAGCGACGCGATCACCGACGCCAGGACTGCAAGCCAGCGCAGCGTACCGGCTACACCACCCACGGCACCCGGCAGATAAGCAAGTACAAAGGAAACAGCCGCTAGTCCCCACAGAATGTAGACGTAACGCGGGACGCGCGGCGCACCGCCCGGCACCGGAGCACCGGCAGCCGCGTACAGCGGATCCGACGTGTTGTGCTGCTGACGCGGGCGCAGGGCGAGCGGCACCGTCTAGCTCTCCTGCTCTGCCATGCGCAGGGCGTGGCGTGTCGCGGAAAAGTGCGCACCGGCAAGCAGCATCAATCCCGACAGAAAAGCCCACAGCATCAGACCGACAGAAAGCTGAAAGGGGCCGTAAACGTTCGCAAAATCCAGGTGCGGCAGCACGAAGATGTACAGGTGCTTGGCCGCTTCCCACAGCAAGCCCGTGACGATCGCTGTTGGCAGAACGGCACGCGCGGGTATCTTGCGGTTCGGCAGCAGCCAGTAGATGAGGAAGAACAGCGTGATGCTGCTGGCCGTCGCCAGGATCGCCAGAAAGCCATCCGACACGACCGTGTAAACGATGTTCCCGGTGTGGCCGAAGAACAGGAAACCAAGCACCGCCTGCTGTGCCGTGGACAGCCCCACGGAGAGCATCGCGAGCACGCCTGCCGAGAGGGCCAGGCCGAGGGAAACAAGCTGGTTCCGCAGGTAGGACCGATTCTTTGTCGCGCGCCAAACATTGTTCAGCGCCACCTCCAGCGGCAGAAACACGCCGGTGCTGCTGACCAGCAGCATGACCACAGAAAACAGTTGCGCCCCCTTGCGCGGATGAACCAGCAGGTTCATGTTGCGCATGACAAAATCCTGGCCGGTGGGCAGGTAGCTGTGCATCAACTGGCCGACCACCGCAACCATGGCCGGGGAGTGGAAGACACGCTGGCTGATGGTGAGCAGCAGCACGATGAAGGGAAAAAGCGACAGAATGACGTTGGCCGCCACCGAAAAGGCGTAGGTATGAACGTCCGTTTGCGTCAGGTATTTGATGAGTGCCAGCAGTTGCGCGCCCGATCCGCCTTCGACCGGCTCCGGCCACACCTCGCGTTCGCCCGGTGCTGCCGCGAGGCTCTCCGGCACGGAATCCGGAGCATCAAATTCGGCCTCGTTGGGCGGTGTAAGAGAGGGCATAACGCGAACGCTGGAGTGCTACTCAGGTTGCACTGATGCTAGCAGAGCGGGTGGCCCGGCCTCCGCTCCAGGCAATGGCTCCGGCAGGCGTTCCTGAAGGCGCTGCAGCGCCCATGACGCGCTTTCCGCGAGTACCGGATCATCGCCATCGCTCCATTGCTGCAAGCGCTCCCCGTGCCGTGGATCGCCGCTGTTACCCATGGCGATGGCGATGTTGCGATGGAGACGTTTGCGTCCTGTTCGCTCCAGTGGCGAACCGCGAAACGCCATTTTGAACTCCGCATTGTCCATGGCCGCTAAGCGCTCCAGCGACGGATTTACCAGTTCCGTCCGGGCCTGCATCGCTGGATGGTTGCCGACCGGCGCGCGGCGGTTCCACGGACACACATCCTGGCAGATGTCGCAACCGAAGACCTGCCGTCCCATGCCCGCGCGCAGGTCTACGGGGATGCT
>CAXUEW010000039.1:0-18045 GCA_964250115.1 uncultured Terriglobus sp.
ATAGGCAATCAACTGACCAACGCGCGAATCTTCGGAAAGATCGGCAACATGCTCGATCATGCCGCCGCCAGGAATCAGGGAAAGGTGCGCAAGGCTGGGAAAGCGTGCCAGCGTTTCCGCGTCGGGCCGCTGCACTACTTCTTCAGCCTCTGCAGTCCCGGCCAGGTAGTCCGCCAACCCCGGCTTGTGGGTGCTGCCGAAGTAACGTTGCAGACTGTACCGGCGCATGTCGCCGTCAATCAGCAGAACCCGGGTGCCTCGATGCTGATTCAGGCTAACGGCCAGGTTGGCGGCAACGAAGCTCTTGCCCTCTTGCGGCAGCGCGCTGCTCAACAGGACTGTCTGGAGCGGCTGTTGCGAGCGGTACTCCAACAGGCGCGAACGGAGCCTGCGGAACTGCTCCGCGGCGGAGGTGCGCGGTTGCAGCGAAGGCAGATCTTCTGCCGAGGGCTCCCAGGCCATGGGCGTGCCAAGCGAGGCTACCAGTTCGGTAACAAAAGGTTCCGTATGCACCGCTGAAGGGGGAGTCGAGATGTTTGTATCCACGGAGGCATCGATTCCATTGGCGTGGGCTTCCGAAGCGATAGCCGGGCTGTACCGGGATTCTGGCTCGGATGTCGCGGTGCCGCTAACGCCCGGAGCCGTGTAGTCTGCGGCCTGGGGGGCGTCGAGCGTGGCGCGCAGCAGTTCCTGGTGAGTCCTGTTCATAGCAGCTTCCTGTTACCGGCTAGTGTAGACGGGGCGAATTGAGAGTCGCCCATGCAGCGCCGGAGCACTGCCTGCCTGGACGCTGCCAGTCGATCCGAACATGTTGCGCAGTCTCTGGAACGAGGGGTCATTCCAGTACCGCCGCCAGTCCCTTTTAGAAGAAATAGGTGCAGTATCGCTTCAGTGTTGGTCCGCCGTTTTAATGACGTTCCCTTTTCGAAAAGGATTGCGGCGTTTGCCGTCTGCGTCATCAGGACGATCCGATGATGCCCGCATCGGACGGTTGCCGACGCGTTCAATCGCGATCAAGGTATTCAGATGCAGAAATGCGTACACATCCTCTTCGCTGCGAAGCGCCGTATTGCGGTACTCAAGCAAGGCACTGACTGCAGCGCCAAGCAGGAGGCCCAGTACAAAGCCGCCTACACCAAACAGTGGACGCTTGGGATAGGAGGGCGAATCAGGCAAATTGGCCGCATCCATCAGGCTGAACTGCTCACCCTGCTGACGGCGCTGCAGGCTGGTTGCCATTTTGGACTGGTTCATCTTTGCCAGGAGGTCGTCATAGAACTTCTGCGCGGTCTGGTAGTCGCGCGTGAGTGCCTTATACTCCTCTTCGACGAGCGGCGAGGAAGAGATGCGCTCCTGGTAGAGCTTCACATTACCCTGGATCTGGGCAACTTCGGCCTGTTTGGCTTTGATCCCCGCATCCGAAGCCTGAAGTGCCGCGCGCAACTGCTGCACTCCGACGGACTCACCTGCTTTTGGCGCACCCGGAGCCGATGCAGCCGGCTTGGTCTGCATCTGCCGCTTCAAGTCTGCAATTTTACGGCGGGTGGAAATCACGTCCGGATAATCCGGCGTGTAGCGCGCAGTGAGGTCCGCCTCTTCGGCCTGCAAGGCAAGCAACTGCGCTTGCCGTTCATCCGGTACGGCTGCAACGACAGGAGCGCCTGCGGAGTCGCGCGCGGTCTGCACCTGCGACAGCAGCGACTGCTGGTAGGCGCGGTCCTGTTCCATGCGGGCGAGTTGCTGGGTGGCTGCCTGCAGCTGGGTATTGAGGCTGGTCAGCATGTCAAGGTTAGGCGCCTGCTGTCCCGGTAGCTTGCCGACGTACTTACGTTGGAACTCGGCTGTTTTTTGCTCCTGGGTATCCAGGTTGCTCTTCGCTTCGGTGAGCTGCGCCTCAAGAAAATCAGTCGTTCCCTGCGCGGATTGTTCGCGTGCACGAAGGTCTTCACCTACGAACAGCGACGTAATCTCGCTGCACACCTGCTGCGCGGTACGCGGGTCACCGGCGGTAAACAGGATAAAGAAGCCCGGCAGCCCGTTGGCCCGGCTAATCTCGGAATGGATGGGCTTGATATCGATGTTCTTGCGGGTGTCTTCCACGCGCGAATCCATCTTTTCGCCGGGGTAGAGGTTGAAGCGCTCGATGATGGGCTGGATGCGGGAACGGCTGAGGATCTGCTCTTTCATGGAAGCTAACCGGGCGTCCAGGTCTGCCGCGATGACCGGCTTGACGTAGTCCTCAGACACCTTCTGCTGCTCGATCAGAACGAGGGTCTGTGAGACATAGCGAGGCGCAATAAAGAAGCTGGCGCCAAGCGCAGCCGCCGAGCAGACGATTGCAGGCAAGACCAGGTAAAGTACACGGCGCTTAAAGATGCCCAGGTAATCACTGAAGGTAAGTGGACGATGGCCTAACAAGCAATCTACCTCCGGCCAATATGGATCGGACGCGGTGCATACGTGACGCCAAAGCTGATCACGTGCGCCGTGCCGCTGAATGCATTGGTGGTCGCGATCGACTGTCCCAGGGCCTGGTACTGCAGCGCGTAGCTGCCGTAAGCCGAGAAGCGTTCACCCAGCCTGCGCGTGGCTTGCAGGCCGGTGGTGTAGGAGTTCGTCCGCGTGTACAGGGCCGGGTCGTTGGACAGGCTCTGCGCATGTCCATAACTTGCGAAAATGCCCCCGGTCCATCGATCGCTGAACTTGCGCTGGCCGGCAAAGCTGACATAATCCGTTACCGCACCCAGCAGGACGCCGGACCCGGTACTGGTTCCGCGCCCATAGTTCAGGGAGTAGTTGTTGCGCCCGGCTACGTACGTCAGTCCAAGGTTTGCGGACAGGCCGACCCGGGTTGGAAAGATCGTGGCGTTTGAGCCGCTAGTCCACTGCGGACCGGCGGAAGACTGCAGTGACAGCCGGGGAGTGAAGGTGTGCTGAAAGATGGCGACGATGCTGTTGGACGTAAAGCTGAGATCGCCCAGGCCTGGAAAGGTGGAGTGCGTATAGGTATAGCCGCCGCCCACCAGCGTTGCTGCCGACAGGTTGTGTGTCAGTTGTGCCCCACCATTGAACAGGTTGTTATTGATGCCCAGGTTGCTGAAGAAGTGCTGGTTGGTATAACCCGCGAATGTGTTGATGCTTGTGCGGGCGGTGATCCGGTAATTTGCCGATCCACTGGCCGTGTTGGTAATGCGCTGGCCGTAGTTGGTCAACAAGGCTTCTCCCGGCTG
Source organism: uncultured Terriglobus sp. (assembly GCA_964250115.1). Classification (GTDB taxonomy): domain Bacteria; phylum Acidobacteriota; class Terriglobia; order Terriglobales; family Acidobacteriaceae; genus Terriglobus. The sequence continues at coordinate 3,231 of CAXUEW010000039.1, forward strand.
CTGCCCCGTGGCAATGGGCAGACTACCCGTGTCGCCCACGCCGGGAATACCTGCCAGGCCGTAGCGGGGTGTCGCGGGAAGATAGCTGACGACGTCGCTGATCACGAAGTTCCAGTTGCGTGTGTTCAACACCTGGGAGACGCCAAAGTTTTGAAACGAGGTGCTGGGCTGTCCGTTATTCCCAAAAAGATACCCGCCGGAGTACACAAAGCTGAGCGGGTGCCGTTCGCTGCCAGAGACGTAGCCGGCATTGCCGGAGATATTCACGCTGTCGGACGGGCCGTTGTTGCCGCTGTAGCCGATGATGACGGAGTTCGATGCCGTGAGGCTGTACGTCAGAAAATCTGAAGCAGCTGTTGCGCCACCGCCTGAGGGCGCGGCTGATGGTGCGCTTTGAGCATAAGCAGGCGAGGGAAGAGCAGCCAGTACACTCCCGAAGAACAGCACAGGCCCTGATGGCAGCAATCGTTTTGGCATGGGACTTTTCAAGGAATAACGACCGTATCGCCCGTTTGCAGCACAATCGCCTGGCCAGGCTGGCCTTTGAGCGCCTTTTTATAATCGAATGGCAGTCTTTTCTGCTGACCGGAGGGTCCGCGCAGAATGTAGCAGTTCTTGCCATTGGCGTAAGTGGAAAGCCCGCCTGCCGCCGCAATCGCTTCGAGCGGCGTCATGCCGGGAGATAAGTCGATCGCTCCAACGTGTGCCACCTGCCCAACCACATACACCTTCTGACTGTTTACCGCTGTAACTGTAACGGTAACCAACGGCTCCTGGATGTACTTCTTCAGAGCCTCGGTGATGTTCTTGCCCAGTTGCATGGGTGTAATTCCCGCTGCGGGAATATCGCCCAGCAAAACGAGCGATATCATACCGTCAGGCCGTACGGGAAATGTGCCGGAAAGCTGCAGCTCTTTCCACACGGTGACCTGAAGCGTGTCATACGCGCCAATGCGGTACTCCGGTGAAAGCGCCATGGATGCGCCGTTCTTGCCGCCCGTTGCCGCAGGAGCAGCCGTCGCAGGTGCATTTTGCGGTGCTGCGGTCAAAACGGGACGCGAACCCATCTGCGATATCGCTATTCCTGAGGAAATCAAGGCAAACAGTGGCAATATGCAAACTTGAAGCTTCATATTCGGGCGCCTACGGAAGAAGGGTTTTGTTGCTCCGGTATCAAGCCATTGGACCGGTACGGTAGCAAATTGGAAGCCCTTGCTTCAGTGTTGCATTCCAGATGTGAAAATGGAAGCTGTTTCATTCTGCCGGTCCCTCGTTCTAATATCGGCACCGCCGATGGAATGGCGAGAGCGGCGTGAGCCTGCGGAGATAAACGTATCATGCCCTTCTCAACGGTAACCGTGCCCGCAACCAAAGGCACAGTGGACAGCAAGAGCAACGCCGCGACCGCAGTCCTGCCAGTCTGGGCCTGGTCTGTGATTCTTGTGCTGCTGGCTGTGCTGTATTTTCGCGTGGGCACCAAGCTGCTGCTGGACTGGTACACCTTTCCGGATTATGCGCACGGATTCCTGATCCCGTTCTTTTGTGCATACGTGGTGTGGGAGAAGCGCATAGCTGTACAGAACACGCCGTTAGCGCCGTCCTGGGCAGGAACGGGCCTGGTTGCGTTGGGCCTGCTGACTTACATCACCGGTGTTTACGGGGCGGAGCTTTTCCTGGCACGCATCTCCGGCCTAATGGTGTTGGCCGGGCTGATCTGGGCCTTTGCCGGCCTGCCCATGCTGCGCGTTCTGAAGTTTCCGCTGCTGGTCCTGCTGCTGGCCATTCCGTTTCCGGCAGTGATCTTCAACCAGATTACCTTTCCGCTGCAGTTATTTGCTTCTCGCCTGGCAAGCGCTATTCTGCCGGTGTTCGGCGTTCCCGTGCTGCGTGAAGGCAACGTGATCGAGTTACCCATGATGCGACTGGAGGTGGCGGAGGCGTGCAGCGGCATCCGGTCGCTGATGAGCTTGTTCACCGTCGCTGTGATCTACGGCTATCTTCTGGAGCCTTCCACTGGCAGGCGTACGCTGCTGGCGCTGGCAAGTATCCCCATTGCAGTCGCGGCCAACGTCTTACGTATTGTGGGTACAGGCCTCTGCGTGCAGTACTGGGATCCGGATAAAGCAATGGGCTTCTTTCACGAGTTTTCCGGCTGGCTGATGTTCCTGTTCTCGTTGCTGCTGGTGTACCTGCTGCAGCGAGGCATGGCCATGGTCGCGCGCGCCCGGAGGCAGACCGCATGAATCTGTCTCGCTTTCTGCTGGTTGCAACCATGATGGCCGGAACCGCGGGCATGCTGTTCATGCGCAGCGCCGTGGACCAGGTGCCGGAAAGCGTTCCGCTGGAGTTGCTGCCGCACCAGATCGAAAACCGGCACGCCGAGGATATCCCTATTTCACCTGCGACGTTGGAGGTTCTGGGACACGGCCGCTTTTTGAATCGCATTTACGCTGGCCGTGCTGCAGCCGGCGTGACAGACGTTCCGGCCATACCTGCGAAGGGCCCTGCGGCCATCGATGCGGCAATCCCGGTCAGCCTGTTTATCGGCTACTTTCCCACGCAGCGCACTGGCCAGGCCATCCATTCCCCGCAAAATTGCCTCCCGGGCGCAGGTTGGACCTTCGAGTCGTCCGGTATCACCACGCTTGCAGCCGCTGATGGCCGACGCTACCAGGTGGGCGAATACGTCATTACGGACGGTACGCAGAAGCAGGAAGTTTTGTACTGGTACCGGGCTCACGGCCGCAGCATCGCCAGCGACTACCGTGCAAAGTTGTACATGCTGCTGGACGCGATTCGCTACAATCGCACCGATGGAGCGTTGGTCCGGGTGATCACGCCGCTGTTGCCCGGCGAACCCAACAGCGCGGCACACCTGCGCGCAGCCAATTTTGCCGGTCAGGTAGCGGCCTTGCTGCCTGCCTACATCCCCGATTGATCTTCATCCCGGTGCGGGCTTTGTCGCACAGTATCGATTTTCAGAGGAACCTTCAGTATGTTCATGCCTCGCCAGACAACGACACTACGAATCGCAGTCTCCGCCACCCTTCTCACCATGCTTGCGGCCACATCCGGCTGCAACCGTGACCCGAATGTGCGCAAGCAAAAGTACCTTGAGAGCGGCCAGCGCTACTACAACGAGGGCAAGTACAAGGAAGCCAGCCTGCAGTACTACAACGCGCTGAAGACGGATAAAAACTTCAGCGCGGCGCACTACGAGCTGGGCCGCACCTTCTTGAAAATGAGCATGGTGGGACAGGGATATCAGGAACTGCAAACCGCGGTGAACCTGGCTCCAAACAATATTCCCGCTCGCGTGGCGCTGGGCAATCTGCTGCTGGAAGGCAGGCTGCCGGACCGCGCGGCGAAAGAGGCTGAGGCCATCCTGAAGGCCGAGCCCAATAACCCGGACGGCCTGGCCATGCAGGCCAACGTGGCGGCGGAAAAGGGACAGCCCGCCGATGCGCTGGTCGCCATCAACAAGGCATTGGCCATTGCTCCAAACCGGTCGGATCTCCATGCCATGCTGGGCGTTCTGCAGGGCCAGGGTGGTAAAGACCTGCCCACCGCTCGCAAGGAGCTGGAAAAAGCGGTCGAACTCGACGGCAAGAACGTGCAGGCGCGCATGATGCTTTCGGCGCTGCTGAATACGCAAAAGGACCTGCCAGGTGCGGAAGCGCAGTTGAAGGCCGCCATCGCAGCCGCGCCGAAGGTCTTGCAGCCGCGAGTGGCGCTGGCCGCGCTGTATCTGAGCGAAAACAACCTGTCGGCGGCGGAAAGCAGCATTCGGCAGACCAGCGACGATTTTGCCGACGACCCGGACGGCGCAGGCATGCTGGAGCGCTTCTATGCGCGCAGCGGCCACTTCGACAAGGCAGAGCCAGCCTACGCGGAACTGGCCGCGAAGCATCCGAAGAGCTTTCCCATGCAGATGGCCTATGCCCGCGTCCTCGCGACCAAGGGAAACTTCGCCAAGGCGAATGAAATTGTCAGCAAGCAGGCGGAGGCACACGATGGCGAGATCCAGTACGCCCAGGTCAAGGCCGGTCTCTTGCTGCACGACGGCAAGTCTGACGACGCCTTTGCGTTGTTGCAGAAGGCCGTGCGCAATAACCCGGACAACATCGACCTGAAGCTGTTTCTGGCGGTGCTGGCTCGCGACCGTGGCGACCTGAACGCCGCCAACACCAACTTTCTGGCCGCCCTGCAGAAGAACCCCGCCAACATGGCCGCCGCCGCGGGTGTGGCAGAGATGGCGAATCGGCGAGGTGACCAGGCCGGCCTGCGGCAGGTTGCCGAGCAGATGATCAAGCAGTACCCAAACGCACCCGCGCCATACATCTGGCGTGGCACCGCCCAGGCAAACGACAAGCACCTTGACCTTGCCGTGGATGACCTGCAGAAAGCGCTGAAGATTGAGCCGAAGAACGCGCAGGCGCTGGCTGAGATTGGCGAGATTCGTGTCCGGCAGGGTCGTGCCGCCGAGGGCAAGGGGCTGCTGGAGCAGGCATTGGCCATCGACCCGAACTCAAACGCGCTGCCGATCCTGGTGCAGCTTGACCTGCAGGCCAACCAGCCTGCGGCCGCACTTGCGCGCATGCAGGCGCAGCTTGCACGCAATCCCAACAGTGTCCCGCTGCTGGTGCAGCTGGCCCAGGTACAGATGGCTGCAAAGGATCCGCATGGAGCCGTTGAAACTTCGCAGAAGGCCATGAAGCTGAGCCCGGACAACATGGCTGCCATGCGTATCTACACCGAAGCCGGCCTGGCGTCGAATGACCTGAATGGGCCTAATGAAGTGTGGACGAAATGGGCCGGCAGCCATCCGCAGGATGCGCAGGCACAGTCTTACCTCGCCATGCTTTCAGAGGCCGCGGGTGACCAGCCAAAAGCCATTGCCCTCTATCAGAAATCGCTGCAAATACAGCCGGAGCAGCCCACGGTCGAGAACAACCTGGCCTACCTGATGGCGGAAGCGGGACAGAACATGGACGTGGCGCTGACCCTGGCGCAGGCAGCCCAGCGCGCCATGCCCAACTCTCCTGACACGGCTGACACCTTGGCGTGGGTCTACTACAAGAAGGGCGTGTACAGCTCGGCAATGGACCTGTGGCAGGGCGCAGTAAAAACGGCACCGGGCAATGCAAGCATTCACTACCACATGGGCCTGGCATACGAAAAGTTGAACAACAAGATAGCGGCTGTCGCCAGCCTCAAAAAGGCGGTGGACGCAGGCAAAGGCTCAGACGTAGGGAAAAAGGCGCAGGCGGAACTCGATCGGCTTGGCTAGCCGCATCCACTTCGTTGCCATACCAGTACGGCAGACAGCAGGGAAACAGTGAGCACCCGGACCATCCTCCGCAACACCGCATGGTTCGCGCTTGAAAATGTGCTGAGCTTTGGCGCTTCGCTGATTTCGTCATTCCTGATTGCGCGGGCGCTGGGTCCCATCCGCATGGGATACGTCGTGTACGTGCTGTGGGTGGTTAATATCTGCAGTTCGCTGGGTGGCATCGGCATTCCAGCCACCACCCGAAAGTACATGGCAGAGTTCCTCGGCGGGGATCAACCTGCGGCCGCCCATCAGGTCTACCGGCTGACGTTGCTGGCCCAGATCTGCACCGCAACCCTGGCCACCATCGGTGCGCTGTTCTGGGTGTTACGCGATGTTCAGCCGGAGTACCGGACCGCTTCCATCGTGCTGGTGCTCAGCATCTGGCCTTCCATGGTCAACTCCATCTCTGCGTTTGCGAATGTTGCGTCGGAGGATCTATCCGCCAACCTGCCAGCATCCGCGGCTTCCACGCTCACGTTCCTCGTCATCACCCTTCTGACGGTTACATTGCATTGGGGCGTGATGGGCGTTGCGATCTCCATGCTGACCATGCGCAGCGTCGATTTCGGAGTCCGGATCGTCCCAACCTTTCTGCGGATACGCCGCTGGCGCGACGACGGTCAGACGTTTCCGCCCGACCTCCGGCGACGCATGCAGAGTTTTGCCCTGCAGAGCCTCTTTGGCATGCTGCTTACGCTCGTAGTGTGGGACCGTTCCGAGGTTCTGCTGCTGAAGCATTTTTCTTCCGACATCCGCCAGATCGCTTTCTACTCTGTCGCCTTCAGCCTTGCGGAACGGCTGCTGGTGCTGCCCAGCGTGCTCGCTTCCGGAACGGGTGCCAGCATGTTCGTGCAGTATGGGCGTGACCGCACGCGGCTTCCAGCGCTGACAGCGGCCTCCGCGCGCTACCTGGGCCTGACGTCCATACCGCTGCACATTATCGCCACATCTCTGGCTGGTGCGGCGCTGCTGACGATGTATGGGCAGAAGTACGCGGGTGCCGTCACGGTTGCCATGGCCGCGCCTCTGCTGTGCTCGGCCAAGGCATTTCTCTCGCCGGTGCAGACCATGTTCGAGACGCTGGAGCGGCAATCCTACTTCATTGCCGCGACCCTGGCCGCCTCTGTGATCGACGTCGCGGTTGCGATCGCTCTCATCCCGAAGTACGGGGCACTGGGCGCCGCCATCGGCAGCGGTGTCGCGCAAATGATCTGCGTGGGCGCTCTGTGGTTCATGGCAATCCGCCGTTTCAACGTCCACCTGCCGTGGAACTTTTTCGGCAAGGTGGCGGTCATCAGCACGCTGGCGTCGGCCATTGGATACCTCTGCGTCATACGGACACCGCCATTGGTCGGTCTGATCCTCGGCGGTGTGCTGTCGACGGTGACGTTTCTCGTCCTTGCGGGTGTGACACGAATTTTTGAGGAAGAAGACCTGGTTCGCTTCAAAGTACTGGCTGAATCCTGCCCTGCCGCCCTGGCCGTGCCGGTAAACCTCACCTACTCCTGGCTGAGCCGCCGCATGTCTCCCATGCAGACGGAAGAGCTGCTGTAAACCGCCTAAGCGCTTGCAGCGGTTCCGCTGGCTTTCTGTAGAACCAGCTCGACATAGCGTTCGACCGTCTGCTGGAGTTGGTGGTTCGCAATGATGTCCTGGTAGCCGGCTTCCCCCATGGTGCGCCTAATACCCGCATTTTGGGCCAGCGTCAGCAGCCTGCCCGCCAGCGCGCCGGCATCGCCAACTGGGAACAACAGGCCGGTTACGCCCTCCCGCACTACCTCCGGCAGGCCGCCGATGCAGCTTGCGACCACCGGCAGACGGAACGACATGGCCTCCATTACCGCCAGGCCCGACGCCTCCTGCCACAGGGAAGGCTGGCAGTAGATGTCGGAGGCTTCAAAGACGCCGTTTGCGGTCGGGTCTGAGATGACGCCGGTAAATACGACCCTGTCTGTAATCCCAAGCTCCGCCGCGCGATCGCGGTACGCCTGCAGTTGCGGGCCGTCGCCCACCAGCAGAAAGCGTGCCTTCGGTACTGCAGCAAGCACCTTTGGAGCGGCGTCGAGCAGCGTTTGCACGCCTTTTACGGGAACCATCCAGCACAGTTGTGTGATCACAACGACTTCCGGTGACAGCCCCAAGCGCTCGCGCAGCGTCGCACCCCGCTCCGGCGATGGCGTGGGCAGCTCGACGCCGTTGACCACCACGACGTTAGGTGCACCGGTCAGTTCGAGTGAGGTGCCGGCCGACCGCGTGAACTGAGACACACTGACGATCAGGTTCAAAGGCAGGGTAAGCACGCGGCCCACCAGCCGTTTCGGCAGCGAGAGTGGACGTGCCTGGAAGTCCGGTGCACGGGAAGAATGATCGTAAAACGAGATAAATCGCGCACCGCGCAGCCACGCCAGCCAGGGAAAGCAGCGCATGACTCCGTGAAAGGCGTACAAGAAGCGCTTGGGCCGATGCCTGCCAAGCACGCGCCACAGCGCACCTGCCGCGGCAAAACCGAGGTTGCCCTGCTGCGGCACCGCTTCCAGCGTGCAGAAGGGGAAGTCGACGGACGCGCGAAACACCTCCGCGACCGGGCCGTCAAAGCACAGCACGGTGTCCCATCCTGCCCGGTCCATGGCCAGCACGAACAGCCGCAGAAACTTCTCGATGCCGCCGATCTTGGTGGGTGCCAGGCCCAGAACAAAAAGGAGGCATGGACGGGAGCTTTTAGCCACGTAGCCGCCTTCCGGGAAGGGAGCTACAAGCAAAGTGTTTCGAACACGCAGGGCGCAAACAAGAGAAGGAGCCCAGGGCCCCTTCTCGCATCATCATTTGCTGCTCTTCATCCCATGCCATCAGCGGAGGCGACGCCGCACCAGCGGTATGGCTCCCAAGGCACCCGTGACCAGAAACACCAGAGAATTGGGCTCCGGCACCTGCGACGGGATCACCGGAACATTGGGGATCACAGGAGTGGAGGCGACAGGCAGGCTGGGCGTGGCACCGGTGACGGCCGGGCTGGGCTGAACCTGAGGCGTGCCTTCCGGAACTGGCGAGAAAGATACCGGCCTGCCAACGTCAGTTACAGGCGCGGTGTCGGGGAATGACACCGGCGGGATCAGGAGCGCGTCCAGGCTGGTAGGCACAAAGGAGACAGAGATCGGCTCGTCTGGCAGGTCGTCACCGCAAAGCACACGAAATCGTTTCAACATTTCCTGTGGGCTAAGTTTGGCGGGGCGCAATTTGCGTACCGGCGTACTCGCATACATCATTCGAGGCCTGGGCACCCGTTTCGCGGCACGCACGACGTTCTTTTTGGCCAACACGGCACGTTTCGCAAGACCCTGCTGATAATCACGTATCCAACGGGCGCAATCAGGACTGGCGGCCAGCGTACTGACGCCACCGGCACTCACCGCGATCAACAAACACGAACTGGCTATGATCCGGAGTCGCATACTTACCTTTGCGTGAGAAGTAACCCAGCCCAAACCTAAGCGTAACTGATACGTAACGCTTTTCGCCACTAAAGTTCAGCGAAACCGTTCAGGCCGGTTCCCGACAGTTCAAAAGCCGGAAACAGGAGCCTTATCGGCTTACGTCTCCAATCGCTTGAGTGCAGGCCCGGGGAAGCCCACGATGTCTTATTTAGATACGAATTCGAAGCGGATTTGGATTGAATGACACATCAAGCCAGCCGAAAAGGGAGTACGGAGGTTGGCTCACATGCGTTTCTCTCTTCCTATTGCTCTCCTCACTTTGGCGCTACCCTGCGTGGCACAGACACACTTCTGCATTGGTGGCGATCTTGATCATCTGACACAGACGCAGGTGAACGCCTGCCAGGCAAAGATGACCCAGGTTCGCAATGAAGTTCGCCGCCGCGGTGCACCGGCCGGCTGGCACTTTATCGTTGTGTGTGACGAAACCGGCTGGAGCGATCTGGCCAGCTTTACCGGTAAGGCTGCGGGCAGCCTTCGGCAGGTGGATTACAGCACGGACCGCAGCATGCAGTTGACCTTTCTGCGTGGCAGCCGCATGGATGCGGAAGGCACCGGAGCAGCAACCATGCTGACGGCTGCGCTGGAAGGCGTACCCGGCAAACGGATGGCACCGGGCAGCGGACCCGCTCCTATGCCGAATCCGGAGCGGACTGTCACCTTGCCCGCCTTGCAGGTGGCGGAAACGCATGAGCCGGCTGCGCTGGATGCCGCAGGCCAGTAGAGAGGCGCTCAACTGGGCACCCCAGGCTCTGAATCCATTTGCAGGGTAAGCAGGTTGATCGAGCGCCATTCGCCCTTGATGATGCCCGCGCGGATCTCTGCCGGTGTTTTGCCTAACCGGGTTTGCGCGTAAGCATAAGCAGCCTCTTCCATGCAGACCGCGCAGGTGGCACCGTGGCTGTCTTCGAAGCACGAGTGCAGGCTCTTGTGCCCCATGGCCTTGCTGCACCAGCAGTAGCAGGGCTGCTGGTAGATCACGTCAGGCACGGCGTCCGCCATGCTGTAGGCGGTCTTCTGATATCCATGGACAAAGTACATTCCGGTACGTTCGCCCTGAGGCAACAAGGGAGGAGCAGACTTATGCGGCACGGTCGTGTGGAATGCCGGAACCGTAGCCGCGGGGGGCACCCACTGCGCCGAAGCCGCAAGCGTCAGCAAAACCAGCAGCAGCAGGCCTGCGCCACGGCCACGAGTTGCAAGGTACTCCATGCCGGTAATCCTACGCTCCCTGTTCCGTTTTGCCACGGGGCTGATATCACGTCTGCTTTCCGTCGTGACACATCGTTCCCAGCATGGGAATAATGCAGTATGAGTTCAGTCGCGGTCGTCATTCCCGCGTTTAACCGGGCGGACCTGCTGCCGGAAACGCTTCGCAGCGTACTGGCACAGACCCGGCGGGCAGACGAGATTATCGTGGTCGACGACGGCTCCTCGGACGATACCGCCGAGATTGCGGCGGCGTTTTCCGGTGTCACTGTGATCCGGCAAAGCAACGCGGGCGAGTCTGCCGCACGCAACCATGCCATCCAGGCTGCCCGTTCGGAATGGGTCGCTTTCCTGGACTCGGACGATATTTGGCGGGAAAACAAGTTGGAGGTGCAGATGGCCGCGCTGGAACAGTCGCCCGGCTACGATGCCTGCACCTGCAACGCGCTCGAACTGGAGCATTCCGGCAGTAAAGGCACCATGCCGCCATCCAATCTGCCGCCGTCTGACCAGATTGGTCCCGGCCTGCGCGGATCGCTGCGGCTGCCGCCCGGAACGGTGGTGGTAAGGAGGCAGTTGCTGCTGGACCTTGGTGGTTTCGACACGACCCTGCGCTACGCTGAGGACTGGGATCTTTGGCTGCGGCTGGTGGCCGCGGGATGCCGCTTCCTGCTGTGTCCCGAACCCATGCTGCTGATCCGTGCCCACGGTACCAACCTGAGCAATCACTCCCTGCGCATGATGGAAAGCGAACTTAAGATATGGGACAGGCACATTGCCCCTCTGCACCCCGCGCTATTGCGCCCCCTGTACCGACGTGCGGCACGGAGCCACTTCCTGGGCCGGGCTGCGTTGGTGGAACGCGAACAGAAACGTCCGCACCTGGGCATCATGGCCCGGTCGCTCCTGCTTTCGCCGCTGGGTGAATGGCGACGCCACCGAATCTTTCTGCACATGTTTCTAACCCGCATGGGACTGCTACAAACGCGAGAGACGTAGTCGAGCAGGAAGACTGCCACGTACTACCGGAGATTTGCTTGACCGAATTTGCTGCTTCCAGCCCACATCATGACGCCACACAATCTCGTTCGACCCTGCCACTGTTTCGAACGCGCGGCTGGCTGCTGCTGACGGCTGTGCTGTTTCTGCTCCAGGTATTGCCCTACCTTTCGCACCGGTGGGTGACCGATGAAAGCTGGTACGCCGGTCCTGGTGTCACCTTGTCACAGGGCCACGGCCTGAGCGACCCCGGCATTGGCCCCAATGACGCCGAGCACACGCTGGACGTGCGGCCACCCGGTACGGCGATGGTCATGGCCGGCTTCTTCCGCCTGGCCGGTACGACTATGGTGGCGGCTCGCATGGGTTCGGTGCTGGCCGGTTTGGCGGTCGTGCTGCTCCTGTTTCTGCTGACGCGCGACGTTTTTAGTGAGACTGCCGCGGTGGTCTGCGCCCTGTTGGCGGCGACGGACAACTTCCTGGTCACCACCTCACGCACCGCCCGGCCAGAGTCGCTGACGGCCATGTGCATCGTCCTGGGCATGCTGGCGCTGAAACGCTACTGGCGGACAGCATCTCGCTTGTGGGCTATCGGCTGCGGCCTGCTGATGGCGCTTGGCACTATGTTCCACGTGACGCTGTTGGGCTTTATCGTCGCCTACGGCCTCTTGATGATCGTGCTGGACCACCGGGCCAAGCGCTTCCCGCTGCGTGGAGTTCTGCTCTACTGCGCCGGGTACTTCGCAGGCGTGCTGCCGTACGCACTGTGGGTCCTGGGCGCGGCCAACGGCGAAGGCCGCAAGGGCTTTCGGCTGGAGTTCCTGCACCGCGCCGCAACCGATTCGTTCGCGGTGAAGTTCGCGAAAGAACTCGCGCGCTACAACGACTACTTTGGCTTCGGCATGCTGCACGGTCACGGATTGGCCGCCTTGCCGGTGCGCCTGCCCATACCGCTGGTCTTTTTCGCCGCGACCTTTCTGCTTTGGCGCTTCCGTCGCACCTGGTTCTACGTGGAGCTGGTCTTGCTGATTCCGACGATGCTGTGGCTGGTGTACACGGCGAATAAGTCGTCGCGGTATCTTGCGATCCTGGCTCCTGTCACGGCGCTGGTGCTGGCTGGTGCAGTTGCGGTGTTGCGCGATCGTCCTCGGCTGCAGCGCGGGTCCGTGGTCGTCGCCGGGCTGGTGGTTGTCGCACAGTTCGGGGCAAACCTGCTTTTGCTGAACGGGGCGCGTAAGGCGGACTACCGCAAGGTTACCGCCGAGTTGCAGAGCGTGATTCCGCCGGGTGCCCCCGCCTACGGCACCATTACGTTCTGGTTTGGTCTGCGCGACCACCCCTACATCTCGGACGAGCGCACCGATCCACTCGTCGCCGCACGCGACTACGGTGCGAAGTACTTCATCTCCGGCGACCGCATGATGACCGAAGGCTCCGCCACCGACAGCGACTTCTACACCGGCCTGCGTTTGCATATGGCCCAGATAGCCGCAACTGGCATACAGGTCGGCGAGTTCGACGACCCGTACTACGGCGACCTGAAGGTCTACCGCATTCCCTGAGCCGTCCTCGGAGACATGCCGGGCGCTCATCCGACAGTTGCAGCGATCTGGGCGTCACCGTCTGCACCAGGCGCTCTGCGCTCCGGATTTTTCGTGCCGCCGCCCAGCCGCCGCAGCACGGCCTGCCGCAGCGGTTCCTCAAGATATCGAAAGCAAAGGAGGCCCGTACCGGCTGCTGCCAACAGAACGGCAATCGGGATGGCGACACGTGCCGCCGCCGTGTCCGGCACGTGCAGGCGCTGGCACACCTGCTTGGCCGCGATGAGCACAAAGGTCTGCAGCAGGTAGATGGAGTACGACGCATCGCCAAGGTCAATCAGCATGCGGTTGCCGAACAGCCGATTCGTCACGGCGCCGCCCGCGTGGAGACCAGCCAGCAGGACCATGACCGCCGGCACCAGAAGCCATAGGCTGCCACCCGGCAGGTAACACGCGAGCAGCAGCAGGCCGCCGCCTGCGGCAGAGACAAAGTCACCATGCCTGACCGGGCGCAAGCCAACCAACCGGTAGAGCAGGTAGCCGCAGAGGAATTCTGGCAGGATGCGAAGCGCGCCGCGCGAATCCAGCTTCGTCCACGGATCGCCCAGCAGGGGAGTCGATAGCCCAAGCGTCACCAGCAGCGCAACCGCAATTCCGGCAACATACACGGTGCGGATGCCGCGCAGCAGCAGGACCATGGGCATGAACAGCAAGGAGTAGGCGAACCACTCCGCGCTGACCGACCAGGACGGCACATTCCAGCCAAGGTCCGACACCCCCAGCGAGTGCAGCATCAGTGCCGAGCAAATGGCCGTCCAGAGGGTGTTCTCCGCGCCGGACGTGGCTGCGATGTGCAGGCGTGCGGCAACAAGAACCAGGCCGATCATGGCCAGCAGCGTCAGCAAGTGCAGCGGATAGATCTTGGCGAACCGCCGTACAAGGAATGCCCGGTAAGCCGTCCACTGAAATCGCTGGGGCAGGCGCGGCGTGTAGACCATCGATAGCACAAAGCCGCTCAAGACAAAGAACAGATCGACACCGAAGAGGCCGTGTGCGACAACATTGCCGAGCCTGCCGTGCACAGGGGTAGCCGCCACGTTCAGGTGGAACAGCACCACCCAGAGCGCCGCCAGGGCACGCACACCAGTCAGGTTGTCAATGCGCTGCATGCCTCGCGTCAGCCCAGGAATGCGGCTGCAATTGCGTCCGGTGTCTGGTGCAGCAGCGTGTCGTTGATGAAGAAGGGCACAAAGCCGTCTTTGGCTATGCGTGCTCGGATGTCGGCCTTGACCAGGCGGTCTGCGAGCCCGGCAGCCTGCGCCGCTGTCGGCTTTACGTAGAGGATGTTGCTCTCGTTCGGAACACGTTGGATGGTGTAGCCGCCGGCCTTCAGCTTTGCGACGACCTGTTCCGCCGCCGCACGCGCCTGGGTAAAGCGTGCATCGAAACCGTTCAGGGCTTCAAGCGCAGGCAGCGCCGCAACCCAGCCGTGGTAGATCAGCCCGCCATACACATGCCGAAAGTCGCGCGCCTGCGCAATCATCGGCTTTGGCCCTGCCAGCACGGCTCCAAAGGGCGCATGCAGCGCCTTGTACAGGGAGACGAACACGGTGTCGAACTGCCCCGCGGTCCGCTTGATGTCGAAGCCGGGCGTGCCCGTCAGCATGAAGGCGCGGGCGCCGTCCCAGTGCGTGCCGATGCCCTTACTCTTCGCCAGCTCGCAGACCTTTTCCAGCGTCGCAAAGGGGATGGACTCGCCGTCATGCCGCCGGACCGGGCTCTCCAGCGAGATGGCACCCACCTTGAGCGGGTAGGCGCGATGCTCCGCGTCGTCGACCGCTGCCTTGATCTCGTCGAAGGTGGGCGCGGCCTTGCCCGGTGCGATCGGCTGCAGGGTGATGCCGCTCATGATGGAGGCGCTGTCGCTCTCATCCGCGTACAGATGGCTGTCAGCCTGCGTGATGGCGTGCTTGTGGTCGCCGCACAGGATGCGCACGGCCAGGTTGTTCGCCAGCGTGCCCGTGGGCAGAAAGCAGCAATCCTCCTTACCCAGCATGGCGGCAAACTTCTCCTCAAGCTCTGTAACCGCACCGCCTTTGAGGTAGTTGTCGGCAGGGCCACCGTGCTTTGCCACGGCTTTGGACAGCGTGGCAAGGTGGATTGCCAGCGAGACCGGTGCGGCGTCGCTGGCCAGGAATACGGTGCGATCTGTAATGGGCGCGACGGGTGCAGGCGGAACA
>CAXUEW010000040.1:0-666 GCA_964250115.1 uncultured Terriglobus sp.
CGCCATGGCCTGGTCGATCAGCGCTTCGCACAGCTCCGGCAGCCGGGCCGCAACCCGCCTGCGCACATAGCGTGCACAGCCCGCGCCTCGCGGTGCCGGCGGCAGCACGATACCGCTTGTTCGCTCCGGACTTTCAACCGTCCCCGCCGGCAGCCGGCGAATCTCCGCTGCAGCCCTGACGGCAGGCCGAACCGTTCGCACGGCGTGGCCTCCGTCGCAACGCGGCAGGCGGTTAGCCACCCTGTCGTCAGCATGGCCGCGCAGCCCTGCTCCTGCTGTTCGTTTGGTCATGCATCACGCAAAAAGGCATGGGAACCGCTTTCGCGGCTCCCATGCCTTCCTTTCCTCACTCGTCGAGAGGTGGCCGCTCGGGCCTTTGTTCTCGTCTATTCAGAATAACAATCGGCACCGAAATACCGTGCCAACTGTTCTCCCTCGTTAACGTGTTGCAGGTGTATGACTTACGACCTTTGCAGAGCGTCCGCCGTCTTGACACGGGTCGGTGGCGATCCGTTCCAGCAGCCGCCGCTCCAGGAAAATTGTGGTCAGTTCGTCCACGGCGTCGTGGTAGCGGCGCTGCACCGACCGCAGGCTCAGGTGCAGCATGCCGGCGGCTTCGGAAAAGGTGTACTCCTGCACGCCGATGCGCTGGATCAGCCGCTGCTG
>CAXUEW010000040.1:676-17603 GCA_964250115.1 uncultured Terriglobus sp.
GGCATTCTCGAGGCCGATCGAGAGGCGCACGACGTCGGGCCCGGCGCCGGCGACGACAAGCTGCTCCGGCGTCAACTGCCGGATGCACTGTTCCACGTCGTGGACAAAGATCACCACGTCGTCAAACGCATGCACGCGGTAGCTGGTCACTTTGCCGCGAAACATCTCGCGGCCAAGCATCGACGGCACACGGCCACTCTCCAGCGAAAGCACGCCATAGCGCCGAAGCATGGCCTCCGTGTAGGTGCGGTAAAACGCCGTCTGCGGCGACAGCACCACGCGGAACACCGGTGCCGACCTTTCCCGCGCAGCCGCTTCCACCGCGATCCCGGCTCCGTTCTCGTCACACGCATCAACGTCATGCTTGAGCGCATGGGCCAGATTGCCTTCGGTTGCCCACACCTGCGGCAACAGGCCTGCCTCTGCGGAGTGGTTTGCTGTACTGTTCGCGTCTGTGCCGTTGCTCCGGCTCGTCATTTGCAAAAGCTTCATTTCGCACCCCCTGTACGCTGCGTTGTTTCGGTCTGAACGGCTGCCCGGCACGGCCTGCCTAGGCGGAGCCGCCGGCGTTGCGGCAGATCTGCCATGCGTGGACCGCAATGCCGGCAATACACACCGGCTGCCAAGCCTGTTCGAACCCACAGGCCTCCACACCCTTCACACACCTTCAAGTCCCTGCGCGAATACATCATGTTTGCTTCTCACCTTCATGCACCGGCAACGCCTCTGGTGGTCGCCTGCCGGTAGTTCGCTCCCGCCGCGGCTGGCTCTTTGGCCATTCTGCCGTTGCCGGAATCTGTTGCCGTTGTACAGGTCGCGCGCCTGGAAGGCATAGAGGGGTCATGCCCGCGCAGATCCTGCAGGTTTGGTCCGCACCGCGTGCGGCAGCCGTTTCCGTTGATGAAGTTGCCCGACTCTAAAGGCCGGGCAAACCTCGCGTCAACGCGATTTCTGGTGGTAGAAACGCCCGGAAGTCGTAAGTCTCAAGGGCAAGGGGTAGCGGGGGTATAGCTTTCATCTTAGCTCGTTTTCTTCGCCTTATATTCGCCTTATCACCCCAGTGCAGGCAAGAAGAATCTGTCAGAAAGGTTCCCGTGTCCCATATTGGGACAGCTCTTTCCGGAAAAGCTGTCCTGATGCCTTCGCGCTGGGCACCATGGCAGTTCCCGGCACGTGAGACAGTGAAAGAGTGAAGTTCGCCGCCGCCCTGCTGTTTCTGCTGCTTGCCGCCGGCGGAGTGGCTGCGTTTCTGCTGTTGGCTCCCGTCTCTCCGCCGGGTGAGGTGTTTGTCGACATCCTTCCGGGCACCGGTAGCAGGGGCATGGCAGACAAGCTGGCCGACGCGGGCGTTCTTCGCAGCCGATACCTGTTTCTGGTGCTTCGTGCCTGGAAGCGGGGAAATCTGAAGGCAGGGGAGTATCGCTTTGCCGATCCGGAAAGCGCGACGGAGGTTTATGCGCGCATCCTTCGGGGTGATGTGTACACCGTCGCCGTGACAATCCCGGAAGGCTTCAATCTCTACGACATTGCTACAGCGGTTGAGGCGGCAGGGGCCGGTTCCGCCGGGGAGTTCCTGCAGGCGGCGCGCCGCAACACGGACCTGATTCGCTCCTGGTCGCCGCACGCAACGTCCCTGGAGGGCTACCTTTACCCTGACACCTACTTCATCCGCAGGCATGCGACCGCGCGCTCCATTCAGGAGACCATGGTTCACCGTTTCCGTGTGGCAGCCGACAGGCTGGGCGTTGCCGGTGACGTGGACAGGGCCGTCACCTTGGCGTCACTGGTCGAGAAAGAGGTCCGCTACGATAACGAGCGGAGCATGGCGGCGGGGGTACTTCAGAATCGCCTCCAGGCGGGCATGCCGTTGCAGACCGACCCCACCGTGATCTACGCGGCTCTGCTTGCCGGCAAGTGGAGCGGCACCATCCACGTGAGCGATCTCCAGCGCGATTCGCCGTACAACACCTACCGGCATACCGGCCTGCCTCCCGGTCCCATCTGCTCGCCCGGCGCCGCGGCGATCCGGGCTGCACTGCATCCCACGACGACAGACAACCTGTACTTTGTGGCCGGGGCCGGGGGGCACACCCAGTTTTCTGCCGGCCTGAAGCAGCATGCGGAGCAAGTGACCAGCTATCGCAGGAGCCTCCTTCCGGGTACTGCAAGCCGCTAAGAAAATCCATCGTGCGCAGAGCACGCGACATCTAAACCGGAACCTGCAAGTGCAACGCCGGTGCCAAGCCGAGCCACGGGGACGTTTAGACTGGAACTTTGGGAACCATGAACCACCTCCGAGGAAGGGCTCTGGCAGTTTTTTGCCTCTTGCCCGCGCTGACCGGCTGTTTGCGCACGACGCGATCGGTCATGCAAACGCACCCGCCGCCGCAGGTGTTGTCCTCATCGCTTCAGACGCTTGTGGCCCAGGCAACGGGGCGCTACAACTCCATCGACACGCTGAACGCGAGGGTGGATGTCGCTGCCTCGACCGGCGGTGGCAAGCAGGGCAAGGTGGTCGAGTACACCTCGTTCACCGGCTATGTACTCCTGCGCAAATCCGGCGACCTGCGCTTTGTGGGCCTTGCCCCTGTGGTCGGCAGCAAGCTGATGGACATGGTGACCGACGGCAAGATGTTTACCATCGTCATCCCACCCAAGAGCCGCGCCATTACCGGTTCCAACTCCATCACGGTGCCTTCCAGCAATCCGCTGGAAAATTTGCGGCCATCCCTGTTTTCAGAAGCATTTCTGATCCGCAGCGCGGGTCCGCAGGAACTGGTCTCCATGACGTCCGATGACCGTATCTACCAGCCAGACCCGGCTCGCAAATACGTCGTGGATGAGCCGGAATATGACCTCGGAATCTACCGCCTGGTAGCCGACAGCGGCGTGCTGAAGACCCAGCGCGTGATCCACATCGGCCGCGCCACCCTTCTGCCTTTCCAGCAGGACATCTACGACGAGCAGGGTCAGCTTGTCACCGTCGTGAACTATGACGACTACAAGCTGTTCGGCAAAACGACCTTCCCGTCGCGCGTCACCATTCAACGCCCGATCGACCAATTGAAGCTGGTGCTCACCGTAACGCAACTGGCGTTGAACCAGGCCTTGGAAGACGACCAGTTTGAAACACCGAAAATTCCGGCGTCTTATCAGCTTCAGAAGCTGCCGTAGACCGCGCCGCACCTTCTTAGCTCGTCAACTACGCTGCGCTGCGCTCAGGATGACAAGAGGCTCTAAGCCGCAATTGCGGCAGGCACCGTGGATCGCAGGGCGGCAAAGCTGCGCAACAGGGTAAGCGCTGCGCTGAGCAGCAGGATAGCTGCCACGCCCACCGCACAGATGCCTGAGACGCGCGAAAGCGGCAGCAGGGAAAGACAGCCAAGCGGCCAGACCACCAGCAGCAGACCGGTCATGTAGTGCTGCCGGTAGCGGAATGCCCCGGCCAGTGGAAACAGGTGCAGACCCACGATCACAGAGATCGCGGGAACGATGCCTTCGGTAAGGTGCAGCACGTTCAGGATGATGATAGCCGTTGCGACGGATACCCACTGGATGATGTTCACCGCGTTGAACATGCGCTGGGTTCGCGCCTCTTCTTCAGGAGAGGCCGTGCCGGCAGGTAGATCGTGCGAACGCCGCATTAACAAGGCAACAAGGCCCAGCAGAATGACTGTCGTCGTTGCCAGTAACAATATGACAGTGCGTGAGGCATGATGCGTTTGCTTCAATCCGACATACATCCAGACCGCGCCGAAACCGACAAAGAACAATGCACCCGTCGCGCGTCCGCGCACGGCGTCGCCGGTGACGTTCTCTGTCTGATTGTGCAATGCGCCGGGTGCCATGCTGTTCTGCGGACTTCCTCAAGGGGCTTTGCGGTCAGCTTACACCGTGCAGCACACGTACGTCCGTCCACAAAAAGCACGCGACGCCGCTTAGTTCCAACGCGGATCGCGGGTGATCTCAATAAAGTCCAGCGGTGCGTTGCCGCTGCCGGTTGATTCTGCGTGCACTTCCACCGTGTCGCCGCGGTGTAAGCGAACGCCGTTCACCACGAAGCGCTCCGCCTCCGGTGGCGGACTGCCTTGCAGCACCTCCTCCACGTGCGCGGCTGGGCCGGCAGAGTCCCGCCAGCGGGCGCGTTCTGCGCCATTGACGAGCAACTGCCACGTGGTGCCGCCATGCGTGTCTGCGTAGCCAACTTCCACGCGGTAAGCGTTGTCCGCTCCATCGAAGCGAGTCTTTGCTGTACACGTCGAGGTGCCGCACAGAAGCTGTTCGCGGCTGGCCACCTTCTCCAACGCATAGCCGGAAAGCTGCATGCTGTGCGGCAGAACGCGCCCAGGGTGGCTGCCCACAAAACCCAACGCGTCACGCACGCCGCTGGTCTCCTGCAGCCATTCCGTGGTGCTCTCGCGCCAGATTTCCGCGTGGACGGCGGCGCGGGCAAGGAAGCTCTGGACGGCTGCAAAGCGAGATGCATCGACCAGCCCCTCTGTCGTTTGCCACAGATCAAGCGCGTTACTCGCCTGCGCCGCGCCGCTGAAATGGGCGTTATAGATCGCCTGTATCACGGGCTTGCCGTCCGGCAGCGCGTGCGTGTAAGGCAGGCGATGAAACAGCAGCAGCCAGCGCGGAGGGCAGCGCGCCGGGTCGGCCAGTTCCGCGGCGAAAGCAGCGGGGTATCGACTGATCTCCCCCGTGCCGCTTACGGTGCGGTCGGTGCCGATGCTGTCTTTACCGGCAAGCGGCACTCCGGCGAACCGTATCTGCTGGGCGCGTTCCGGTGCGGGTGCGCCGGTTTCCGTCGCCAGCAGCGGGATTCCCAGCGGTGCGGTATTGTCTCGCATTGCTGCTGCGCTCTCAAGCAGAATGCGCGTGGCCACGGCGTGCGCTCGGGCATCGTCACCCCACGTCTGCCGAGACCACTCGTCCGTGATGGCCGCCACGGACTGCTTTGGCGACCACAGCAGCCGGCCAAAGCTGTACAGACTTGCCTGCAGCATGGGCTGCTGCAGCATCGCGCGTGCCTGCGTTGTGGTGAGCGTGCCCACGGCTCCGCTGTGTGGTTCGCTAAGTAGCGCGAGGAGCGTGGTATCGCCGTGTGCGCCTCGTTCGGGTGTTTGCAGCGCATAAGCCCACGCGGGCGCAGCATAAGCAAGGCCGGGTTCTCGCGAGTCCAGCACGTTGAAGCTCGCAACTTGCGGCGTGCCGGGCAGCAGGCTGAAGTTTGGTGACGCAATGCCAGCCAGTGGGTGATCTTCCGGCACGGCGGCACTGCTCACGATCACGTTGGGCTCGAGCGCGAGAAACGTGCGCAGGGCGTGTGCGCGTTCTTCCGCCCGCATCTCCAATGGCGCGCGTAGATCGCCAGACACCTGCATCGGCGTGCCAAGCGCAGCCTCCAGGATCACAGTGCCGTCCTTGTGGCGCAGTTGCTGCGCCGTTGCGTTTGCCGATCGCGAGACGTTGGCAAGACCCCCACCTGAGGCCTGCGTGGCCGCAGTCATGACTGCGCCGCCGAAGTTCGGCATCAATTCAAGCTTTTCCAGATCTCCGCGAGAAGCAGAATGGCGCAGCCACACGCGCATGCCGTATGGGCGAACGGCCGCCGCAACGTCTGCACTCTGCCCTTCCACGATCAACCCGTTAATGCCCACCGACGCCAGCAGCCGCAGCAGACCGGCGTTTGGCTGCGCGCCTGTCAGCAGCGGCAGCAGACCATCTGTGCCGCGCAGATCGACCGCGCGCAACGGGAGATGCGGCGCGTCGGTAAAGTCCTCCGGCAGTTGCTGATCCTCCGCCACCAGCGCGGCAAACCGAAAGGCCGCCCAAAGCTCCGCACGTGGCGAACCACCCTGCAGGATGTACCACTCGCGCACGCCACGGCGTAGATGGACGATGCGAAAGCCTTCTTCAGGCAGCGGTTTCTCCGTCCATCCCGGCAGCGAACGTCCAATGCGTGCGCGGTGCAGCGCCTCCGTGGTGCCAAGCACGATGCTGTCGATGCGTGGATCGAAGCGGTGCAGTACCACGTCCGTCCCGGCGACCATGTGGCCCAGTCCGCGGTCGAGTTCGTCAGCTGCGGCAAGCTCTTCCGGTGCAGCTTGTCCGGCGTTGTTGCCCAGCAGCACCACGGCATGCGGCAGTGCGTGGTAGCGCGGAGGGTCGGGCGGAATGGCGTAGCGCAGCCATCCAATGGTGCTCTGAGCGCCGGCCGCTGACCACGCTACCGCCACATACAGCAGCAAACCCACCGTCCTAATTCTTTGCCCTTGCAAAAGCATCGCTCTGCTTAGACGCGACGCAGCCGTCAGACACTGCTCACAAGTCCTATGTGGAACCAATCAGGGTTTGACACCCCTGTTCCATTTCCCATACGCTTCCGAAACTGAGACGTCTCATCCTGGGCTTCTGCTCTGAAAATCTGTTTCACTGAAGACTGGATTTCCGCGCCACGTGCGCAACTAAAAAACCTGACAGCAAGAGGAGACATGGCATTGGATCGCAACTCCGTTCAGCAGGCTCTGGAAGCAGGCGCCGGCATTTTGAGACTGGCACCGTCCTGGGTGCCACGGTCGTTCATGATTCCCGGCCGCAGGCTGAAGCTGCACCCGGACGACATCTATGCCTTTGGCGGCCATCGCGGCGGCATCAACGAGCGCTGGTTCTCTTCCACCACCAAAGC
Organism: uncultured Terriglobus sp.; assembly: GCA_964250115.1. Lineage (GTDB taxonomy): Bacteria > Acidobacteriota > Terriglobia > Terriglobales > Acidobacteriaceae > Terriglobus. The sequence continues at coordinate 7,368 of CAXUEW010000040.1, forward strand.
GTCGAACGGTCCCGACACGACAGAGTTCGAAGGTCTTAGCTTCGTCGTTACGACAAGCGGTGAGAAGTTCCTCCTGCGCGATGCTGTGGAGGTTGCGGGCGATCTCCTGCTGAGCAAGGAAGTGTTCGAACGCGAAAAGGGCTGGAACATCCTCTGCAAGTTCTTCGACAACGAAGGTCCCATCCCGCACCACATGCACCAGAGCGACGAATTCGCGAACCGTGTCGGCTTCAAAGGCAAGCCGGAGGCCTACTACTTTCCGCCGCAGTACAACCAGACCTTCAACAACTTTCCGCACACCTTCATGGGCCTGGAGCCAGGCACAACGCGGCAGCAGGTGCGCGAGTGCCTGCAGAAGTGGTCGCAGGGCGACAACGGCATCACCTTCCTGGCGCGTGCGTACAGGTTGGAGCCCGGCGCCGGATGGCAAATCAATCCCGGCGTTCTGCACGCCCCCGGTTCGCTGTGCACGTATGAACCGCAGGTAAACTCCGACGTCTTCGGTATGTTTCAGTCCGAGGTGGAAGGCCGCATTGTGCCGTGGGATCTCCTGGTGAAAGACGTGCCTGACGAGCACAAGCAGGACATCGAATACATCCTGGACATGCTGGACTGGGACGCCAACGTCGATCCAAACTTCGGTGCCAACAACAAGGTCTTTCCGAAGCTGGTCAGCGAGGGAGAAACGCCGGGCTACATCGAGAAGTGGATCACCTACGGCACCAGGTTCTACAGCGCCAAAGAACTCACCGTGCTGCCGGGCGCGACCGTCACCATCAAGGACGCGGAGGCCTATGGACTGATCGTCGTGCAGGGCTACGGCGACTTTGGCGGCACGGCTGTCTCGACGCCATCGATGATCCGCTTCGGCGACCTGACGGAAGATGAGTTGTTCGTCACCGCCGCGGCTGCGCAGAAGGGCGTCGTCATCAAGAATCCAAGCACGACCGATCCCTTGGTCATCCTGAAACACTTCGGTCCGGGTAATCCGGATGCCGCACCGCTGATCAAGGAAGAAGTTGGACCGAGTAGCTGGAATTAGATGGGATCTTATGTTTACCTCGTCATCCTGAGCGTAGCGAAGTGTAGTCGAAGGACCTGTTTTCCTTCGGAGTGGCAAGGTAGCACAAAGGAAAGCAGGTCCTTCGACTTCGCACTGCGTGCTCCGCTCAGGATGACGAATGTATAGCAACAAGTGTTAGAAAACACGCACGCAATAGGAGAAAGCAGCGGCCTTTAGGCCGCTGACTCTCGGGGCATTACAAGAAGGGCTTTAGCCCTGGCGCAAGGACGAGCGAATGGCAGCAACACACAACAAACCCGCACTGCACAACGCGATGTGGCCGGGCATCGTCGGCAAGGGGCCGGACTCGTCCGAGCCCTTCATCGACCTGGATACCATGCTGGACCTTACCGCCGCCGCCGAAGTGGACGGCCAGAAGTTCGACGGCGTGGATCTATTCATGTCGGCACCGCACACGAGCATCGACTCCACCGAGGATGACCTGAAGGTTCTGGCCGACAAGCTCACCAGCCGCAATCTGGTGTGCGGATCGTTTGTCGCGCCGGTATGGGGTCCGGTCGGCGGCGGCTCCGCCATGGGCTCCGAGGATGAGCGCAAAGCTTTCCTGACGCAGATTCGTAAGGCCTGCGCCATCGGTCAGAAGATGCGCAACCTGGGCGTGCGTCCCTCCGGTGTGATCCGCGTCGACTCGGCGGTCGGGCCGGACGAGTGGTACAAGGATCCTGCCGAAAGCACGAAGAAGATCGCCGCGACCTTTACCGAGGCCTGCAACATCGCGGAAGGCTACGGCGAGCGGCTGGCCGCGGAAGGCGAAATCTGCTGGGCCGGTATGCACGGCTGGGACCACATGACCGCTCTGCTGGAAACCGTGAACCGCCCGCAAACACTCGGTTTTCAGGCCGACATGGCGCATACCATGCTCTACACGCTCGGCTACAACTCGCCGGAGAGCCGCCTGCTGCCGGAGGATGCAGACCTGAGCGATCGCGCGGTCATCGTCGAAGCTCTGAAGAAAGTCACAGCAGCGTTGAGGCCCTGGACCATCGACTTCCACGTTGCGCAGAACGATGGCACGGTCAAGGGGCAGGGCTCGCATGACAAGACAGGCCGCCACTGCCAGCCGGACGATCCGAATGGACGCATGGACATTGTCGAAGTCGCGGGCCTGTGGATGCGAGATGAGAACGGCACGCCGACGCGGGCCTTCCAACACATCTGCTGGGACGGCTGCATGTTCCCGAACGATGTGATGACCAGCCCCGCCACGTGGAACAAGGTGCTGGCGACGATGATTCAAGTGCGTGATGCACATGGGTGGGATTGACATGCAAAACCTCGCTCAGGATGACGAAATGAGAAGCAAGATTTAAGGGATGGAGATCGTGAGCAAGAAAGAACTCAATATCGGTCTGGTTGGTTACGGCTTCATGGGCCGCACCCACTCCAACGCCTTCCGCCAGGCACCGCAATTTTTCGATCTGCCGTACACACCCGTGCTGAAAGCCGTGGCCGCGCGCAACGCGGACAAGGCGCAGAAGTTTGCCGACAACTGGGGATGGCAGTCCGTCGAAAGCGATTGGAAGCGCCTGATCGAGCGCGACGATATCGACCTGATCGACATCGCCAGCCCAAACGACACGCACGCCGAGATCGCCATTGCAGCCGCAAAAGCCGGCAAGATGGTGCTGTGTGAAAAACCGCTGGGCCGCACCGCTGCCGAGGCAAAGACGATGGTGCACGCGGTGGAGCGGGCCGGCGTCGCCAACATGGTCTGGTACAACTACCGCCGCGTGCCCGCCGTGACCATGCTGAAGGATCTGCTGGATGAGGGCCGATTCGGCCGCATCTTCCACTACCGCACGCAGTTTTTGCAGGACTGGACCATCTCACAGGACCTCCCGGTGGGCGGCGAAGCGCTGTGGCGGCTGGATGCGTCAGTCGCAGGCAGCGGCGTCACCGGCGACCTGCTGGCGCACAACATCGATATGGCGCTGTGGTTGAACGGTCCTATTGTCGAGGTCTCCGCCGCGACCGAAATCTTCATCAAGGAACGCACCAACACGCAAACCGGCGAGAAGGTGCCCATTACCATCGACGATGCCAGCATGTTCCTGGGCCGCTTCGCCAATGGTTCGCTTGCGATGTTTGAGGCGACGCGCTACGCCCGCGGCCACAAGGCGCTGTTTACGCTTGAGATCAACGGCGAGAAAGCATCGGCAAGCTGGGACCTGCATGACCTGCATCACCTGCAGTACTTCGACTACAAGAACGACGGCAAGCTGCGCGGCTGGACCGACATCCACATGACCGATGGCGACCACCCCTACATGAAGCAGTGGTGGGTGCCCGGTCTGCAGATCGGCTACGAGCATACGTTTATCCATCAGGTCGCGGATTTTCTGCAGGGTCTCGGCAGCGGCAAACCCGCGGCCCCGACCTTTCGCGACGGTCTGATGACGGAGTATGTTACCGATGCCGTGTTGAAGTCAGCTGAAAGTCGTAAGTGGGAGAAAGTTGAAAGCTTGTAAGTCGTAAGTCAGGCTTTAGCTTTCAGGGTCGTCATCCTGAGCGAAGCCCGCAGGGCGTAGTCGAAGGACCTGCTTTCCTTCGAAGTTTGCATGTAGCACACGGGAAAGCAGGTCCCTCCACTCCGCTAGCGCTCCGGTCGGGATGACGGTGTGTTTGCGTTACGCACCGGGGAGCCCAATGAAAAGCACGATCTGCATTGCAATCGCGACCTTGACCCTAAGCACGCTGTACATGCATGCGCAGGCACTTGCCGCACCGGACAAACCGAACCCGCACGCAGGCTTTCACCGCATCATGCAGCCGCCCCCGGTGTACGACTTCAGTGACAACACCGGCTTTACTTCGATCTTCGACGGCACCCTGAAGAGCTGGAGCTACGACCCAGCCATCTGGGACATCAAGGATGGCTCCATCCACATTGCCGCCACCTGCGAGAAGCCCACCGGGACGGTCTATGCCGTCTCAACCACGGGTGAGTACGGCGACTTCATCCTGAAGTACGAGCTGAAGGGTACCGGCAACATCAACGGCGGCATGCAGTTCCGCAGCTACGTCACGGGTGACCCGAATGCCACAGGCACAAAGATGACACCCGCACCACGCGCCGCCATGCCGCCGCGTCCTCCCGCCGCCGCAAATGCAGCACCTCGCCCACCCCGTCCCGGTGGCTGCGCCAATCCCGGAACGCCGCCCACTAAAGAGTCACAGGCCAAATACGATATGGCCGGGCCTCAGGCTGACTTTGACCAGAGCAATCGCTATAGCGGCATGTTCTACGAGCAGAGCGGACGCGCCGTCATCGCCACGCCTGGCTACAGTATGTTCGCGGACGCCAGCGGTAGCTACTCTATGGCCAAGCTGTTCGACAAGGTACAGCATGACGAGTGGTTCCATAAGGACGACTGGAACCAGTTCGTGGTGGTCGCCATCGGCCACTCGGTATCCATTTACATGAACGGCCATCTGGTGACGCAGATCGTCGATACCGATCCCAAGTACTTCCGCGCAAGCGGCAAAATTGGCGTTGAGTCGGAGTCAACGGGCGACCTTTGGGCGCGCAATATCAGCATTAAGAAGCTGTAAAGGAGCAGCGGGTCAGCAGGTCAGCGAGTTAGCAGGCGGACCGGCTGCTCCATATACTCGCCTTATGCCGAAGACTAAGTATCTTTCCCGCCGGGCGATTGCCCTTGAGAACGACCATCTGCGTGTGACCGTCGTCGAAGAAGGCGGTCACATCGCAGAGGTCTTCCACAAGGCCGCGGGCGTCAACCCGCTTTGGACGCCGAGTTGGGCCGGCAGGGAACCGTCTGCGTTTGGTGAGATTGAAGAGAAAAAGTTTGGCAGCGGGGTTGAAGCCAAGCTGCTGTGCGGCATCCTTGGCCATAATCTTTGCTTGGACCTGTTTGGAGGCCCGTCCGATGCGGAGTTTGCCGCAGGCATGACGGCGCATGGTGAGGGCTCGCTGCTGCCTTACACCCTGGAGGAAAGCGGCGACACGCTCATCTGCAGCCTGCACATGCCTCTGGCTCAGCTTCGCTTCGAGCGTACCCTGACGCTGCAGGACGAAGACGTTCTGATCCGCGAAAGCGTGCAGAATCTGACAGCTTTTGAACGTCCGCTGGCGTGGACGCAGCACGTCACGCTGGGCGCACCCTTTCTTGATTCCAAGGCCACAGACTTCCGCATGACCGGCGACCGTGCCGCAACCATCGCAGGAGAGCTTGGCGCACCTGGCTATCTCGCTTCAGACAAACGATTCGCGTGGCCGCATGCGCCGCTAGTCGACGGCAGCGGCACCATCGACGCGCGCAGGATGAAGCCGGACGCGCCGGCCAGCAGTTATATCGCTGTGCGCATGGTGCCGGAAGGGAAGCACGCGTCCTGGACGGCCTGGTCGCCGGCGTACCGGCTTGCGATCAGCTACGTCTGGCAGCGCAGCGACTTTCCGTGGCTTGGATTGTGGGAAGAGAATCGCGCACGCACTTTCTCGCCGTGGAACAGCGCGGAGATCGCGCGTGGGCTTGAGTTTGGCACGTCGCCCTTCCCGGAGAGCCGTCGCGCCATGATCGAGCGGGGCCGCCTGCTGGACACGCCGTGCTACCGTTGGCTGCCCGCGCTGGGAACTGCGAAGGTGGAATATTGGATCCGCACGGTTCGAGCGGAGAGCATTCCAGAAGTGGTGGCCGCACCCGCGTAGATGAGCCGAGGCTAAAGCCAGATTTTGCTGAGCCGATTCAGTGGCCTGAAGGCCACTGCTCCTCGTCTTAGCGGCAAAGAACACGAAAGCCCGGCAGCTGCCGGGCTTTGTGCTGGTTTAGGAACACGCTAGGAAAAGACCAGGTCGTCCTTCTTCGCGTCGAACTTCTTCGCGTCAACGTTCGGCACCTTTTTCAGGTCGTCAATGCTCTTGAAATCGCCATTCTTTTCGCGAAAGCTGACCACCGCGCCTGCCTCGTCAGAGGTCAGGCCGAGATCGGTGGAAAGCTGGGCAGCCGTCTCCTTGTTGACGACAATCTTCGCGTGGGCCGCGGCTGCTGCGTCCGCGGGAGGGCTGTCCAGGCCGTAGTTTTTCGACACGTAGGTGAGGATCGCCTCGAACTCATCGTCGGTACCGGTGGCACCGTAGCCGACCATCTTGGTGATGGTTGATGTCCAGCCATCTTTATCCTTGTGCTGGCCGGTAACGTTGCTGATAGAGTGGCACTTGGTGCAGGTAGCGATCGTAATGTCCTTGCCGGGGCCATCCGGCATGTCCGGGTGGGCCTGCGCTGCCTGTGGTGCGGCTGCCACCGTGCTGCCACTGGAAACGCCCCATACCAGCATGGGTATGCCAAGCGTCAGGGCCAGAATCTGCCTTGTATGTCTCATAGATATTAAGTCCTTCGCTTGAGAAGCGGCTAGCTACATAGACCCGGAGATCTGACCGGAGTTCTTCAAAGCTACTGCCTGCTATTGCATCGGCCAGCGCCCTAAACAATAAGATGTCTCCGACAATAATAATACCCGTCCGGGAGTGGCGCTCATACCGTCTAGCGGCAACGCTGCCACACTTTTACCATGAGCCGCAAGCGTTGCGTTCAGGCGCGGGTACGGTCGCGTTTTCGGCCCGGGTGCGCGGTGCTGTGCTGGCCGCTCGACGACTCCCGCACCACCAGCATGGCGGGCAGGCGAACCTTTTCCAGGCGGCTGTCAGCACCCTGGCTGCGAATGCGCCGCAGCAGCACCTGCACCGCGCGCGATCCAATCTCAAAGGCCGGCTGCACCACGGTGGTAATGCCTGGCCGGAACAACTCCTCAGGATTCAGCTCGTCGAAGCAAACGAAAGCCACATTGCGAGGCGTCTCTAAACCAAGCGCGGCCAGGCTCTTCAGGGCTCCCAGGCCGGTGACGCCGTTGGTGGCGAAGACGGCGGTAGGCCGGTCGCCGCGCCGGCCCAGCAGCCCCACCTGGCAGACGCGATCAATTTCTGCCGGTTGAAACCCGGCCTGCCACACCAGACGCTCGCGCACCTGCAGGCCGTGGTGCTGCATGGCGGTACGGTACCCGCGCAGACGTGCCTGTTCATTCCTAAGCGTCAGCGGACCGGTTACGATGGCGATCTCGCGATGGCCGCGTTCCACCAGGTGCGACACCGCCATGGCAGAGGCGCGCGCGTCATCCACGCAGACCGAATCAACCGCCAGCCCTTCAGGCAGCCGGTCCAGACATACCAGCGGCGACTGTGCCGTGAGCGCTGCCGCTGCCTCCGCCGGCCACTGGTGACCGCCGGCGGCCACCAGCAGCGTGCCCTCAGACCGCTGCGAGCGCAGCAGGTCCAGCATGGCCGCCTCGCGCAGATGGTCGTTTTCCGAATCGAGCACGATCAGGAAGTAGCCGGCCTCCCGCGCCGCCGACTCGGCACCGCGGATGATGCGCGGGAAGAAGGGGATCGTGATGTCGGGCACCACGATGCCGAGGGTATGGGTGCGGTTGGTGCGGAGGCTGCGCGCAATCAGGTTGGGCCGGTAGTTCAGCTTCTGAATGGCCGCCAGCACCTTGGTCCGCGCGGCTTCGCTGACGCCCGGCACGCCATTGATGACGTTAGAAACGGTTCCAGCAGAGACTCCAGCCAGTTTCGCGAGTTCTTTCTGCGTGGGAGCCATCCGAACCTGATTGTAGCGGCAGGCAAAACCAACGTCTCCGAAAGCCCAAGAGGCGATCAGGCGTACGAGCCGCCCGCCTGCGCGTTCCTCGGACCGCGCTGCACTGCGGCACGTTCCACGTAGCCGCTCTGCCGTAGCGCGGCAAGCGGGTCCGTGGGTAAGCTGTTTGCGGTGCGCCATGCCTGCACCAGCGGGCGGACATCGGTGTAGAAGCAGCCGCGAAAATGCTCCTCTGCCTCAACCAGTTTGCAGCCGTCCTGCAACTCGGCAAGCAGCGGCTGGTCGACCAGGGCGGCGCGCGCGTACAGCTCCTGCGCGGAGCAGACGGTCTGCACCATGGCTTCCATCTTGCCCTTCAGGTTGTGACTTTGATCGATCATGTAGGCGACGTCCGCGGGAGCGCCGGCAGTGTCCTCGTAGCTGATGATCTCGTGGAAGATGCGGAAGACCTGGTATGGGTCGATGGAACCCAGCGTCAGGTCGTCGTCGGCATACTTACGATCGTTGAAGTGGAAGCCGCCCAGCGCGTCCAGGTGCAGCAGCCACGCGACAATCTGCTCGATATTGGTCCCGAGCGCATGGTGGCCGGTATCGACCAGCACCTTTGCCTGCGGACCTGCAGCCCGCGCCAGGGTATGGGCCATGCCCCAGTCGGCAATGTCTGTGTGGTAGAAGGCAGGTTCAAAGGGCTTGTACTCCACCAGCAGGCGCTGATCCGGGCCAAGCTCCGCATGGGTGCGAGCGAGAGTTTCCTGCAGCCAGCCGATACGGCGGCCGATGCTTTGCGTGCCGGGATAGTTCGACCCGTCAGAAAGCCACAGCGAAACGTCGCGAGAACGAAGGGCCTTTGCGATGCGCACCGAGTCCAGCATGTGCTCTGTCGCCATCTCGCGTACGGCCGGGTCCGGGTTGCAAAGCGATCCGTACTTGTACTCCGCCTGCTGAAACAGATTGGGATTGATGGACCCGGCGCGGATACCGTGCTGCGTTTCCAGTGCCTGGATCGCAGGGACATCGGCTTCGCCGTTGTGCAGGTCCCACAGCACATGCAGCGCAACCGTGGGCGCAACGCCGGTCAGCCGGTTCACCTCTGCCGCGTCCGCAAACTTCTCTGCGACGTTCGTTGCCGCGGCCGGCTGGATGAACTTTCCAAAGCGCGTGCCGGTGTTGGCAAAGCCCCAGGACGGCAGCTCGATACGGAAGCGGTCCAGCGCGCGAAAGACGCTGGCCTGTTGCCCATCGCGGTCAACCTTCTGACTTTGCGTCGAAATCAAGAGCGGACTCCTTTATCAAGGAAGAAGTGCTTGCGTCCAACTGTACTGTGAGCGCGAAGGCCTAGAAGGCAGACCGCAAGACCGCTGCCCATTCCGCAACGGTCTCCGCATCGGCGGAGCTTTCCACGGCGGCCAGTTGCACGGCGAAGTTCCCGAGCGTAGACGACTCCACCGCGCCACGAATGACTTCAAGGCCTGTAGCCTTCGCGGTCAGGTGGTTCAGCACCTCGTTGCGGCTGCCGCCGCCGACGATGTACAGCCTGCGCAGTTTTTTGCCGGTCACATCCGCGATGACGCGCAGCACTTCCGCGTAACGTGCTGCAAGGCTGTGCAGGATCAGCGCGGTCATGGCCGGTGCGTTCTCCGGTCCCGTGGCTATGCCTTGGAAGCCGCGGCGGACGAGCTGGTCGTGGATACGCTGCGGCATGTCGCCCGGCAGCAGCAGATCGGGGTCGTCAACATCCAGCAGGTGCTGTGGAGCAGGTTGTGCATCGGCCAGCGGCAGCAGATTGTCGAAGCTCCAGTCGCGGCCCGCATCGCGCCACACGTCCAGGCAGCCGCGCAACAGCCACATGCCGTTCACGTTTTTGTGGAACAGGATGCGCCCGCCCGCACCGCCAAAGTTCGTAAGATTCTCTTTTCTTGCTGGAGCGGTGTTGATCGGCTCGTGCAACAAAGTACCCACCAGCGACCACGTGCCGGAGCTGATGTAGGCCCAGTCATCCGCCGCATCGGGAATGCCCGCGATGGCCGAAGCGGTGTCGTGGCAGCAGGGTGCGACCAGTTGGGTGTCTGCGAAGGCGGGCATGGCGGTCAGTTCGCCGGTCAGCTTGCCGACGACCGTCCCCGGCAGGACCAGCGGCGCGGCCAATTCCGGGTTCAATTGCAGGCGCTCGAAGATCGGCGTGCACCAGTTGCCCGTGTCCATGTCCACCAGTTGGGTGTGGGTGGCGTTGGTGTATTCCAATACGCGGCGCGCACCCAGCCTGTGCAGGATGTACTCCGGCAGGTTCAGCCACGGTGCATCCGGCGTGCCGGCCAGCTTGTCCGCGTAGAGCTGATAGAGCGTGTTGATGCGCATGATGCCGACGCCCGTGAGCACGCGCATCTGGTTCGCGCTCAGAATCTCGTGCACACGCTCTTCCGACAGGGCGTTGCGCGGATCGCGATAGCAGAAGGGGTTGTCTACCGCCCGGCCGTCCGTACCAAGCCTTGCGAAATCCACCGCCCAGCCGTCCACCGCAATGGAGCGAATACCCTCCGGTGC
>CAXUEW010000041.1:0-1360 GCA_964250115.1 uncultured Terriglobus sp.
TGCGCTACACCGGATGGCTCTATGCCGATCCGATCGTGTCGATCCTGATTGCGGCGTTCATCCTGTGGTCGGCGGTTGGTATCCTGCGCGAAGCTTCGGACGTGTTGATGGAGAAGGCACCCAAGGAACTCGATCCCGTGCTACTGGCCAGCTCTATTGGTGCTGTGGAACCGGTATGCGGGGTGCACGATATTCACGTCTGGACTATGGGCGAAGGGCAGCACCTGTTGAGCTGCCATGTGGCGCTGCCGGGTAGCCACACCCTCCTGGAGACATCGATCGTGGTCGAGCGCATCCGCATGATGCTGCACAACGACTTCGGCATTGAGCACGCGACCATCCAGCCGGAAGAAGATGGAACGTGCCGTTTCAGCGCACGTCCCACCCTGTTTTGCAGCATGGACGCGCACTCTCATGCGGGCCATGCTCATTAGCCGGCATCTCTGCCAGGACACGCGTATTCGAAGGCACGCGTTGTGACCGTTTGAAGAATGCTCAGGTTTATGGCATCTTCCGATGGTCTGCGCGGCTACCTCAAGGTACGTCCGCGCTATGACCAGGACCCGCAGACGACCGGTCGTAGAAGCCGTGCGGGATGGCGCGTGCACTTACAGTTGCTTGGGCAGTTCATGCTGGCCGGGAAAAACCGCGAACAGGCAGGCGATCACCGTGGTGACAAAGAATGAGCAAGCGATGAGAAGGTCATGCATCATGGGCTCCGGTCGAAGTATGTTCGACAAGACACTTATCGGCGGCAGGCGCGGTTCATGCAGGCGGCGAGTGTCCCTTGGTGGGGCAATGGGTGTCCTGCTCTTCTTGCGGCATTCAGCCGCTGAGATAGCCGGACGCGCGGCGGCGCGTGGCTTTAGCCACCGAGATAGATTGCAGCCATCGCGACGGAAGGTAGCTTTAGCCACAGAGATACAAATCTCGGCGGCTGAAGCCGCGTCTACCGGGGCCATGATCTATCTCGGCGGCTGAAGGCGCAACAATGCGGAAGCTTGTAGGTCAAAAAGACAGCCACGACGTATCAACGTATAGCTTTCGGAAGGGCATGGCTTGAGCCATGCTATCTATGTTGATTGATAGGCTCGGGGCTTCAGCCCCTGAGGTCGACTTCTATTCTTCATAGACAGCAGACTGCGGGAGAAGCTGACCTCGGCGGTTGAAGCCGGTTCTATAAAGCGCACGAGTTGGCATGGCTGAAGCCATGCCTTCGAAAGCGAGCGGGCAGTCGGACCTATGTGTGGGTACTGTCCGGCTCACTCGGCGGTATCTCTGCCGTCGGCTCCGCGTCAGGCAGGCCGAGCGTTGGCAGCGCGGCGATGATGGCGTTCGTCTCCAGCGAGACGGTGATTAC
>CAXUEW010000041.1:1370-11106 GCA_964250115.1 uncultured Terriglobus sp.
CCTGCCCGATCAGACGCAGGATGTACTTGGGGTCGTCCTCGCGGTTAGGGTCGTTGACGATGCCAGAGCGCTTGTCGGTGGAGACCTGGTACTGGTCGATGACCCACTCCAGAGCGGACCGGTTGCCCAGCCGGTAGTCGTAGACACCCGCCGGGATGCCGCGCAGCAGCAGGAAGTCGTTGTAGCTCAGTTCCGTCTTGTCTTTTGATAGTTTCATCTTCGTAACGCGGAAGCTGATGTCGGCCTCGGGGTCTTCCACCTGCTCCAGCCGGTACTCGGGCTGCCGCTCATAGTCGATGTGGAGTTCCATCAGGCGCTGGCCGGCAGCGGCAAAGGCGTGGAAGTCCGGCGGGAACGGGATGCGGGGCAACTCACGCTTCAGGTTCGCGGCGTAGCGGGTGCGGTACTCCGGGTGGTGCAGGATCGCATAGGTGGCGTGGAAGATGTTCCACTTGGTGATACTTTCGTCGGTGTAGTGGGTGCGGAACTCGTTTAGCGCTCAATCTGTGATGTTCTGTCATCTTGAGATTCTCTCCAGTGAGGAGTTCAATACCTAGATGGCGCTCTTTGAGAAGAGGATCATGTGATTGAAGAATGGCGGCAGCAACTCGATGAGCTTGAGAGGTCTCAGGGATCAATTCACTTCGGTCTCAGCTTCGCTCAAGCACCTGTTACTCTTTACCACTACACGACATTACAGGGTCTAATTGGCATAATCACTAGCCAAAGAATTTGGGCAACCGACTATCGGTATCTAAACGACACCTCAGAAGCGATGCATCTTTGGCTAACGCTCGAACGACGTCTGCAAAGTTTTTCCCAAGAGGGCCGGCATTATAAAAACATAGACCTTCTGGCGTTAATCGAACAGGTAAAACTCGCTGCTGCAACCGAGAGCAAGAGCGTCCACTTCGTTGCATCCTTTTCAGAAGCCAAAGATTCGCTGAGTCAATGGCGTGCTTACTGCAAAGGTAGCCCAGGTGTAGCGATAGGATTTAACAGCAAGGCACTCAATACACAATGGATCCACAATCCCAAGGGTGAACCGCACTTCACAGGTCATCAATTTCAGCGAGTGATGTACGTCTCTGATAAGACTGAAACAGACTTCGACCGCTCTTTAGAACAGCTGCTTTCGAAGCCAAGCTCTCATATTTATTTGGGGAACGATAAGTTGCCTTTTGCCCGGCAATTTGCTATTTGGCTCTCGTTGTTTCAGATCCGATTCAAGCATGGTGCGTTCAATGAAGAGAAGGAGTGGCGGCTTTCGTTTCAACGACACGAGAAACCAATGCGCCATCAACAGTTCAGACCAGGGGATTCCACCCTCATCCCGTACATCGAAGCCGAGCTAAATAAAGGAATGAAAAGCGAGTCTCTGGTTCAGGAAGGCGAGAGTTGGATCAACGAGATCATCATCGGACCGTCAGTAAAAACAGCTTTGACGGCGATGTCAGTCAAGCAGCTTTTATTAGCAAATGACTTACCTAATGTTCAGATATCCATCTCAGAAATTCCATATCGTGATTGGTAGCCCTTTGGGGAAGGCACCGGACGGTTGCACAATATAGCAACCCCAAATGGGCTCCATAGTTGATCTCCTGCATGATTCGGGTGATGAAGTTGCCGGTGCCGGTGAACGGGTCCAGAATGTGCACGCCTTCGTCGGAGAGGCTCTTGCCGACCTCCTGCTTGAGGATTCTTCGACGGAGCGGACCATGAAGTCGACGATAGGCTGCGGCGTGTAGACGATGCCCATGGTGTCGGCCTGCTTGGGGTCGAAGCTCTGGAAGAAGTGCTCGTACACCGCGTTCAGGAAGTGCTGCTTTTCGGTGTAGTCTTCCTGCTGCTCTGCCGCTTTCTCAAGCGGGATGTAGAAGTGGTCGAGGTTTTTGAGGAACTGGTCGCGGGAGAAGTGCTTGTCCGTGATGGAGCGGATGACCTTTTCGATCTCGACGGCGATGACGTTACGCTGCAGGAACTCCTGGTTGTTGAAGACCTTGCGGAAGATGCGCTCGGTGAGCAGGTGCTGCACCAGCATCTTGCGGATGGACTCGTCAGACAGGTCAGGGTTGATGCTGGTGCGGCAGAGTTCGGCGAAGGCTGCGAAGCGTTCGCGGAAGATGGGGTTCCTTTCGTGTTCGCTGGTGAGGAGGTTGTCGATGCCACCGGCAATTTCCGGCACCTTCTCGCTGAACTCCTTGATGACCTTCTGCCAGTCCACACCGGGAACGATTTGGTGCTCGAAGAACTTCTCAAGGACTTCGACAAGGTTTGCCGCAGTGTCAATGGGCTTGTCGAAGGCGATGCGGCTGTCCTGGTACAGGACCGCGTGGTCCGGTGACTGGAAGAGCGTGTTGGTGAGCGGGTAGCCCTTGTCGACCTTGGCACGGATTTCCTTCTTGAGGTCGTCGGCTGTGTCCTTGGCTTCCCAGATGCCGTGGTTGAGGGTCAGGCCGTCGATGAGCGCCCCGTCTGCGCGGAGCGGCTGTTTCTTTGTGCCTTTGAATTGGAACTCTTCGACCAGGTGCCAGCCGTACGGGCCGCAGCCGCGCTTGAGCAGGTCTGAGAAGGCAGATCGCGTGTTGCCCTCGGTGACGTGGCCGTGCTGTTGAAACTGGGCCAGTGCGGCGAAGTACGCCTTGACGTAGGAGGAGGTGGGCTTCAGGGGAAAGATGCTCATGCCGGTGTTGCCAATCTACATGGAGTGTGGCAGCGTTTGCAGTGGACGTCGGGTTCGCACTTCACCCTCTGTCATCCCGCAGCGTAGCGGAGGGATCTGCATGTGTGCCTGGAGCGGTACTCCTGATCTCGAGGGCTTGGATGCGCTCAGCTTGCATTGGTGGCGGTCCAGGCTGAAATGCGGATCCCTCCGCTGCACTGCGGGATGACAAGGGTCAAAAGTGGTGTGACTACACCAGTAAGTGCGGCCCTCTACAGCAGCATGGCGTGTTCGGCGTGGAGGGCGGCGGCGAGAGCGTTGCTGTCGGCGATTGTGCTGTAGAGGCCGGGAGTTACTCGGATGACGGGGCCTTTGGCCACGCCTTTGCGCCAGACGGTGTGGACCCGGTACTTGTCGAAGAGGCGTTGCTGGACCTTTTGCGCCTCGGCGGCGGTGTGCATGCCGCGCAGACGGAAGCTGGTGATGGCACAGGACCGGGCGGGGTCGTCAGGCACGCAGATTTCGACGTTGGGCAGGTCGGCGACGGCGTGGACCCAGCGGTCGCGCAGGGTTCGCAGGTGCTTTTCTTTGGCAGCTGCGCCCACGGCGAAGTGGAAGTCCACGGCAGCGGGAATGCTGAGGACGGCGGCGAAGTTGACGGTCCCGGCGGGGACGCGCGCGGTAATGTCGGTGGCGGGGATCTCGTGGTTGTCGTAGGCGACGTCGATGTCGGCGATGCGGCCCTTGCGGATGTACATGGCGCCCGTGCCCAGCGGTGCGCTGGTCCACTTGTGCACGGACCAGCCGACGAAGTCCGCGCCGAGATCGGCGATCTGGTAATCGAGGCAGGCGATGCCGTGGGCCGCGTCGACGATCGTGTCGACGCCGCGAGCGCGCGCCATGGCGACGATTTCCTTGACGGGCGTGACCAGGCCGGTGCGGTTCGAGACTTGCGTGACCAGCAGCAGTTTGGCGTTAGGCGTGCGCTTCAGCACGTCGTCATACGCGGCGAGGATGTTGGCCGTGGTAGCCGGTTCGGGCATGTTGAAACGGACGACCTGTGCGCCGCGGTGGTCGCCCAGCCAGTCCATGCTGGCGATCATGGCGTCGTAATCCAGGTCGCAGTAGATGACAGCATTTCCCGCCCGAAGCGGTTTGTAGTTGGTGATGAGCGCCTGCAGCGCGTCAGACCCGCTACGTGTGATGGCGATTTCATCGGGGTGCGCGCCAACCTGCCGGGCGATGGCTTCGCGTGCCTCACGCCCGCCGGCGGCAAGGCATGCGCCGCCAGGCAGCACGTTGCGCGCCCAGATGCTGTTGTTGCGGTTTACATACGCGCTCTGCTCCGCGTAGACAGCGGCAACGGAGCGGGGCATCACGCCCCAGTAGCCGTTTTCGAGGTTGTGGAGGCCGGGCTCCACGTCGTAATGCTTGGGCAGGTCGGCTACGGGGATGGAATTCGGCAGCAGCTTTGTGACCGGTGCGGCGGACTGCGCCGGTGTCTTTGCCGATGCGAGCATAGCGGCAGGCGCGCAGGCTGCGGCGGATTTCATGAAGGTGCGGCGAGTGGTCATTGGCGCTCCTTACGTAGGCTCATGGGTCACCGTGTCCTGGTAAAGCAGAACGCGAAGGTCGCGAAGGAAGTGCACGCGAAGGTCGCGAGGAGTATTTAGTCCAGTTTTTTTCTGCGTTTCTACGACTCGATTTTGTAGGTGAACTCTTCGATCACGGGGTTGGTCAGGACTTCGCTGGCGATGCGTTGGACTTCGGCCTCGGCAGCATCGCCCGCGAGCGAATCGGCGAGGGTCAGAACGAAGTACTTGCCCTGGCGAACGGACTCCACCTGCGGGTGGTGCAAGCGGCGGAGAGCGTTGGCGATGGTTTGTCCCTGGGCGTCGAGCACCGTGGTCTTCAGCGTGACATAAACGTGGGCGCGCATACCAGCACTATACCTTCCGGTAGCAGTTTTCCTTTGCCATGGGACCGGCAGAGTCTTCTCAGAAGCGCGGGCGCGGTGGCCGGGGTAAACTGTTGGAGTTGCCTCCCTTCTCCCCGGAAGCGTACTGTATCGCCGTGCAGCGAACAGCAGCGCGGCAGCATATCTTCCAGTAACCTGAGACAAACAAGACCTATGCCGAATTATCTGGAGTTGCCGGTGGGCGCAAAATCGCCCGAAGTAGTCAACGCGGTCATTGAAATCCCCTACCAGGGCCGCATGAAGTACGAGTACGACAAGAAGCTGCATGTCTTCAAACTGGACCGCAATCTGTACAGCCCGGTGCATTACCCCGGCGACTATGGTTTTCTGCCAAGCACGCTGGGCGACGACGGCGATCCGCTGGATGTGCTGGTGCTGGTGGACGAACCCAGCTTTCCCGGCTGCCTGCAGGAGGTGCGCCCTATTGGCCTGATGGAGATGATCGACGGCGGTGAGGGCGATGAAAAAGTGCTGGCGGTGGGCTGCGCGAATCCGCGCTTCTTCGACATCACCAGCTATGAGCAGATTCATCCGCACAAGCTGAAGGAGATTGTCCATTTCTTCTCGACCTACAAGGACCTGGAAGGGAAGACGGTGAAGATTGAAGGCTGGCGCGATGCGAAATACGCGCACGAAGTGATCGAGAAGTCGATTGCGGCGTACAAGGCGGCGAACTTGAAGTAGCGCAACCGTCAACCGATACAAATCGCCTCCTATCGATGCCCCGCTGCCGAGCCCGCGCCAGTGGGGCATTTGTATACGTGGCAACAATCGCCGCGACGGCGCAGGGTGGACGGGCGTACTATGTTGCGCATGACAGGGAAATTCAGCCGCCGGACCTTTCTACGCGGGACCGCCGCTGCTGCCGCGCTTGCACCTGCGGCACACGCCTTTTCGCAACAGCTTGCCACTGCATTCGCACAACAGCGCACCATTGCACCAGGCCCCTTCCAGCCCTCATACGATTCACTGAAGCAGTACCGCACGCCCGAGTGGTTTCGCGATGCGAAATTCGGTATCTGGGCGCATTGGAGCGCGCAGTGCGTGCCGGAGCAGGGTGACTGGTATGCGCGCCGCATGTACATGCAGAACGATCCCGTGCATGACTGGCACACGCAGCATTATGGACATCCGTCGAAGTTCGGCTTCATGCAGATCGACAACCTGTGGAAGGCGGAGAAGTGGCAGCCCGAGCAGTTGATGGGGCTGTACCAGGCCGCGGGCGCGAAGTACTTTTTCGCGCTGGCGAACCATCACGACAACTTCGATAACTACGCCTCGACGTACCACCCGTGGAACTCAACAAAGATCGGGCCCAAGCGAGACATCATCGGCACCTGGGCAAAGATCGCGCGTGCGCATGGCTTGAAGTTTGGCGTGTCCAATCACAGTTCGCACGCATGGCACTGGTTTCAGACTGCCTACGGCTACGACGCTGCCGGCCCCATGGCGAATGTGCGCTACGACGCCTACACCGTGACCAAGGCTGACGGCAAAGGACAATGGTGGGAAGGTCTGGATCCGCAGGAACTGTACACGGGCCGGAACATTGTCATACCGGACGGCATCGACACCATTCAGGCGCAAAAGGAATGGCATAGCACCCGCGACGGCAAGTGGCACGAGGAAGACCCGCCGGAAAATCCCCGCTTCGCGGAGCTTTGGTACCTCCGTTGCAAAGAACTCTTCGACAAGTACGACCCTGACCTGGTGTATTTTGACGACGAGGAATTACCGCTGGGCGACAAGGGCCTGCGCGTTACGGCGCACCTGTACAACAGCAGCATCAAGAGACATGGATCACAGCAGGCAGTGGTCTTTGCGAAGAAGCCTTCGCCGGAACATCGCGGTGCCTTTACCTATGACATCGAACGCAGCCGTTCGAGTGAAATCCTTGCGGACCCGTGGCAGACCGACACCTGCATAGGAGACTGGCATTACAGGCGTTCCATCTTCGAGCAGCACAAGTATAAGACCGCGGAGACGGTGATCCCGCTGCTGATCGATGTGATCAGCAAGAACGGCAACCTGCTGCTGAGTGTTCCGGTGCGCGGCGACGGCTCCATTGATGAGGACGAGCACGCCTTCCTGCAGCAGCTTGCTTCGTGGATTCCGAAGCATGGCGAGGCTATTTACGGCACGCGGCCGTTCACGGTATTTGGCGAGGGGCCGCCCGAGCCCATCGAACAGAACTTCAGCGAGAAAACGCGGCCGCACACCGCCGAGGACATTCGCTTCACCATGCGGGGAAACCTGCTATACGCGTTTGTGCTGGCATGGCCCACCGATGGCAAAGTGCGCATCAAGACGCTGCGCCGGGGCGGCGAGCATGCTCCGCGTGCCATACAGCGTGTGGAGATGATCGGTGGCACCGCACCGCTGCGGTTTACGCAGACTGCGGACGCGCTTGAGGTGACCATGCCTGCGGATAAGCCGAATCCTTATGCTTATGTGCTGCGCCTTACGACCTAGCATCTATCGACACCTGTTGAAGGGTTTGAGGTCTCGCTTGCTGCCAAGGGGTTTGGAAGTCCGCTGGTCTTGCGGCTTTAGCCGCCGAGGTAGTCCAAGGATTCTTGAAGGAACGTGGCTTTAGCCACAGGGAAGACGATCTCGGCGGCTAAAGCCGGGATCAAAGCCTGCATCGTGGTCTATCCCGGCGGCTAAAGCCGCGTGTCACTGTAACTTACTGGGCTATCCCGAGGCCTCAAGCCCTACGATTCACCAGGCATAGGTTGGCGACGGATTAGTCGGAGACTTAGGGAATGATTGTTAATCGGGAAGCTGGCGTGAAGCTTTTACATCTACGGTGGACGTCCGTGCTGTTCATCCTTTGTCTGTCATGTCACCTGATGCACGCGGCTCCTTTGTCCTGCGCATCGTTGAAAGATGTGCGCTTGCCCGGTATGACCGTACTGCACACGGAAGTTGCGGACAAGACTCAGCATTTGCAGTCGTCGTGCCGCGTGACTGCCCTGCTGCGACCCACTTCAGATTCAGAAATCGGTATCGAAGTCTGGCTGCCTGAACAGGCCGCATGGAACGGCAAGTACCAGGCCGTGGGCAATGGCGGATGGGGCGGCTCAGTCAACACGGCGGAAATGGCCACGGCGCTTGCACGAGGTTACGCCACCAGTTCCACCGACACGGGACACATCGGCGGACGTGCAAGCTTTGCACCGGGGCACCCTGAAAAGCTGATCGATTTCGGCTACCGCGCAGTGCACGAGATGACAGTGGCTGCGAAAGCACTTGTCGCGGCGTACTACGGCGCGCCAGCGAAGCTGTCGTACTTTGTAGGTTGCTCCTCCGGCGGCAGGCAGGCGCTCATGGAGGCGCAGCGCTACCCGCAAGACTACGACGGCATTGTGGCAGGGGCGACCACCAACAACATCACGCCCATGATGACGGAACGCATATGGGTGGCGCAGGCAGCGCTGGGCAAGCCCGAGGACTACATCGATCCCGCGCTGTACCCGGTCATCCATCGCGCGGTGCTGCAGGCGTGCCCGTCACATGCCGGGGTGCTCGATGACCCGTTTACCTGCCGCTTTGATCCTGTGATGCTCCAGTGCAAAGCCGGTGAGAGCAAGGATTGTCTTACGGCTTCGCAGGTACGCGCGGCACAGCGGATTTACACACCCGCGACAAACCCGCGCACGGGCGAAGTGATTTTTCCGCCCATGGAACGCGGCAGTGAACTGGTGTGGAAGACACTTGCCGGTGGACCCGAGCCGATTCTGCTGGCGAATGACTTCTTCCGCTACATCGTCTTCAACAAACCGGATTGGGATTTCAGGACCTTGAACTTCGACGGCGACGTGACCCTTGCCCACACGCGTGCGGACAAAGTGCTGGCGTCAACCGACCCTGACCTGCGGCCCTTCTTTGGGCATGGTGGCAAGTTGCTGCAGTATCACGGCCTGACAGACCAGCAGGTGATGCCGGGCAACAGCGTCAACTACTTCAACGCTGTGCGCATGGCTGTGGGCGACAACTTAGCCGATGCATCGCACCGCCTGTACCTGGTGCCCGGCATGAATCACTGCGGCGGAGGCGACGGTCCAAGCCGCTTCGACATGCTGGTCGCACTAGAAGCATGGCGCGAAGGTGGTAAGCGGCCTGACACCATTCCTGCTTCGCACGATACGAATGGCAAGGTCGATCGCACGCGCAGTTTGTGTCCTTACCCAGAGCTTAGTAAGTACAACGGCAAAGGCAGCGAGTCTGATGCTGCGAATTATGCGTGTGCCGTGCGTGCTTCGAACATCCCTGCCAGATGAGCTCAGTTGCCGGAAAGAAGCGGACTCATCGCAAAGGTACAAAGTAGCGGGATCCTTCGCTTCGCTCAGGATGACAGGCCTTTAGTAGAACTGCGGGCAGGCTACTCTCGAATGATCTTTACAAACACACCGTCCGGCAGCGTCTTACCGCCTAGCAGAACGATGCTGCCGTCTTTCACAAAGCCGCGCAGCATTTCGCCGTTTGCAGGTGCTGCGGTGCGAGATTCCGGCGGCATGGGGTCCATGCGGCTGGGTGCGGGCGGCTCGGTGGATCTGGTCGGGTAGGGCGTAGCTCGCAGTGGTGCGGGTGAGGATGCACCGGGTTCCGGTCGGCGGTTGGTACCGCGATCCATCGCTTCGTTGGCCAGGCGGTCAGCAGTCTTGTTTTTGTGCCGCAGTGCGTGGGAGATGTTGAAGTAGCTCAGCTTCGCAATGCGCCGCTTTGCCTCTTCGTAGAGCGGCTTCAGGTCGGGGCTGTTGATCTTGTACTTGCCCTGGATCTGGTTGACCATCAGCAACGAGTCGCTGACGACCTTCAGCCGGGTGTGGCCGTTGTCCAGCGCCCACTGCAGCACGCCGAGCAGGCCACTGTACTCCGCGAAGTTGTTCGTCTTGAAGCCGAGAAACTCTGACAGTTCGGCCAACACGGTACCGTCTTCCGAAACGATGACTGCACCGTAGCCGGCCGGGCCGGGATTGCCACGCGAGCCGCCGTCGGCCTCCATCACCAGCCGCCGGGTCATGACAGGCCGGACTCCGGCGTCCGGACGAGGATCCGACGGCATTCTTCGCAGCGAAGCACTTCATCCGGTG
>CAXUEW010000041.1:11116-16284 GCA_964250115.1 uncultured Terriglobus sp.
GCCGCGCGCGCCGCCATCGCAGTGGGCCAGGATGGTCGCGCCTTCGCTGCGGGACTTGGTTGAGGAGGCGTCGGCGAACAGATCTCCAGAGGGCATCGCATGATTATCGCCGAGCGGCGATGTGTTATCGAAGCGGCCTACAGAAGTGTCGTGCCGCTGACGAAGATCTGATCAGGCTTGTTGCCTAGTAGGCGGTACAGAGCGAACTGCCGGGTATGCTGCGCACGAAGTTCCATCAGGAGAGAGGCGCGATTGCTGCCGTCCGCGTCGACCACGTCGATCAGGCGGTAGCGCGGCGTGCGGTCCAGGTGGGCGGCATCGGTCACGGAGCGCATGGCTGGCTGCAGCTTGCCTTCGGCGTCGGTCTGCGCGATTACGGTGACAAAGCGCTCCGGCGTGGCTCCGCTGGCCGGCATGCGCGCCGTGTAGGCGTAGGTGATGGGAGCGCTGAAGTAAAGCTGAAAGGCGCTCAGGGTCTCGTCAGTCAGCCCTGGAGCCGGCGCATTCGCGGCAACTGCCGCAGGACGCACGCGCGAACGGACGGCTGTTCGTGCCGATGTGCGGGTACCTGCGGTGGATCGTCCAGCGGGGGCTGAACTGCGGGATGGCGAGGACCCTGCTGTAACCGCAGCAGGCTTCGCCGTGCTTCCCTCCTGGACGTCGGTCGCGAGGGCCGGGTTGTTTACGACGGCGAGAGCCATGCCCTGCAGCGTGCCGAGTGCTGCGGCGCGTTCCATGTCCGAAGAGAACCGGTAGGAAAAGTCGTGTGGAACGCGCTCCTTGGCGTCGCTGACGGCGATGACTGCATCGAGCGGCGCTGCAACCGAGCGCGAAGCTGCCGGCGCTGCGGCGACGGCTGCAGTGGAGCCTGCCGCGACTGGTTTGGGGGCGGGCGCGGGTGGTTCTGGCGGCGGGGAGGTAAGGCGGCCGCGGCGCAGCACCGGTCCGTGACCCATGGTGTCACCCGCGGAGATCGACCCACCCTCCGCAACGGTGTCGTTTGCCGTCATGGGGGTAGCAGTGGCCAGGTCTGCGTTGGCTACGCTTTTCGCCGTCGCGGGGGAACGTTCCCGGCTGGCGAGGTCGATGGGATCGGGCGGCAGCGCGTTCGGATCGTTTTCGTCGCTGGTGCGATGGCGGATAGTGGGGCGGTCGGGGTCATCATCCGGTCCGCCGTTCGCTGTGATGGTCGCGGGTGGCGGCTTGGGTGCCTTCTTGTCAGGCTTGCCGGCCGCGCCGGTGTTGTTGGCCGTGGTCGCCGGGGAGCGATGCAGGGTCGGTCGCTCCGGGTCGGGCGAATCGTTGTCTTTCTTCGAATCATCCGCCAGCGAGATGCGTTCCGGCTTGTCGGTGTCTTCCTCGCGGCATGGGTCCGGGGCGATGGTGTTGCGTCTGCCGCGCGGAGTGGGTGCCTGTTTGTCGTCGTCCGCCGACGGCTTTGTGCCGAAGTGTGGTTTGCCGTCGTCTTTTTTCGTTGAGTCTGTTTCCTGCACCACGCGCGCGTTACCGCAGTTGGGCCGCAGCTTTGCTGCCTTTGGTGCAGGCAAAGGAGCGACGCGGCCATAACCGAACCAGCCGTCGTCAAACGGCGTTGCTGTGGCTACGGTGCTGCTGGTGAAGTGCCGTGAAGCGACTACATCGAGGAAGTTTTGCCTGACACCGGCATGCTGCAATTCGTACCGTAGGCCGCCGTCCAGCGCAAAAGGGATGGGCCGTGCCAGGTACACGCCGGCATCTTCAAAGTGTCCGCCTATGAACAAGGAAATCGGAATCAGCCGGGCGGCTTTGGGGTGCTGCACGTCACCCACGTATTCATACACAGCCACGGCGCGCGTCACCTGCTCCGGCGCGGCGACGCGGTGCATCTGCGCGGGCAGCAGGGCAGGCGGCGCAAGCAGGGCAGCGGCGAGGATGCGGTGTGGCAAGGTCACTCGTTTTCTGGCGTAGTTCATCAGAATGTTGGACGGCGATTCCAGGCGGAAGGCACACCGGCAACTTGGCGGTGCTCTGCCTAACTCGTCAGGAGGTAAGCTGTTATCCATGCAAACAGGTGATGCAGTTGACTTCGAGTTACAGGATCAGGACGGCAACGCCGTCAAACTTTCGCAGTTTCGCGGCAGTCCCGTAGTGCTGTTCTTCTATCCACGCGCGGACACGCCAGGATGCACCGTAGAAGCGTGCGAGTTTCGCGACCTGGACAGCCAGCTAAAGGCTGCCGGAGCCGTGATTCTGGGCATTTCGCGTGATCCCGTCAAGGCGCAGAAGAAGTTCGCGACGAAGTTTTCACTGCCATTTCCGCTTCTGGCCGATCCTGATCTGAAGGTATGCCACCAGTTCGGCGTGGTCAGCGAGGGGTCCATGTACGGCAAGCCGGTTACAAAGATTGAGCGATCGACCTTTGTCTTCGGTCGAGACGGCAAGCTCCAGGCCGAGTTCCGCAAGGTGAAGCCCGAAGGCCACGCGGCCGAGATGCTGCAACTGGTGCGCAGCGGCGCTTAGCAGCAAAAGCTAGGCGGCAGGCAGGGTGATCGGAGTGTCCTGTTGGAAGATCGCCTCAGTTCCACGCGCGGGTGCGTCGTCCGGCAGAATCTTCTGGCCTTCGTTGCCCTCGGCGGTAACGACCTGTGACAGGATCTGTTCGCCATTCACGCTGACAACCTGCAAAGAAAGCACGCCGTTGCTGGTCAGTTGACCCGCGGCGGCCGCAGCGACGACCGTCAGGATCACGGGTGCCCCTGCCTGTATTTTGCCGAGTGCAGCGGCCAGCGCACCGCGTACCACGTCGCCATTGTGGGCATGGCCTGAGTCAATCGCCTGCTGCAGACGCACCTGAATGGGTGTTCCGGCGGCGACACCCAGGGCGTTATGCACCATGGCAATGCCGGGTAGCGCCGCGCTGTCAGGACCCATCCCAGCGTGGTCAAGCAAGCCATCTCCATTGCTGTCGCCGATCACGCCCACATTTGCGTTCGCAACAGTTGCCTGTGTGCCGGAAGCCCGCGCTGCGGCTGTGCCACTGCTATGCGCGGCTGAATTGCCGCCACGCCCTCCTGCACTGCCGCGCCTCGCTGGGCGTGTCCGGGCCGGAGCAACGGCTGGACTCGCAGCAGTGCCTGCCGATGCAGGGGCGCTCTCCGTAGTCTGGGACGTCGCACGCGCCCCCGTGTTCTGCGCAGGTGCGCAGATGCTGACCGACAACACCGTCGCAAACAGCAGGACAGAAGGTTTTCGCATACTCAAGTCTGTTCGGATGGTCAGCGCGGCAGTGAAGGTTGCAGGTTGCGCAGACCAGATTGTGACCGGATGAAGTACAAAGGACCGATCCAAGCTGGACTGGTAAGCTATCTGCTTTACGGGAGGCGGCCATGCCGGGCGGCAGAGAAGTGGTTGTCATCGTGGGTGCTGGGCCAACCGGCCTGGCACTGGCAGCAGAGTTGCAGAGGCTGGGCACGCCGGCGTTGCTATTTGAAAAGCATGCGGCACCCCCGGCGACTTCGCGAGCCGTAATCCTTCACGCGCGCACGCTGGAGGTGCTGGAGCCGCTGGATGTGACTGGACGGCTGATTGAACGAGGCCTGCAACTGAGCCATGCCCGCATGCGTGAGGGGGACGCCACGCGCATGCAGGTTAGCTTTGACGGCCTCCCAACCAGCTATCCATACGCTTTGGCGTTGCCGCAAGACCAGACGGAGGCTGTCCTGACCACGCGGTTGCGCGAACTGGGTGGTGCCGTGACGCAGACCATTCGTGTCACAGACATTGCTGCAGACGATGCAGGAGCGACCCTTACCTACACCGCGGCAGGCGTGCTGGTGCAGCAGATACGCGCAGGCTGGGTGATCGGTTGCGATGGCGTGCATAGTGTTGTCCGGCAAGCGGCCGGCATCGGCTTTGAGGGCGGAGCCTACGAAGAGAACTTTGTGCTCGGCGATGTCGAGATGGACTTCCCCGTCGAACGCGACGGCATGGACATGTTCTTTTCGCCAGCCGGGTTTCTGCTGGTGGTTCCGCTGCCGGGAGACCGGTATCGCGTGATTGCGACCATGCGTGAACAAGTCGGTTCTCCTTCACTGGACGATCTGCAAAGGCTGCTGGACGAGCGCGGTCCACAGCAACAGAAAGCGCGTGTGAAGAGCATGGCGTGGTCGTCGCACTACCAGATTCAGCACCGCGTCGCGTCAGCCCTGCGGCAGGGCAGGATGATCGTGCTGGGCGATGCCGCCCACGTGCACAGCCCCGCCGGTGGACAGGGCATGAACACCGGGATTCAGGATGCGGTTTCACTGGCTAACGTGTTGCATGGCGTGGTCACCACGGGAGACAAAGCTTCGCTGGCCGAGTGGGAGCAGAAGCGGCTTGAGATTGCGCGTTCGGTGGTTCGAACGACCGACCTGATGACGCGTGCGGCCACTGCCGATTCGTCGGTGGCACGGCTGTTACGGAATGCCTTGATGGGTGTGATCGACCATGTGCCCGCGTTGCAACATGCGATTGCGGAGCAATTATCGGAGATCGATAACCGTTAGGCTGCTGTTGTCGCGCGGCCACTCTGCTCGCATTGCCTAGACTAGACGGCGCAAGATGCCGGCTTTCGTAGGAGCAGGGCTTCAGCCCTGCCCCTTCCAAAGCCTCAGTGTGAAATTTTCTTCTCAATGGGAAGACGACGACACGACGACGAATCAAAGATTCAGCTTCTTAAAAATCGAATCCGGGATGGCCTTGATCACGGTCATGATGGGCCACCAGATGCCCGGCACATACAGGATGCTGCCCTTGCCTGCAGCAATGCTGTCTGCAATCGTCTTCGCGACCTTTGCCGGGTCCGCGAACTTCTCGTTGCCCTTCATGCCTGCGGTCATGGACGTCTTGACCGGTCCGGGCTTGATGGTCAGCACGTGGATGCCTTCGCGGTCCACGCGGTTGCGCAGACCGTCGACAAAAGCGGTCAGCCCAGCCTTGGACGCGCCATACACGTAGTTTGATTTACGCCCACGATCGCCCGCCACGGAGGACAGAACAGCCAGCGTTCCATGCCCCTGCTTCACGCAGAAGTTTGCGAGCCACGTCAGCATGCTGACGGGTGCGGTCAGGTTGGTGTGCAGAATCTGCTCGGCGTGTGCGGCATCCTGCTCGGCCTGCACACCCGCTACGACCGCTCGGTGGTCGAG
>CAXUEW010000041.1:16294-17472 GCA_964250115.1 uncultured Terriglobus sp.
AGATACGCAACATCCAGGCCGCCCAGCGACGTGATGGCGTGAGCCAGCAGATCGGCGTGATGCTGAAGTTCGTCCAGGTTGACGACCGCGGTGTCCACATAGGCTGCTCCGCGCACGCGCAGGTCTGCCGCCACAGCTTCGATCTTTTCAGCCGATCTCCCCACCAGGAAAAGGTTCGCGCCTTCCGCAGCCCAGATGCGGCAGGTCGCCTCTGCAATGCCCGACGTAGCACCCAGCACAAGGTAGCGTTTCGGCGTGTGGGACACGTCGCGAGGACGCAAGGGGGTATCGACGGAGGTGGTTGTCTCGGGAGTCATGGCTGCAGTAAGACTAGCGCAGAGCAGCCGCCGCGTAACGTGGTGCGTAAGCTGACAGCCTGAGGTTGGTACAGTAGAGGCAGGCCCTGCGTCGCCGGTTGATGGTAACGGCACGCAAGTGAACTGCATCCTGGTTCTGCCGCAGACCATCTGCAATAGGTAATCAACCTGAGCGAAGGCGATGCCTTCGGGAAAGAAGCTGCATGAAGATCGTCCTCGCCGAGAAGGTTTCGCCCGCAACCCTGGCCGTGTTCCAACAGGAGCCCTCGTGGAAGCTGGTCAGCGCGGACAAGATCACCAATCTGGCAGCCGAACTGGCCGATGCCGATGCGCTGGTGGTACGTTCGGCAGTGCAGGTGACAGCGGAACTGCTGGAGCACGCACCCAAACTGCGCGTGATCGGCCGTGCGGGCGTGGGCGTGGAC
Organism: uncultured Terriglobus sp.; assembly: GCA_964250115.1. Lineage (GTDB taxonomy): Bacteria > Acidobacteriota > Terriglobia > Terriglobales > Acidobacteriaceae > Terriglobus. Next base: position 17,037 of record CAXUEW010000041.1, read on the forward strand.
AACATCGACGCGGACGCGGCCACCAAGCGCGGCATCGTCGTCATGAATACGCCCGGTGCGAACGCCGTTGCCGTAGCCGAACTGACGCTGGGCCTGATGATCACCATGGCGCGCCAGATCCCCAAGGCCACCACCGCCCTGCACAATGGCAAGTGGGAAAAGAAAACGCTGCAGGGCACAGAACTGCGCGGCAAGACGCTGGGCATCGTCGGCCTGGGCCGTATCGGGCTTGAAGTGGCCCGTCGCGCCCGTAGCTTCGGCATGGAATTGATCGGCTACGATCCCTTCGTTGCGCCCGTGATTGCGCGCGAGAATGGCGTCACGCTGGTCGCCGTCGATGACATTTTCAAGCAGTCCGACTACCTGACGCTACACGTCGGCTTGACGCCGCAGACGGAAGGCCTCATCAACACGCACAGCATTGCCATTATGAAGA
>CAXUEW010000042.1:0-1641 GCA_964250115.1 uncultured Terriglobus sp.
AACGCGACGCTTGCCGATCTTCACCGGACAGCACTCCCGCAGGAGCAGATCGCCGAATTCATCGGTGACGGCGCGGCTGCGCTCTTATCAAGAGCGCTAGAGGTAACAGGCGGCACGAATGAAGTCTTGCTTGCAGAGGCACTTACCTTCTTCCTCAGCTACTACCGCCACCACCTTCTGGATTCGACCTGCGTTTACCCCGGTGTTCTTGAGGAGTTGCAGCGCATTCGTAACGCCAGGCCTCCCCTTCCCATGGCCGTCCTAACGAATAAGCCGGTTAATCCTTCGATCAGCATCTGCGACGGACTCGGACTGTCACGTTTTTTCTTTCGGAACTATGGCGGCAATAGCTTCTCTACGAAGAAGCCGCATCCGCTCGGCATACAGACGATCATGCACGAAGTTGCTCTGCTTCGCGGTGCCGAAATAGCTGCAAGGAGAACGGTGCTGATCGGGGATTCGCACGTGGATGTGGAGACAGCCCGTGCGGCTGGGGTGCTGAGCCTGGGCTGCAGTTACGGCCTCGATCCGGTCCGTCTCCGCGCGGCGCAGCCGGATGCGATGGTGGACAGCCCCGCTGCATGGCTCCCGACCCTGTATACGCTGCTGGGCGAAGGCGATTAGCCCTCGGCGGGCGTGGCGATGCGTTCTGCACGGATTGCTGCTCCACTCACCGCGGCACCCGAGTCTGGATGCAACTTCGCAAACGAAGGCAGGGCCGACGCTGCAATGGCAGCCATCATGCAAAACGCAATCTGGAAGTCAGCCGGGCTGCTCCGCCCCCGGAACGTGGCCGTGGTGTGCAGGATCAGCGCGGCCACCGCAACGCCCAGGCTGGTGGTCATCTGCTGGAGCGTTGTCGCAAGCGTGGTGCCGCTTCCCTTGAGGTGTTCCGGCAGATCGGCAAAGCCCATGGTGGTCAGCGAGGTCAATTCCATCGAACGGCCCAGACCGCCTAGAAAGAGGACGGTGAGCATGATAAGGCGAGGCGTGTCGGCGCGCAGCCATCCGCAAGCGGCCAGCAGCAGAACGGTCACGACCCCATTCACGATCAGCACACTGCGAAAGCCATAACGCCGAAGCAAGGGTGTGGTCAACGGCTTCATGGCCAGGTTGCCAGCGAACACGGCCATGGTCAGCGAGCCGGATGCAAGAGGTGTCAGGCCGAACCCTACCTGGAACAACAGAGGCAGAAGGAACGGCACGGAAAAGACCGACATCCGGAAGAGCGAACCGGGTAGCGTGGCCGTGCGAAACGTCTGGATGCGGAAAACTTCCAGTCGAAAAAGGGGCGTCTTGACCTTTCGAAGATGCCGTATGGCGGCAGCAGCCAGCAGCACAGTCGCGGCAACCAGTCCGAAGGCGACTGCGTATGACCTGCCTGTTGTCTGCAGCATTTCCAGCAGATAGATGAGGCAGAAGGATGAGCCCGAAACCAGGAGGAAGCCCGGCAGGTCGAAAGGCTCCTTTGCGCTGCCGGCATTGCTGCGCACGATCCGGAGAGCGATCACAAATAGCACCAGGCCTATGGGAATATTCAGTAGAAACATCCAGGGCCAGCTTGCCACCGAAAGAATCAGTCCACCGATCGGCGGCCCCACAATGGGGCCAACGAGAGCGGGCCAGATGGTGTAGGCAATC
>CAXUEW010000042.1:1651-16846 GCA_964250115.1 uncultured Terriglobus sp.
TTCATCAACTGGGCCTTGCTCGATGCGCGAATGACCATCAGGCGCCCGACGGGCACCATCATGGAGCCGCCAATGCCTTGCAGAACACGTGAGGCAGTGAAGAGTGTCAGCGTTCGGCTGAAGCCGCACAGCGCAGAGGCGACGGTAAAAATCAGGATGGCGGAGGCGAAGACTCGGCGTTCCCCATAGCGCGCTGCCATCCATCCACTGACCGGGATGAAAATGGCAAGCGTCAGCAGGTACGATGTGATGCCTACGTTGACCGCAACCGCAGAAGTATGAAAATCGCGCGCCATGGAGGGCAGACCAGTCGCGATAATGGTCGCATCCAGGTTCTCCATGAACTGCGCGCCGGCAGAGAGCAACGCGATCGCGAGTGCATGGCCTCGGAGTGTGGAAGGATCATGGTGCTTTGCGTGCGCTGCGCTCAAGCCTCCACTGTAACCCGCTCGGAAGAGGCAGGCACAAGGGCTGCTTATGCCAGTAGGTCAAAGACCGCCAAACAATTTCGGCCAGGCAGAACTGGAAGCGGTCAATCACATCGGGCTCCATGTCAAGGTTAACTTTCCAAGTACTGGCAGCTGCTCCTGGTAGCAGTATCCGTATGTGATCCCTGCGACAGGCAGCGGCAAACCTCTGGTGTAAGCGCGGGAGGCTGAATATACTGGATGCGAGGGCGCGAGCTCTCAAGGAGGAACGAATCGATGGTTGGTATCCTGAAGTAACTCCTCTTCCGGGCTGTGCTTCGGTACAGCCCGGATATCAATTCAGTCTGAGTCCGCCCAAGCTTTGGTCTCCTTCAAGTATTGCTTTGCATAGCGGCGTGTGCGGCGTTCGTCCCCTACGCTTATGCGCTTGAGCAGGTAAGAAGGCGAATTTTCACTTAGGAGGAACTCTCTGAAGATATTCAGATCAAACGATGGCTTGGAGTCGTACCATTCCGGGTACAGCGGGTGGTCGCTTTCGCACTGCAATATTGTGATTGCCAGCCGAAGCAAGTTCTTCACGTCTCCACAGGTTTGCGAATTAGCTACAGAACTAAGTTTTGCAACTAGTTCATCACGGTAATTTACGAACTCCGCCGATCCTGTTGCTGCCGCCGGAAGTTGTTCGAGAACGTTCTCATTAAGAAAGCACTGAGCTACCAGATGCTGGATTTGAGGGCTATCGATCTTAAGCATCATTTGCCAAAAAGCGTTCACAACGTCGCCGCAGAGTTCTTCTCCAGCTTTTGAGCGGAAGAGAAAGCCGCCACGTAAAGCGGCGAAGCGACGCACCTCAGCGCGAAGCAACAGAATTTTCTCAGCGAGTTCGTGGCATTCGGCAGTAGTAGGAACATTCGAGAGCGCTCCCAGCGAATCGCTGACAGCGCCAAGCCTGCGCAGGATCGGCGCATAATGCGTTTGAATGTTGCTGACTATGTCCGGGTAGACAATTTCCCAGACTTTCTGCCGAGCCTCACGTTTTGCACTGTATTGCTGGTAGCGGATGGTTACGAGTGCAATGACGAAGGGCGTCAGGATAGCTCCCGCAAGTAAACCAAAGACATGAAAGATACGTTCCCATATCGTCCGGTCCTGGCGCAGAAGCCGAAGCTGGCTTGAAGCAACAGCGTAACTTCCCGATGTTGGCTTACCCTTGACCGCGCTTACAACCTGCCAGTCGAAAAACAATACAAACGATTGTCTTTCATTGCACTCGTTGGTTCCATCCCACATAAGAAGCTGGACTTCTGCCTTGCTTTGCTGTCCTTCCATGCGGATGCCGGCTGGTTCCCGGACTGGGTCTCGCCGGATCTTGAAACAGTTTGCTGGCGAAATCCGCACCTGAGAGACACTGATGGTCGCAGGCATCCCATTGCGAAAGAGAATCGATAGCGGAATCTCTTTTCCAGGCCGGAGCAAAGGTGGTGGAGGTGCCACAAAGACCGTGAAACCGTCATCTTTACCCGCCGGGTAGTACATCTTTACGTCAGCTTGCGTCTCTTCTCGCAACCCCGGCCGAGTGCCGGCCGCAAGCTGCCAGACATACCAGAAAAAGCCGGCCAGCAAAGCACCTAAGAGGGCGGCAATCATCAATGCACGGCGCTTCTCCATTCCATCCTCCTTCAGGCTGTGGAAGTCGAAATGTATACACAACGAAACGCTATTCTATAAGGATGGATTTCCAGCTCAATACTGAGTACACGCCGCAGGGCGATCAGCCCCGCGCCATCGCAGAACTTACCGCAGGTCTGCGCGATGGCGAGAAGCATCAGGTGCTGCTGGGTGTAACCGGTTCAGGCAAAACGTTCACCATGGCCAAGGTGATCGAGGCGACGAACCGCCCCGCGCTGGTGCTTGCACATAACAAGACATTGGCCGCGCAGCTTTACCACGAGTTCAAGACCTTCTTTCCGACGAACGCGGTCGAGTATTTCGTGAGTTATTACGACTACTACCAGCCCGAGGCCTACATTCCCTCCGGCGATCTTTACATCGAGAAAGAATCCACCATCAACGAGGAACTGGACAAGCTGCGGCTGTCCGCCACGCGGTCGTTGTTTGAGCGTCGCGACTGCATCATCGTCTCGTCCGTGTCGTGCATCTACGGCTTGGGTTCGCCGGAAGCGTACTACGGCATGCTGATGCTGCTGGAAAAAGGCCAGAAGTTGCGCCGTGAAGACATTACACGGCGGCTGGTCGAGATCCTGTACGAGCGCAACGACAACGACTTTCGGCGCGGCACCTTCCGCGTGCGGGGCGATGTGGTCGAGGTGTACCCCACCTACGACGAGAACGCCTACCGCATCGAACTGTTCGGCGACGAGATCGACTCGCTTTCGCAGATCGATCCGCTCTTCGGCACGGTAAAACAGAAGTACGCGCGCCTGCCCATCTATCCGAAGTCGCACTACGTGGTGCAGCCCGAAAAGAAGCGCACGGCCATCGACAGCATCGTGCACGAACTGACCGAGTGGGAAGCGCAGCTTGAAAAAGAAGGCCGCATGGTGGAGGCGCAGCGCATCCACCAGCGCACGCGTTTTGATCTGGAGATGATCAAGTCCGTTGGCTACTGCCACGGCATTGAGAACTACTCGCGACACTTCAGCGGACGCCTGCCGGGCGAGCCGCCGCCAACGCTGTTCGACTACTTTCCGCGCGACTTCATGATCTTTATCGACGAATCACATGTTACGGTTCCGCAACTGCACGGCATGTGGCATGGCGACCGTTCGCGCAAAGGCAACCTTGTGGACTATGGCTTTCGCCTGCCCTCCGCCATGGACAATCGCCCGCTGAAGTTTGACGAGTTTGAGACGCGCACAGGCCAAATCATCTACGTCTCGGCGACACCCGGACCCTATGAACTGACGATGACCGCGGGTGTCGTTACCGAGCAGATCATCCGGCCCACCGGGCTGATCGATCCGCCGGTTGAAATCCGCCCCATCAAAGGCCAGATTGACGACCTGCTCGCTGAAATCCGCGACCGCGTAGAAAAGAAGGAACGCGTTCTGGTGACCACGCTGACCAAGCGCATGGCGGAAGACCTGTCAGGCTACTATACCGAGGTCGGCGTGAAGTGCCGCTACATGCACTCGGAGATCGAGACCCTCGAACGAGTGAAGCTGCTGCGCGATCTGCGGCGTGGCGAATACGACGTGCTGATTGGCATCAACCTCTTGCGCGAAGGTCTTGATCTGCCGGAAGTGTCCTTGGTCGCGATTCTCGACGCGGACAAAGAGGGCTTTCTTCGTTCGCAGGGTTCGCTCATCCAGACCATCGGACGTGCCGCCCGTCACCTGAGCGGCCGCGCCATCCTGTACGCGGATGTGATGACCGACAGCATGCGGCGCGCGCTGGACGAGACCGACCGGCGGCGTGAAAAACAGCAGGCGTACAACGAGGAACACGGCATTACACCGCGGTCGGTTGTGAGCACCATCGGCGAATCGCTGGTCGGCATCGCCGAAGCCGACTATGTCGACGTGACCATGAATGACGGCGGCGTGCCGGAGTTCACCACCCAGCAGGACCTGGACAAGCACATCGCCGGTATGGAATCCGACATGCGTGAAGCCGCCAAAAACTTCGAGTTCGAAAAAGCGGCGAAGTTGCGCGACACCATCAAGGAACTGCGTACCAAGGAGTTCTTTTTCGCCTGATCGTAGGCTGCGTGGGACAATCTGACTCTGAGCCTCCAGCCATGGGTTTGACACGCCGTACAAAGCGCAGCCGCTACTCTGCACTGATCGTGTGCATAGCTGCGCTGCTGGCTGCGGGCCAGGTGTCCGCACAGGCAGTGCTTGTACTGCAGCCCGGCAGCGGCATCTCGACACTTGCGGGGAACGGCTCGGACGGCCACATCAAGGCGGGTGACGCACGCCTCTCTCCTCTGGGCTCACCGGGAGCAGCGGCGTACGACACGACGGGCAACCTCTACTTTGCGGATACACGCAATCATCAGGTCAGCCGCATCGACACCACAGGAGCATTGACCGTCATTGCAGGCACAGGTCGCCAGGGCTTCGCCGGGGATGGCGGCCCAGCCGCAGCAGCGGAATTAAACGCACCGGGCGGCATCGCGCTCGATACTGCGGGCAACATCTTCATCGCCGATACCGGCAACCAGCGGATCCGCCGAATTGCCTCCTCGGATGGAACTGTGACCACAGTGGCAGGGTCAGGCGTAGCAGGTTTCAGTGGCGATACCGGCCCCGGCATTGCAGCGCGCCTGCGGTTCCCTTCCAGCCTTGCCATGGGCACCAGCGGGGCGCTCTACATCGCGGATACAGGCAATCACCGCGTGTGCTTATTACGGACAGATGGCACCCTCGTCACAGTAGCGGGTAACGGCAGCGAAGGGGACAATGGTGACGGCGGACCAGCCCTCGCTGCGGCGCTCGATGCCCCCTCCGGCCTCGCCCTGCTGCCCGACGGACGCCTGCTGATTGCCGATCGCGGGGCACATCGCGTGCGTATCCTGCAGACGGATGGCACCATCGCGGCGTACTCGACCGGTGCAGCGGGGCTGCGGAGGCCGGTGGGGCTTGCAACGGACACTGCTGGGAGCGTGTTCGTCGCTGACGCCGCAGAGCAGCGCGTTATGCATAGCAGCGCGGATGGTGCCTCCTCCTTTGCGGGCAGCAGCGGACAAGGTGCGTTGCAAAGCGGCTCGCCGCTTGCCACGGCGCTCGATTCACCCACTGCCGTCGCTTACCGCTCCAACGGCGATGTCGCCATCAGTGACACGCACAATCATCAGGTCCAGCGCGTCTCGCTGCCTTCGCTCAATTTCGGCAGCATTCCCACAGGCAGCGTCAGCAAGCCACAGATCCTGACGTTGCAGAATGGCGGTAGCGTTGCGCTGACACTACTTGCCGTGGAACTGCCCAGCGGCTTTGCAAGATTGGACGATAGTTCCACCTGCAATCTGGCACCGCTGCCCCTGCAAGCCGCGGATCAATGTAAGATCGCGATTACTTTCGCCCCCGTAGCTCAAGGCCCGGGCGACGCGCTGGCACAGGTTCGGCTGCTGGGCGGCGCACCGCAATCGCTGCTGCTCAAGGGCACCGGCACGGCAAGCGGAAGCCTCGCCGGCAGCATCACGGCTCTGCGCAGTGACGGCAGCATTGCATATTCGGGTGCGCCGATCACGTTCACCGCGACTGTGGCGGGATCGCTGCTGCGTACGCCTGCGGGCAACGTCAGTTTTCTTGATGGTGCAAACGTGGTGGCGACCAGCACGCTTGCGGGTGGTACCACAACGCTTGCTACTGCGGCACTCTCAACGGGGGCGCACAGCCTGCGCGCAGTCTACAGTGGCGATGCGGTGTACAGCGGCAGCACATCGCCGGCGGTTACGCTTACCGTCGTTCCCTCACCTGACTTCACCATGACTGCAAGCGCTGCAAGCTACAGTGGTAAGTCCGGCGGAACTGTTGCAATTCCGATGACATTGCTGCCGGTTAACGGAACGCTAAACCGGCCCGTGCAATTTGCCGTAACGGGCCTGCCGGCGGGTGCCATGGCGACGTTCGCGCCTGCCACACTGACGCTGGGCGGGACCACTGCCGCGGTTACCTTAACAGTGCAGATGCCCACAACACTCAGCAGGAACGATCCTGCCCAGTATTTCGAAAAACTTCTTGCCTCGTCCCTTGTTCTTGCAGGCCTTCTATACCGTCGTCGCAGGTCACTTGCAGGTCTGCTTGCTCTGGGTGTCATCAGCATCTGCATCACGGGTTGCGGCAGCGGGTTCCGAGCAGGCACCACGGCGGCCAACCTGCCCGGCACCTCACACACCTACACAGGCGTCGTGACCGCCACGACCACAGGGGTTCTCGGAGCGCCGCTGGCACACTCCACATCGATTGGACTCGTCATTACACAGTGACTACTTTGCACAAACTGTTGCTTCTTGCTTTCCTATTGTCTTCGTCCCCCGTGCTTGCCCAAGTACCGGACTCGGACGGATTGCCTATCAACATTCGGTTTGCCGCGACAAGGGCGAACGCGCCACCTGGTAGCTGCGGCTGCTTCTTCCTTGTCGGCGGAGCGGCAGACACTGCGTTTGCCGTGCTGCCGCGCGTTGCGGCTGTTGTGGAAGTGGCAGGCAACACCGTGGATCGCGTTGCGGGCACAACCCGCGGACTCAGCACCATCACACTGCTGGCCGGTCCGCGTTACACACTGCCGGTGCGAAGATTCGCGCTGTCAGGACAGGCTTTGTTCGGAGCCGCTCGAGGCTTCGACGCGGACTTTTCGACAGCGACTCGGCGTGCAGACACAGCGACGTCGTTCGGCATGGCGCTGGGCGGCTTCGCAGAGGTTCGTCTCTCCCGTGCATTCCGCCTGCGAATAGCCCAGCTGGACTACGTGCAGACAAATCTACCAAATGGAGCAGACAACCGGCAGCGCAATGTAAGGCTGGGTGCAGGCGTGACGTTCAGCGTTCTCCTGCGCGGCACCAGGCGATAAGGAAAGGGTGCCCGAAGGCACCCTTTCTGATCCTAGCCAGCGCTTAGAACTGGCCCCATAGCAACTGGTTGTACACGTCGTGGTGGAACTGCACTTCGCAGCCCTTGACCACGGTACCCAGCAGTCGCGGACAGCGATCCGCCGAAGCCTGCTTCAGGTCCGCGTAGCGATCCTTCACGTCCTGGCCCAGCAGCTTCGTCGCCCAGTCCGCTGCACGGAAATTCTCCAGTGCCGTGTAGATGTTGTCCGGCAGGTAGCGCTGCGCCTGCCGCAGATTTTCGATTTGGGAGATCTCTCCATCGAGGCCCGTCTTGAAGACGGAATACAGCACCGCATACGGATTCGCATCCGGTCCCACGGAACGAACCTCGACACGCGCCGACTTCTCGTTGCCGATTGGAATGCGCACCATGGAGCCGCGATCCGTGGCGGAAGCCTTGATCTGGTTTGGTGCTTCGAAATGCGGGTCGAGACGGCGATACGCATTGACGCTCGCATTCAGCAAAAGGCAAAGATCGTTGCCATGGGTAAGGATGCGGTCGATGAAGCTCCACGCCATCTCCGACATGCCTTCTTCACCTTTGGCATCGAAGAACAGGTTCTTCTTGTCCTTCGTAATAGACACGTTGGTGTGCATGCCGCTGCCGTTCACACCGGTGACGGGCTTGGGCAGGAACGATGCTGTCATACCCATCTGCGTCGCCACCTGGCGGCAGATCAATTTGTAGAGCTGAATCTGGTCGGCAGCAGCAATCACATCGCCGTAGGTGTAGTTGATTTCGAACTGCGACGGAGCAACTTCAGGGTGGTCTTTTTCGTTCTCGAAGCCCATCGCGCGCTGCACTTCCGCCGCAGTGTCAATGAACTCACGGAGAGGATCGCCCGGCAGCGAATGGTAGTAACCGCCTGCGTTCACATACTCAAAGCTGCCGGTCCTGTGAAAGGTCCGTTCCGCGTCAACGCCTTCAAATAGGAAACCTTCGACTTCATTCGCTGCGTTCAGCGTGTAGCCGTTTTCTTCATACATCTTGTTGGCGTACTGCTTTAAGATGCCGCGGAGATCGGCGGCATACGGCTGGCCGGTCTTGTCGATCACCTCGCCGAATACCATGACCTTGCCAGAACCAAAGATGTCAGCCGGCGTCCAGTAAAAAGCATTCCAGTCCAGGCCTAGACGCAGATCGCTCTCCTTTTGCGCCGTGAAGCCGCGAATGGACGAGCCGTCAAAGGTCAGGTTGTCGTACGCGCCGACGATGAATTTCTTGTCATAGTCGAGCATGTGAAGCCGGCCTTCCAGATCGCTGAAGACGACCGTGACGGCCTTGATGCCCTTGGTGTCGGTCAGGTACTTCAACCGCTCTTCCTGGATCGTGTCGATCGCCACACGCTTCTTGCGCTGGTCTTTGGCTGCGAGGTTTAAATCTTCCAGTTCCTCATACGACAGTTCGAGAAAATCGCGGTAGTTGCCTGACATACGACTCCTTTAGGTTTCCTGAATTGGGAACCAGTGAGGCCTTTGGTGCACTCACGAGAACACTTTGTAGTGACGCTGATGATTTCTACGTTAGCAGAACATCTGCCAGCCAACGACATCTACCGCAGCGGGATCGCGGCTTGGAGGCGGCGTGATTTGGCGCTATTGTAGTTGCGAGCTTTGTTGGCAGTAGCCGGCGTGCTCAACATCTTTCATTTACCCAAAGGGCTCACCTCATGCGTTTATCGCTACACCTCCCACTTTTTGCTGCGCTTTTCTCCGGCTTGCTCAGCCAGGCGCAAATTCGCATCGGCGGACCTAACTTGAAATCCGCCAACGTGCATGTCGAGCGGGGCAACCTGCTCAAGGGCAAAAGCACCATTGCGATCGCAGCCTATCGGGTCATCTTTGTGACGGAAGATACCACATCGGCTCGCGGCACGAATAACCTGGCAGAGACCGCAGGTGGAAGCGCAAGCAGCAACGTTTCCGGTCGGCTTATGGGTCTGGACAAGCCATTGATGCAGCGGCTAACGGATAGCATCTATACGGATTTCCTGGAGAAAGCAAAGGCAGCCGGCTATACCGTCTTGGATTCGCAGGCGCTCGCGTCGAAGAGCCCGACCTACAAGGCAATGCCCATGACCGAGAACTTCGATACGGGCCGCTGGGGCCGGTACGTCGTGCCTACTGGTCAGATGTCTGTAGAGCAGGCGAATGACGATTCGAAAGCTGTCGGCCGCGGTGCCTCAAAGGTGTCTTTGGAGGCTTCAAGCAGCAATCGCAAATCAACAAGAAAAGTGACGCAGACAAGAGCATGCCGGCAGTCAGTTTAGAAGCCGGTGACGTGCCGGTGCTGGCAGTGACTACCGTTGTGAGCTTTGCAAAGTTCAAAAGCAGCGGCTTTACCCACTGGGGACAAGGAGCGCGCAGCAGCTTGGAGCTTGGCCCCACCATCAACGGCATTGATGAAGAAGGCGATCCCATGGCCACAGGTATCCAGTTTTGGACCAAGGACAGCAGCAAGGCATGCATCGGCTGTGCCAAACTCCCAGCCGCCGAGCTTCGCAGCGATCTTCACACCAACGACCATATCGGGGACATGGGAAAAGCTGTAAAACATGGCGATTACGACCTCTTCTTAACGGGCAATTCTTCAAAGGAACTTTCTGCAAGCATCGGCGTGGATCAATCGGATTATGAGAAGAACGAATACGCTCAGGCAGCAAAGGCCAATGACATGCTGATCCAGGCTCTGGCCAAAGAGCGTTAGAGCGTGTGTCCAAGTAGAAACGCTTGAATGGACAGACCGGATGCTGGCGGCTGTCGCGTTGCGGCAGCGTAGTATTCGGTTCACTTCCTTGTGTGATAATGCCATCTGGTCTCCTTTCGGCAATCGCCGCAAAAGGGTCTGGAGGACACTACAACATTGGGCATGAATATGGTTCCCAAGCGCCTGTTTTTTACCAAGGGCGTTGGTCGGCACAAAGAACGATTGACATCGTTCGAGATGGCGTTGCGTGACGCTGGCATTGCGGCACAAAACCTGGTCCGCGTATCATCCATCTTTCCACCCAAATGCAAGATGATCACCCGGAAAGAAGGTTTGAAATACCTCAATCCGGGCGAGGTCGTCTTCGCCGTGGTGGCTGAAAACAGCACTCGCGAGGCTCACCGGTTGGTCGTGTCGTCCATTGGCGTTGCCATCCCTACAGACCGCAATACGTACGGCTACCTGTCAGAGCACCATAGCTTTGGCGAGACGGAAGAACAGGCTGGCGATTACGCCGAGGAACTCGCCGCCGAAATGCTCGCCACCACGCTGGACGTTGATTTCGACCCGGAAAAAAGCTGGGACGAGAAGAAGGAGATCTACCGCATCTCCAACAAGATCGTCCGCACTGCGAACGTGACGCAGAGCGCCGTCGGCGACAAGAAGGGCCTGTGGACCACGACCATCGCCGCCGCCATCCTGATCTTTGACGACGAAGAAAAGTAAGGCGCAGAGCACTTGATGTGCAACGGGCGCTGGCACCTGTGCCAGCGCCCGTTGCACATACTCATCCTGAATGCGAGCCTTCTCGCGTTTTTTGCGGCCGGATTTACCGTACTGTCCTGTTTCATCTAACTTGCAGGATCCTATGACGCACATCTCCAAAGACAACTCGCAGCAGTTCGCCAGCGACAATTACTCCGGCGTTTGCCCGGAGGCATGGGAAGCGATGGCAGAGGCCAACCACGGCCATGCCACTGCGTATGGCGATGACCCGTGGACGCAGCGTGCGTCTGACCTGTTTCGTGAGCTCTTTGAGACGGAGTGCGAGGTCTTCTTCGCGTTCAACGGCACGGCGGCGAATTCACTCGCGCTTGCCTCACTTTGCCAGAGTTACCACTCCGTCATTTGCACGCAGAGTGCGCACGTCGAGACGGACGAGTGTGGCGCGCCTGAATTCTTCTCAAACGGATCGAAGCTGCTGACCGCTCCAACGCAGGACGGCAAGTTGACATCTGCAGCAATCCGCACGCTTGCAACTTCGCGCAAGGACATCCACTTCCCAAAGCCGCGGGCCGTGACCATTACGCAATCGACCGAGACAGGCCGCGTTTACAGCGTGCAGGAAGTCGCGGCGATCAGCGGTACCTGCCGCGAGCTTGGTCTGCACCTGCACATGGATGGTGCACGATTCAGCAACGCCGTGCTCGGCGCTGGCTGCACGCCGGCAGAGATGACCTGGAAGGCCGGGGTTGACGTACTCTGCTTCGGCGGCACCAAGAACGGCATGGCCATTGGCGAGGCGATCGTTTTTTTCGACACGAATCTCGCGCTCGATTTTGATTACCGCTGCAAACAGGCGGGCCAGTTGGCTTCGAAGATGCGCTTCCTTTCGTCGCCATGGGTGGGCATGCTCGAAACGGGCGCATGGCAACGCAACGCGGAACATGCCAACAACTGCGCAAAGCGCCTGTGCACCGCGATCCAGGACGTGCAGCATGCAGAAATAATGTTTCCGGTTGAAGCCAACGCAGTCTTCCTGTTAGCAGCAGAAGACCGGCTACAGCAACTGCGCGACCGCGGCTGGCGCTTTTACACGTTCATCGGCGGCGGCGCACGGTTCATGTTTGCCTGGGACACAGACTTCGCCCGTGTCGACCTATTGGCCGCCGACATCCGTGAAGTGATGCGCTAAGCATGTTGCTCCTGACAAAGCCGCTTTCGGAGGAGCATGGCTTAAACCATGCTGTTCAGTCTGCCTGCAGATGGCTTCAGCCCCTGAGGGATCGAGATGAAGAAAACCAAGATCGCGCTGATCCAGATGAGTTGCGAACCCAACACGCTGAGAAACCTTGAAAAGGCCGCCAACCGCGTTGCCGAAGCGGCAAAGAACGGCGCGGAACTCGTCTGCCTGCCGGAACTTTTCCGCGCACAGTACTTTTGCCAGCGCGAAGATCACGCGCTCTTCGCAACTGCCGAATCGATCCCCGGCCCGTCAACGGAACGTCTTTCGGCAGTCGCTCGCGAGCACAACGTGGTCGTTATCGCCTCGCTGTTTGAGCGGCGTGCACCGGGGCTGTATCACAACACTGCGGTCACGCTGGAACGTGACGGCAGCATCGCCGACACCTATCGCAAGATGCACATTCCGGACGATCCTCTCTATTACGAGAAGTTCTACTTCACGCCGGGCGACCTGGGATTCCGCGCGGTGCACTCCACGGCCGGCAACATCGGCACGCTAGTCTGTTGGGACCAGTGGTACCCCGAAGGCGCGCGCATCACCGCCTTGAAAGGTGCGGAGACGCTCTTCTTCCCCACCGCCATCGGCTGGCATCCCAGCGAGAAGGCCGAGTTCGGCGAGGCGCAGTACGACGCCTGGCAGACTACGCAGCGCGCCCACGCCATCAGCAACGGCGTGTGGGTCTGCGCCGTGAACCGCGTCGGCTTCGAGCATGGTGACGTGATCCACGAAGGCGTTAACATGCCTGGACCAGAGGGCGCGGGCCTGGAGTTTTGGGGCGGTTCGTTCATCGCCGACCCGTTCGGCCGCATCATCGCAAAGGCATCGCACGATCGCGAAGAAATCCTCTATGCGGAGATTGATCCCGCACAGGTTGAGATCACCCGGCAGCATTGGCCCTTCCTGCGTGATCGCCGCATCGACGCCTACGAGGGAGTAACGAAGAGGTTCCTGCTTTAGCCATGAAGAACGAAACACACGCGAAGTACCGCATGCCCGCTGAGTGGGAGCCGCACGCCTCCACATGGATCGCGTGGCCGCACAACGCCGAAGACTGGCCCGGCAAGTTCCAGCCAATCCCATGGGTGTACTCGGAGATTGTGCGGCACCTGTCGCAGGTGGAAGAGGTCAACATCCTCGTCAACGATGCTAAGGCCGAAAAGGTGGCGCGGCGCATCCTGCTGCGTGCCGGGGCCAACCTGGCGCGCCTGCACTTCCATCACTGGCGGACAGACCGCATCTGGCTGCGCGATTCCGGACCCATCTTTGTTAAGCAGGCGAACCAACTCGCCATCACCAACTGGAAGTTCAACGCGTGGGCCAAGTACCCCAACTGGCAGAACGACGACCAGATCCCTGAGCATGTTGCGAGGCTCAAAGGCATGCAGCGCTTCGATCCGACGGTCAACGATCGCCGCGTCGTGCTGGAGGGCGGCTCCATCGACGTGAACGGCGCGGGAGCCATGCTGACTACAGAAGAGTGCCTGCTGAGCGAAGTGCAACAGCGCAATCCGGGTGTAAGCCGCGAACAGTTGGAGCAACTGTTCCGCGATTATCTCGGCGTCGAACAGACCATCTGGCTGAACCGAGGCTGTGCCGGGGACGACACCCACGGTCATGTCGACGATATCGCCCGATTCGTCGCGCGGGACACCATCGTTGCAGCGGTTGAGCACAACAACGCCGACGAGAATCATCTGCCGCTTGCGGAGAACCTCGACCGTCTGCGCTGTGCAAAGCAGACAGACGGCAGCGCGTACAAGATCGTCGAACTGCCCATGCCGTCGCCTGTGATCTTCGACGGCGAACGGCTCCCGGCCAGCTATGCCAACTTCTACATCGCCAACGGACTGGTGCTGGTGCCCACCTTCAACGACGCGAACGACCGCATCGCGCTCAACACCCTGGCGGAATCTTTTCCTGACCGCAAGGTGGTCGGCATCCATTGCGGCGATTTCATCTGGGGGCTAGGCGCGCTACACTGCATGACGCAGCAGGAGCCTGCCTGACCGATGCGCACAGCGTGTAAGCTGGGGCTGTTCTTTTCAAACTTGCTCATGAGGCCATGCATGCCAAGGCTCCTGCCCGCTGCGTTCCTGTTTTCGGCGATTTCCGCTGCGATGCTAGGTTTTGCGATCCATCCTGTAAGGGCAGCGCAGGTAGATAAGCCTTCTGCACCCCCCGCCACGATGCCTATCCCCGCCAACTACCGTGAGTGGATCTTTCTTACCTCCGGTTTGGACATGACCTACAACGCGCCGGGTGCAGTCGGCCTCACTGCCGAACATCATTCGGTCTTCGACAACGTCTTCGTCAATCCAGAGGCTTATCGGGCTTTTGTACAGAACGGTACATGGCCGGACAACACCGTGTTTGTTCTTGAGAACCGCGCGGGCCAGAGCGACGTCTCCATCAACAAGGCAGGCAAGACGCAAGGCCAGGAGATTACCGGCCTCGAAATCCACGCCAAGCTGCACGGCGAGTGGGCATTCTACGTCCGCGCGAAAGACGGCGGCGAGCGGCTCATCTCCAAGCCCGCAAGCTGCTATACCTGCCACGAGCAGCACGCTGCCGTGGATACCACCTTTGTGCAGTTCTACCCGACGCTGCTGCCAGTGGCAAAAGAAAAGCAAGTGCTAAGCGACGCGTACCTGCACGATCCTGAGACCAAGGCAGACGGAAAGTGATCTGCCTGGCGTGACGGACGAGCACTACATGCAAGCTGCCATGGAGGAAGCGGCTGCAGCAGCCATAGAGGGCGAGGTCCCCGTCGGAGCCATTGTGGTCCTCGACGGCGAGATTATCGGGCGAGGCGGCAACAGCGTCATCCGAGACAGCGATCCGACCGCGCACGCAGAGCTGGTAGCCTTGCGCAACGCCGCGCGATATCTACGCAACTACCGTCTGCCTGGCTGCGAACTCTATGCCACGCTGGAGCCGTGTTCCATGTGTGCGGGTGCCATTCTGCATGCGCGCATTGCGCGTCTGGTGTATGCCACACCCGATCCCAAGGCGGGCGCATGCGGTTCCGTACTCGAGGTCATGAACCATCCAAAACTTAATCACCGTGTTGAAGTTGTGCCTGGGTGCATGGCAGACGAAGCTGCCGCCATGCTGCGGCAGTTTTTTCAGGCGCGGCGCTAGCGTCTGCCGCATCCAAGCACGCATGAGCGAAGGCAGGCTTTCAGGCAAGGTAGCACTCATCACCGGCTCGTCTTCGGGTATCGGCCAGGGCATTGCCATTGGCATGGCCAAGGATGGCGCAGACATTGTCATCAACTACAACGGCGGCATAGAAGGCGCGCAGGAAACGCAAAGACAGGTCGAGGCGCTTGGCCGAAAGAGCATTGTTGTGCAGGCAAATGTGTCCAAAGTCGCCGAGTGCCAGAGCATGGTACACGCGGGATGGGACGCGATGGGCAAGGTTGACATCCTGGTGAACAACGCCGGTGTGGAGAAAGGTTCGGAGTTCGTCGACGTCACCGAGGCGGACTTCGAGCAGGAAGTCCTCGAGCGCCGCGTC
>CAXUEW010000043.1:0-5531 GCA_964250115.1 uncultured Terriglobus sp.
AGGCTGGAGGTTGAAGTGCAGTAATGCGTGTAGCTTACCAGTACTAATCGCCCGTTCGGCTTGTCCATAGAATTTACTCTGCGCAGCACCGTCTCTTCTGAGACCAGCGCTGCTCTAGAGAACATTCAACACAAGCCTCGTAGTTATCAAGACAACTACGCGATTCAAACGCAAGGTAAAGTCTGCTCAATCTATTCAGTTGTGAACGATCGCGCTGCGACGTTTGACAAATTGCCGGTGAGTTTACCGCGAGGGTCCCACCCGTTCCCATCCCGAACACGGAAGTTAAGCCTCGTTGGGCCGATGGTACTGCACGCGTAAGTGTGTGGGAGATTAGGTGATCGCCAGCATTAATACAGAGCCCACTCTTCGGAGTGGGCTTTCTGTTTGTGGCGCAAGTGACTTCGCCTCTTGACCGTACATCCGATCACCGCTGGGGACATCTGAGTAGGAATGGAGCGACACATGGCGACAGCGACCACCACCTTGACTTCGAAAACACCCTCAATCCAAAGTGCTTCAGGGCTCGCCTTTCTGTATGAACATCCTCAATGGTTTGAGCCAATCTTCAAGCTGCTCACGGAGCGGGGTGTGCCGTTCCAGAAGCTCTTCATCCCTGACTTCTTCTACGACATTGGTATGGACACGCAGACGTACAAAGTACTGTTCAACCGGATGAGTCCTTCGGCGGACAGCCGTGGGGCAGGGTCGGGCATCTTCCACACGCTTGCATTTCTTGAGCACCTGGAACTACTGGGCGTGCGAGTCATCAACGGTGCGAAGGCCTTCCGGTTTGAGGTGTCGAAAGCCGCGCAGCATTCCCTTCTCCGTTCCCTGGGAATCCGCTATATGCCGTCGCGCGTCATCCATCGGCCTGAGCAGGCACTCGGCGCAGCCGAGGGGCTGCGGTACCCCATCATCGTGAAAGCGAACATTGGCGGCAGCGGCAAAGGGATCGTCCGTTTCAATTCGAAGGCTGAGCTTCAAGAAGGCATTCATGCCGGACGGATCGATCTAGGCTATGACAGCATTGCCCTGGTGCAGGAGTTCGTGCCAGCGCGAGGCGGACACATTACACGGGTTGAGACGCTTGCGGGTAAGTATCTGTATGGCATCAACGTGTACACCACGGGCGAGACATTCGACTTGTGTCCAGCCGATATCTGCCAGACCGCGCGCGGCGAGTCGCTGGACAACTCCGCTACAAACCAAGTGACCGCAGCGGGAGCCTGCGTGCTAGAAGCTGCAAAGTCCGGTCTGAAGGTCGAGGGATACACGCCGCCACCTGATGTTGTCGGGCATATCGAGCGAATCGTGCAGGCAGCAGGCATCGACGTGGGCGGGATCGAGTACATTGTGGACGACCGCGACGGCGAAATTTACTACTACGACATCAATGCACTTTCGAACTTCGTTGCAGACGCGCCACGCGTGATCGGCTTCAATCCCACCGAGAACCTTGCCGACTTTCTTGAAGAGGAACTGCGCCGTGCGGAGTGAGGGCGCGATGCGCTTCGGCTACTGGATGCCGGTGTTTGGCGGCTGGCTGCGTAACGTCGAAGACGAAGGCATGGAGGCAAGCTGGGAGTATGTCAGCAAACTAGCTCGCCGCAGTGAGCAGATTGGTTTTGATCTTTCGTTGATTGCAGAACTGAACCTGAATGACATCAAGGGAGTGGATGCGCCCAGCCTGGACGCCTGGTCAACTGCCGCTGCTGTTGCTGCGGTGACTGAGAAGTTGGAGCTAATGGTCGCCGTGCGCCCAACCTTCCATTCGCCGGCCCTTTTTGCAAAGCAGGCCGCGAACGTCGATCGAATCAGCAACGGGCGCCTCGCGCTGAATGTGGTGTCGTCCTGGTGGGAACAGGAGGCGCGCATGTACGGCGTCGACTTTGAACGGCACGACGATCGATATGGTCGAACCGCCGAATGGCTTGAGGTGGTCGACAGCCTTTGGCGTGAGAAGCGGTACAGCCACTCGGGAAAATACTACAAAACAGAAGACACAGTCTTGGAGCCGAAGCCGGTCCGCACGCCGCGTCCACCGATCTATGCCGGTGGTGAGTCTGAGGCGGCGAAGAACCTGATCGCGCAAAAGTGTGACGCTTACGTCATGCATGGTGATTCGCCAGAGCATGTCGGGGCCAAGATTGCCGACATGCGCGAGCGGCGTGACCGCTTCGGCCTGGGACCCATGCAGTATGGAGTCGCAGGCTACGCGATTGTCAGGGACACGGAAGCTGAAGTGGAAGTAGAACTGAACCGCATCACCAATGTGAAGTCCAGCGCGAAGGGCTACGCAAACTACCAGCAGTGGCTGCAAGGCACGCAACTCGAGCAGTCGATGTCCATCAAAGAATACTCAGTCTCGAACCGCGGCTTGCGATCGGGCTTGATCGGAACGCCGGGCGCGGTGCAGGACCAGGTGAGCCGGTTTCATGAAGCCGGAGTCGATTTGCTGCTGTTGCAGTTCAGCCCACAGATGGAAGAGATGGAGCGCTTCAGCCAGCAGGTGATCCGCAGACCTGTGCCGAATCCGGGTACTTGATCGCACGGTGCACGGTCGACGCGCACGCTCCTGGCGGCTGGCACTATGATGAAGCGGAGCGTCGCGATGGCGAAGGTGGGAGACAGTCTATGCGCAGACCATGGTTGGCAGCATTTCTAGTTACCGGTTGTGCGGTCACAGCCGGAGCCGTAAAGCCTTCTGCGTTCGGCAATCAGTCTAAGCCTATGAAGGCGACTGTTCGCATTCTGGCGGTCAGCAGTTCGTCGCGCCAGAGCTTTGCCGGCAACCAGGAGATTTACCTGGCCGATGTGCAGGTGAAAGATGGCGAGCATCAGTTTGCCCGCCTGATCGACCAGTACCCCGGCTTTGGATTGCCCATACGCCCTTCTTTGCTGCGTAGTCGCACCGTGTTCGCAATGAAGGTTACGCGTGAGCCAGAGTGCGACGTGCCGGGTGCACGGGTCTTCCTTCGTCCCGGTGACAGCGGCATCTTTGACGGCAGCGTGCGCGACTCGCTTGCGTCTCGTGCCTCCACTGCGATCCCCTGCTTCAGGACGCTGCACCAGACGATTGAAGTGCCGAAGCAGTAACAGGCCTACTCGGCATACATGCAGATCCCTCCGCTTCGCTGCGGGATGACAACATAACAGGGCTGCGAGATGACAACTAGGTTGTATCGGCTCGTCGCTACTTCTTGCGGAAGAGCTTCAGGTCGATCGCCGCGCCCATTGCTGCGTAGCCTTCGTCCGACGGGTGCAGGTGGTCGCCGTGATCGTACTTTGGCAGCATGGTGTCCGGGTGCTGTGGGTCGCGAATTGCCTTGTCGAAGTCGATGAGGCCGTCGAACAATGGACTGGTACGGATGAATGTGTTCACGTTCTGGCGCATCTGTTCGCCGTCGGTGCTGAAGTATTTGGCACCGTTGTAAGGCAGGATGGTCGCCGGGATGAACTTCACGCCGCGTGCGTGTGCGCGGTTTGCCAGAGTCGTGTAGGCGTCGATCAACTGCTGTTCCGTGATCGCATCAGCGGGTGCGCGGTGCATGTTGCCGATGTCGTTGATGCCTTCTAGCATCAGCACATAGCGGACACCGGTCTGATCCAGCACCTCGCGGTCGAAACGGTCCAGGGCGCTTGGCCCCGTTCCCTCATGTAGGATGCGGTTGCCGCCGATACCTTCATTCACCACGGAGAAGGCTCCGGTCTTCTTGCCGGCCGCAAGCAGAGGCGCAAGAACGTCGGGCCAGCGGCGGTTGGTCTCGGAGGTGGAACCGGTGCCATCGGTGATGGAATCGCCGAACGCGACCACGGCGGCTGACTTGCGGGTGAAATCGACTTCGACATTTTTGAGGAAGTACCAGGAGGTGGTCTGCAGCACGGCCCCTTCCGACTGCTTGCCGGTGCCGCCGCTTGCCTTCGGGCTTGTGACGCTCTGCACAATCGTCTTGTCACCCAGCGGAGCGGCCACGGGGGCGGTCACATCCGGAGCACCCAGCCCTGGCGGCGTAGCGGTCGGCGGTAGAAACTGCTCTGCCGTCACAAAGTCACCCGGCGCGATGTAGGTCGTGGTGTGGGCGGCCGCGTGATAGGTGATCACCGGCAGATCCTGCGCGGGCAGCAGTGCGGTGATGACAAGGTCTGAGAAGATCGGCACTGTTTCAACTACTGCGTCGCTGCTGGCGAAGTGTCCGGCAGCGATGGTGATGCCCGGCTGCCCGGCAAACGTTAGCGCGCGATCGGTTGCGGGCAGGATCTTGCTGCCTGCGGACAGGAAGGCAACGTGTGCCGCATCGATGCGCAGCGGCGTGGTGCCGAACTCGTTGGTGAAGGTGACCCGCAGGCGCTTGCCGCCCTGGCTGATGTGCACCACCTGCCGGACGGATACGGCCTCCTTTCCTATGGGCAGCGTTTTGGCGGCAACCGCGGTCGAGGCCAGCACCATTTCGGCGGTGCCCCATGTCGGTAGCCAGTCTTTGGTCTGTGCCGCGGCAAGGGATAACGAGCTGGCAAAGGCGAGCAGAAGGGCAGCGGTACGCATGTGGGCATTGTAAGCCGCCAACGGAAAAGCAGGACAGGCAACCGAACTCAAATCCCGCGCACAAGTCAGCGCGCCATGTACTTGCACAACAAGAAGGTTGCTGTTGAATGGAACCAATCCGTGTGGGTATGCGTAACGATACCCATGGGTACGATGACCATTCCGATGACGCCGTTCCGCCAGCCTCAGCCAGCCTGGGCCGCTTTGCGGCAAACGGAGAAGCCGCTCCGGCGGCAGACCCCAAAGGGCGATCTGCCGGTTCAGCGTGATGCACGCGGTACACTGCTCCCACCCTTCCAAGAGGTTTCCTTGCAGCGAACCGGGAACGAAACATCCGGACAGGAATCGTGGCAGGCCGAGGCTGCGCCTCTGCCCGAGATCAGCGCGGCAAAGGCGGCGGAAGTGGCTGCTCTGCATCAGCTGGTCTTCGCCTGCATGCGGGGAGATTCGGCTGCATGGCAGCAGTTGGTCGTGTCGCAGCACCGGCGTGTCTACGGCATCTGCTACCGCTTTACGGGCTCGCCGACGGACGCGGAAGACCTGACCCAAGACGTTTTTCTGAAGGTCTATCGCAACCTGCAAGGCTTTGACCCGGAGAAGGGTGCCTTCACCACCTGGCTGACGACGCTGACGCGTAACCTGCTGGTCGATCATTTCCGCAGGACCCGGCAGGACCGCTCGACCGACTCACTGGATGAGTCTGCGCGCGACGACGGTGAAGGCCCCACCATGGCGGACCGGCTTGCCGACACGCGGCCGGGGCAGATGGAGCGCGTTGCCCAGATGGAACTGCGTGTGCGCATTCAGCATGCGTTGAAGCAACTGTCGCCGGAGCTGCGCGAAGCCGTCATCCTGCGCGACCTGCAGGACATGGACTACAAGGAGATCGCTGCGGTGCTCCATGTGCCGGAAGGCACGGTGAAGAGCCGGATCAGCCGCGGCCGCGGAGAACTGGCACGCATGCTGGGACGCACAGAAGGGCGGG
>CAXUEW010000043.1:5541-14186 GCA_964250115.1 uncultured Terriglobus sp.
GAGAGACACATTTCGAATGACTCCGCAGGAAAGGGCAAGCGTATGAGCCGGCTGACCTGCACGCAAAGCGAAGGCATGTTGCTGGATGCCGCCGACGGATTTCTGCTGCCGGACGAGCAGACGCACTTCGACCTGCATCTGGAGGAATGCCCCAACTGCACCCGGCTGTTTGCCGACGTTCGCCGCGGGGGCGCCTGGATGGAGATGCTGAAGGAGGCACCTCCAATGCCGCCCGCCGACCTGGTGGATCGCATCCTGGCAAAGACATCCGGCGATCCTGCGCTTTCAACGACTGTTTTGGCGCAAGCGGCCCACGCTGCTTCGCTGTTTGGCGACAGCGGAAGCGGCGCAAAGATTTTGCCGTTTCGCGTGCCTCCGCACTTGCAACAGCCTCGCACACGCTTTGCACGCATGGTGCACACCGTCATGCAGCCGCGCTTCGCCATGACAGCGGCGATGGCTTTCTTCTCCATCGCGCTGACCATGAACATCGCAGGTGTACGGCTCACCGCGCTGCGTGCCGGGGACCTGAAGCCCGGCAATCTGAAGAAGAGTTTCTGGGCGGTGAACGGCCGCGTCGTGCGCTACTACGACAACCTGCGTGTGGTGTACGAACTGGAGTCGCGCGTCCACGAGATGCAGAAGGAAAGCGATTCAGAACCAGCGCCGCGTCGCGGCATTGTGAACACGCCTCCCAAAGAAGAGCCGGTTCGCCAGGCACCCGCTGGCCCACCGCGAAGTAGTACACCGAAGCCAAAGAAAAACACGGCTCCTTCGCAGAGCGAAGGGGAACGCTACTGGCTTCTCCCGGTCGACCGCAACATTGAAACTGCCGCAATCCACACCCACGGCGAAGGAGTACAGGCATGAGCATCCAGGACCCCACACCCGATCCACGGCAGTCTCCTTACGGTCAGCAACCTTACGGGGCTGGCCCCACGACGCCGGGCTATGGGCCGGTCGCCGATGCCTCAGGCCAAACTGCTGACGGCAGCGTTCCGCCCCCACCGCCGGATGCCTTCGGCGGAGGCTACACCGGACCTGTCTACCCTGGCGCACCGCTGCCGGGCGCTCCCAATCCCGGTCTGGCCGCGCTGCTTGGCTTCATCCCCGGTGTCGGTGCCATGTACAACGGGCAGTTTCCCAAGGGTATTGCGCACATTGCCATCTTCGCCGTGTTCTCATCCCTGTCGAAGAACGTCAACGGCATCTTCGGCCTGCTGGTGGCAGGGTGGGTTTTCTACATGGTCTTCGAGGCCTACCAGACGGCGCGTTCCCGTCGTGACGGCTTGCCGCTGCCGGATCCCTTCGGTCTGAACAACATCGGCGAGCGCTTCGGATTCCGCGGCAACCCCGATTTCAGTTCGTTCTGGAACCACGGTGCTCCGCCTCCACCGGTTGGCGGAGCGTCGCCTGTGAACTCTGCGGCAGGCACCTGGGCCGATCCCGCAGCTTCACAGGCCGCTTACCAGGTGGACCCTGCAGGTAACGTCTACCGGCAGGCCGCACCAAGTCCGGGTTATGTGCCACCACCACCGGCGTCTTACCCGCCGTACGGCCCTCCGCCTCCATCTGCTCCCTATGGGGCGCAGTATGGGGCGCAGTACGGCGCACCCGGGCACAACGCGCCTTTTTTCAGTGTGCCGCCGATCCCGCCCATGCCACCGATACCGCCAGTTCCACGGAACGGCCTGCCCACGGGTGCCATCTGGCTCATCGGCCTTGGATTCTTCGCTCTGCTGGGTTCTATGCGCAGCTTTGCCTATCTTCAGGGTGAGGCGACCGGCGGACTGTTCCTGATTGGCCTCGCCATCTTCCTGTTCTGGCGCCGCTACAGTGTCAGCAGAACGATGTACCCAACCGGTACGCCCGGCGCGCAGTGGAGCCTGCTGCACGCCGGCAAGGGAGCAGGTGTGGTCTTCGTGGTCGGCCTGTTGACACTGCTACAGGGCCTCCACGTGGTCGCCTGGGAATATTCCTGGCCGTTCCTGCTGATCTTCCTGGGCGTGTTTATCCTGCTGGAGCGCCTGGCCCTGAACCGCATGAACGTGAACACCTACCCGGTGTACCCCGGCCAGCCCGCTGCACCGGTTCCAGAGCCGGAGCCCGTCGTTGAGACAGCTTCGCCAACCTCCGTCGTGCCGAAGTACACACGTCCCAGCAACGATCTCAACGACACGGAAGGACGTTAGCCATGGCCTCCACGCCGAACTTTCCGCAACAGCCGGGCGACGGCAGCAACGCGCCCTACCATCCGACCAACGTCAACGATCCGCGCTATGACGCCAGCCGCGATCCACGGTTTGACCCACGCTGGCAGCGGGCACAGCAGAAGTTCTACCGCGATCAACAGCGTGCGCAGATGCACCAGGAAAGGGCTGCCCGGCGCGCACAGACAGCCGCCTGGCGTGACCAGACACGTGCGCAGCGGGAGCAGTGGAAGATGTACTGGCGCGGACAGCGCCGCGCCTCCTTCATCGGACCGCTTCTGCTGATCGCCATCGGCGTGACCTTCTTCCTCATCCACAGTGGACGCGTCTCCGCATTTGCATTCTTCGGCTGGTACGCGCGTTGGTGGCCGGTTCTGCTGATCGCCATTGGCGTGCTGCGCCTGGTGGAGTGGGCGATCGACCGTGCCCGCCAGCCTGAGGGTGCCCCGGCCATGCGTTACAGCGTAGGCGGTGGCGTTGTCTTCGGCGTAATCGTGATGGCCTGCCTCGGCCTCCTGCTGCATGCCGGTGGGCAGTGGCGTGCCGACCGTAACGGCATAGGCTTCGTCATGCCGGACTGGGCGCATGGCGGCATGAACCACTTCTTTGGCGAGAAGCACGAGGAAGATGCGCCCCCGGTCATACGTGACATTGCATCCGGCGCCGTGCTTTCCATCGACAACCCGCATGGGGATGTCACGGTTTCCGGCACCAGCGACGATGGCAAGCTGCATTTCGCCATGCACAAGGAGGTGTACGCGAACTCTGACAATCTTGCCGCCGCTCGCTTGCGGGACCTGGCGGCCGTCATCGAAGGATCGAACGACAGCCTTACCCTGCGTGTACCCTCTGTCGAATCAGCAGGGGCCGATCTTACCCTGCTGGTGCCTGCCACCACCCGCGTCATCTTGAACAGCAATCGCGGCGACGTGCATGTCAGCAATCTCAAGTTACCCCTGTCTGTCACTGCAAACAATGGTGACGTTGAAGTCGCCGCCATCACCGCCAGTGTCCAGGTGCATGTCAACAATCGCAGGCGCAGCCTGAACGTGCGTAGCGTCACCGGTGACGTGCTTGTGGATGGCAACGGCGACGAAGTGACCTTTTCGGACATCAACGGCGCGGCGACCATCCGGGGCGATTTCTACGGCGGCGGCCACCTGCAGCGTGTCGCCGGAGCTGTGGAATACCACAGCAGCCGTTCCGACATCAGCCTGGCGCACCTGGGCGGTGAACTACAGTTGGATGGCCATGACCTGAATGTCAGCGAGGTTGTCGGTCCGCTTCTCGTGAATACGCGCAGCCACAATGTCACGTTGGACAAGGTCAGTGGTGACGTGAAGGTGGTTAACAATCATGGCGATGTCGCGGTGCACGTCGCGCCGCCCACCGGCACCATTACCGTGGATAACCAGAACGGCAATGTGAATGTGACTCTGCCGGAACGCGCGAAGTTCACCCTGACCGCTGAAACCACTGACGGCGATGCCCATAGCGACTTTTCCGGCAGCGACACACACGGCAGCCGCGGGGTGCTGAGCGGCCAGGTCAACGGTGGCGGTTCGCCCGTCCACTTGAACACGTCCCATGGGGATATCAACGTCAGCAGGAACTCCATGATGCCGCTGCCTCCAATGCCCTCACGCCGAGCTTCCGCCTTCGCAGCGCCGGGCGCGCCTGCGCCACCGGAGACGCCCGATCTGCAACAGCTACAGCAGTTGCAACAGATGCAGCGTGATGCCCTGACCACAGCCGCCGCTGCCCTTCGGCAGAGTGCGGAGCAGGCCCGGCAGAGTACCAAGGCCTCCACCGAAGACGCTAAGCAGCGTGCCAAAGAAGCCTTGGAGCAGGCAAGGCAGGCCATGCAAGAAGCCCGCGAGAAGCAGAAGGAAGCTGCAAGGCTGGCAAAAGAGGCAGCCCAATCGCACGAATAGACATAACACCAGGAAGCAAGAGGGGCCGCTCCATGAGCGGCCCCTCTTTGGTATGTATGACAGTCTTATTTTAGTTCATATCCCGCAAAGAAATAGCCGATCTCAAACGCCGCCGTATCCTCGGCATCCGAGCCGTGGATTGCGTTCTCTTCGATTGACGCAGCAAACATCTTGCGGATGGTGCCCTCTTCCGCGTTCGCCGGGTTGGTCGCGCCCATCAGCTTGCGCAGATCGGCAATGGCGTTATCCTTCTCAAGCACCATAGGAAAGATGGGGCCGGAAGCCATAAATCGGGTAAGGTCTGCAAAGAAGGGACGGGCAGCGTGGACGTGGTAAAAGCCCTGCGCCTGCGCGTCAGTGAGTGACATTTTCTTGATGGCAACAATCTTGAAACCGGCCTTTTCAATCTCGGCGAGAATGGCACCGGTACTACCCTTGCGGACGGCGTCCGGCTTGATGATGGAAAATGTGCGCTGCGGCATGTTGCTCCTGAAATGAATGTTTTTCGTGACCCTTCCATTGTAAGGGAGCGCCGTGGGTTAGGCGGCGAGCGCTGCTTCCGGCAGAAACAGCGAGAAGATGGTGCCGCTGCGGCCCTCCCCGGTGCGTGAGCGCACGCTCAGCCTGCCGCCATGGCGCTTCGCAATGGAGTTCGAAATCCATAGGCCCAGTCCTGAACCGGCGGATCCCTTGGTTGTGTAGAAGGGCTCGAAAATTTGCGCTGCAGTGCTGCGGCTCATGCCGCTGCCCGTGTCGGACACGCTGATGCGGATGCCTGCCCCCCCTGAACCAGGATGCTTTGCGGGCGAGGTACGGATCGTGATGGTGCCGCCATCTTTCCGCATGGCATCAATCGCATTGCCCACCAGGTTGTTAAGGATCTGGCGTATGTCGCCCTCTGCGCAGCGGAAGGCCGCGCTGCGGCGGTGCTGCCGGTTGATCTTGATGCCGGAATGATGCAACCTGCCCTGATGCAGTGCGACTACGGATTCAATCAGGCGTTCCGGCACGCAGTCCGTTAAAGAAGCACTTCCACGCTGGAAGCGGAGTGTTTGCGACACAATTTCCGAAACCCGGCCAAGCTCCTGCTCCGCCTGGCGCAGGTACTCGTCAGATTCAGGCGAAAGCGTCTCGTCGGTTCGGACCAGGTACAGCAGATTGGTCACCGCTTCCAGTGGATTATTGATCTCGTGCGAGATGGAAGCAGCCAGACGGCCCACGGCGGCCAGCTTTTCCGATTGCATCAACTGGTCGGTAGCCAACTGCTGTTGTTCACGGAGCTGCTCTGCGGCAACGCGCTCCACCGTGAAGGAGGTCTCGCGCTGCAGCACGGCCTGCTCATGCTCGACCTTTGCAGCGGCATCGCGCTGCCGAAAGATTTCGCGCTGCTCGTCTTCCGTCTTCCGCAGTTGCCGTTCCACGGCCAGCCGGGGTGCCAGGTCGTTCAGCGTAATGACCGTTCCATAGACGTCCTCGCCGTGCTTCAGGGGTAGAGACGAGCACGAAACCACGACCGGCGATCCGGATTTACTCCATAGTGTTTCTTCCAGGTCGTGTACCGCTTCGCCGGTCTTCCGCGCCAGATACAAGGGGCATTCGTCGGCCGGGTAAGGCGATCCATCAGGACGGCGTGAGTGCATCAGATCGTGCATATCCCGCCCCACGCACTCGGCCTCCGTGTAGCCCAGGAGACGCAAAGCTGCAGGATTGATGGTGGTGCAGATGCCGGCACGATTGACGGCGTAAATGCCCACCGCAACATGGTTCAGAATCGACAGGCACGAGAGCACGTTCGCTTCTGAGGGCGGACTCAGAGCACCAGATATGTCCGCATCTTGTTCCATCACGCCTCAGGAGACATAGAACTGTCGACTGAGAAGATGGATGCTTATTCCTGATATAAGGCGGTAAAAAGCTAGTCGTCAGCTTACGCCGCGCTCGCAGGCCTTCAGTTCCATGCGTGGTGATACGAATGCGGACATCACTCGGCATCCGTGCAGCCAATCTACCTGCCGAGGACGCGCGCCATTGTCTCGCCGATCTCCGCCGGTGACTTCACCACGTGGATACCCGCCTCGGACATGGCTGCCATCTTGCTCTCGGCTGTGCCTTCGCCGCCGCTGATAATGGCTCCTGCATGGCCCATGCGGCGTCCCGGAGGCGCGGTCTGCCCGGCGATAAAGCCGACCACCGGCTTGGTGACGTGCGCCTTGATGTACTCTGCCGCAGCCTCTTCGTTGGTGCCGCCGATCTCGCCGATCATCACGATGGCCTCGGTGCCGGGGTCCTCGTTCAGCATGCGTATGGCGTCGATGTGCTTGGTACCGATAATCGGATCGCCACCGATGCCGATGGCGGTCGACTGGCCAATGCCGCGCTGCGTCAGCTGGTGGACCGCTTCGTAAGTCAGCGTGCCGGAACGCGACACGATGCCGACCGAGCCTTCCTTGTGAATGCGGCCCGGCATGATGCCGATCTTCGCCTTGCCCGGCGAGATGACACCGGGGCAATTCGGCCCGATGAGCACCGATTTCGAGTCCTTCACCACGCTCCACACCTTGACCATGTCCAGCACCGGGATGCCCTCGGTGATGCAGACGACCAGGGCGATCTCCGCCGCCACGGCCTCCATGATGCCGTCCGCCGCAAAGGGTGGGGGAACGAAGATCATGGTCGCATTCGCGCCGGTCGCCTTCACGGCCTCTTCCACGGTGTTGAAGACAGGCCAGCCCTCATGCACGGTTCCGCCCTTGCCGGGCGTCACACCGCCGACAACGATGTCGTTGCCAAACTGCTTCGAGTACTCGGCGCAGCCCTTGGCGTGGTACGTGCCTTCGCGACCAGTGATGCCCTGAACAATGAGGCGGGTGTTGTTATCTACGAGAACTGACATTATGTCTCCGTTTAGCTAGGACAGCTTCAGCATGGAAGAAAGCGCCCTTGCGGATTGATTAGGTTTGCCGGGACGCTGATCTCGGAAACCGGGTACGTTGAAGCCTCCGAAGAACTTAGATTCAGACACATTCAACAACTTCTTGTTGGTCGAGAGACATGCCCCGATCAGTGCAAATTCAAGTTCTTCTATTGCTTTGGTTTTTCTCTTCGTGGATCGCTTAAACCCGCCACTTGCGGTAGTTCTTGCAATAAGGAAGACCTGCAACGGATCGTTCGGTGAGGCTTGAGCAATTTTCCCGAATGTGTCCGCTCTCTCGTGCTGCCTGAAACGAGATTCAAACCGAGTATGCGTCTGGCCAACATACCAAGGCTTAAGAGCGGAGCTGCCGTGTTGGGTGCAGAAGATATACACGCCAGAAGCGTCACACAAGCCACCGTCTATTTCTCCCCAGAAGGTATCTAGCTTGTCGAGGTCCACGCCACCCTGACGATAAAGCGGGAACGGTCCCAAGGTCTTGAAGTTGATCGCCATGTGTTACTTTTTCGCGGCCTCTACTGCAAGCTGGGCTGCTTCTGCCATGGTTTGCCCTACGGCGAATTTCAATCCTGAATCCGCAAGGATCTGACGGCCTTCTTCGACGTTCGTTCCTTCTAAGCGGAGGATCAAGGGAAGAGTCACATTCAAATTCCGTGCAGCCGCCACCACTGCGGTCGCCAGCACATCAACCCGTAGAATGCCGCCAAAGATGTTGATGAAGATTGCCTTCACATTCGGGTCGGCCAGCAGGATGGCGAAAGCGGCTTCGATCTGCTGCTGGTTCGCGCCGCCGCCCACGTCCAGGAAGTTCGCGGGCAAGCCGCCGGAGTACTGGATGATGTCCATCGTCGCCATCGCAAGACCCGCGCCGTTCACCATGCAGGCGATGCTGCCGTCCAGCTTGATGTAGTTCAGCGAATCCTTGCTGGCTTCAACTTCGAGGGGGTCTTCCTCGGCGACATCGCGCAGTTCCTTCAGATCCTTGTGCCGGTACATGGCGTTGTCGTCGAAGTTGATCTTGCAGTCCAGCGCCGCCAGTTTGCCGTCTTTGGTGGTGATGAACGGATTGATCTCGAGCAGGGAACAGTCGGTGTCGATGAAGGCCTTGTACAGGCCCAGCATGAAGCTGACCGCCGGGTTAATCTGCGCGGGTGTCAGGCCCAGCTTGAACGCGAGGTTACGCGCCTGCCATGGCTGCAGCCCCAGCGCGGGTTCAATGGCTTCCTTGAAGATGGCGTCCGGATTCTCGGCTGCGACTTCCTCGATCTCCATGCCGCCTGCCTGCGATGCCATGAAGGTCAGCTTGGCGGTGGCGCGGTCCAGCACGATGCCCAGGTACAGTTCGCGGTCGATGGCCGATCCGGCCTCAACCAGCAGCCGCTGCACCTTCTGGCCTTGCGGGCCGGTCTGATGCGTGATCAACTGCATGCCAAGGATGGCCTTGGATGCGGTGTTGGCGTCATCCAGCGACTTGGTGACCTTTACGCCGCCACCCTTGCCGCGGCCGCCTGCATGGATCTGCGCCTTTACTACGACCACTGCATTGCCAGCGGAGAAAAGCTGCTTCGC
>CAXUEW010000043.1:14196-16826 GCA_964250115.1 uncultured Terriglobus sp.
TGTTGCCGTCACGGGAATGTTAGCGGACCAATGTGACAGCCGTAAATGGTTACCGCACCGCTGTCCGTTTACCGCGCAACCATGCCGTGCTAGAAAATGGAGGGATGGAGCCTATAGAACTGCTGAGCAGCGTTGTACATGGTGGGGACGCCTTGCAGTTTCAGGACGCTCACGGCTTGATGGCGGCGCTGCTGGATGGCGAGTTCAGCGAAGCGGAGATGGCTGACCTGCTAACAGCCCTGCACGAGCGCGGCGAAACCGCGGCAGAGCTCGCCGGATTTGCCGACGCCATGCGTTCTGCCGCCGTAAAGCTGCCGTTGACGGACGCCGAGCGAGACACGCTGGTGGACACCTGCGGCACCGGTGGCGATGGCAGCGGCACCTTCAACATCTCCACGGCAGTTGCGCTGGTGGCCAGCGCAACTGGAGCAAAGATCGCCAAGCACGGCAACCGCGCCGTGACCTCTCGCTGCGGATCGGCTGACGTGCTGGAGGCGCTCGGCATCCGCACGGACCACACGCCCAAATCAGCGGCAGAGAGCATCCGCCAGCACGGCTTTGCTTTTTTGCTGGCAACGCGCATGCACCCGGCCATGAAGATCGTCGCGCCGGTACGCCGGTCGCTGCCGTTCCGCACCGTGTTCAACCTGCTGGGTCCCATGACAAACCCGGCTGGCGCTCGGCGGCAGGTGATGGGCGTCTACTCCGCCGACGCCGTTCCGTTGGTCGCGGAGGCGCTTGCCACCGGCGGCCACATGACGCATGCGCTGGTGGTGCATGGTGCAGGCGGTCTGGATGAGCTTTCGCTGGCCGGCCAGAGCGTAGTTGCCGAGGTCAAAGGGAGTGACTTCACGGAATACACCCTGACCCCGGAAGACGCGGGTCTCACGCTATCCAACGATGCCTTGAGCGGCGGCGATGCGGAAGAGAATGCAGCCATCCTGCGCAGCATCTTCGCAGGTGAAGCCGGTCCGGCGCGGGAGATCGTGCTGTTGAACGCGGCCGCTGTACTTGTCACCGCTTCGCTCGCGGTGGACCTGCGGCAGGGCGCAAAGCGTGCTGCTGAGGCGATCGACACAGGCCTGGTCACGGCCCTGCTAGCCGGGCTACGAAGCAGTTAGTTAGGGAACCTTCAGGTTGATGGGTGTTACCTGCCGCCGTACCGCGTCCAGAAGCGGGTTGCGCACCGGCGTCCACACGATCTTGCCGTACACGAGCGATAAACGATCGGTTGGCGGACCGTCAGGGTCGGTCGTAGAGGTGATGGCGGACAGCAGGAAGTCCTCCATCTGGACGGAAAGGTACTTCACAAACGCGTCGCCTGCACGCAGGAAATCAACCTGCACCGTCCTGAAGTGCCTGCCGTTCGCACAAGCGTCATACAGTTGTGGCGATGAGGAATCCATCAGCTTACTGATGGTGAAGGTCTCCTGCGCCCGGCCCGTACTCTTTCCGCCCTCAATGCCGGAGATGATGGGCACAGTGATGGAGTGCGTGAATGCGGTGACTTCTATCCAGTCCTTGTGGGTGCTGTCCGTGCTTTCGCCCTTGATGCCGTCCATCAGCATGTACATCGTTGAAGCCATCGGAAACCTCGTGCGCGTGAAGGGAACCGCGCGAGGATTATAGTGCCGCTTCCCGCTTTGCTATGCGCGCTTTTACTCGGCGGATACTTCCTCAAGGCTGCCGTCTTCCTCGACAATCTCCTCAACATCCTCGACTGGCTCGCCGAGCTTGATGCCGTAGTGCGGCGCAAGCTCCGGGGCGAACTTCGCGATGTCGTTGCGCAGGCGGATGAGCGACAGATCCTTGGCCTTGCTTTCCAGCATAATGTCGGTTTCGAGGTGCTGGATCGAGCGCAGGAACGTCAGCGTTTCAAAGGGGTTGTTGTAGTCGGCGTGGCCGGTCCAGATGGGTGGCTGCAGCACGGTTTCGATCAGGCCGGTCTTCTTGTTCTTGCGCTTGATTTCGCGCATTTCCGTGCGTGCGCAACTGAAGTGCATCTTGGGCCGCACGCCCGTGGGCCACGTCTTCAGGAAGCGTGCCAACGTATCAACCAGCGGCAGGCCTTCAGGGTTCATGCACCAGTGGTGCTGGTAATCGAAGACGCATTTCACGCCGGTGCGCTCATGGATGCTGAGCACGTCCGCGGCAGAGAAGCGGATGTCATCGTTCTCTAAAACAATGCGGCGCTGCACGCGTTCGCTCAGCCGCGACCATGTCTTGACCCAGTTGTCGCAGCCCGCCGGGCGGTTGCCATACGCGCCGCCCACGTGGATGACCATGATCGCCTCGGGCGGCAGTTCCATGTAGTCCAGCATGGTGGCCTGCGATTCCAGGTCGGCGATGGACCGCTGCGTCAGCGCCTCGTTGTCGCTGTTCAGAACGATGTACTGCGACGGGTGAAAGCTCAGCCGCAGACCCTGCGCCCTGGCCAGCTTGCCCACATGCTCCAGGTCGCCGCGGCTCTCTTCGACCATGTTGTGGAACTGCGGCATGTCCGGATGCGTGTGGTACGGGGCCAGGTCGCTGCTCATGCGATACATGCGGATGTCGTGCTGGCGCAGGTACTCAAACGTCTCGCACATGTATCCGAGCGACACGCGCAGGTGCGGGTTCAACCGCCAGCC
>CAXUEW010000044.1:0-3215 GCA_964250115.1 uncultured Terriglobus sp.
GCACGGCCTTGGTGACGCCGTGCAGATGCTGCGCTACGTGCCTGAACTCCAGTCAAGGTGCGCGCACCTCACGCTTGAGGTTCCGCCACGGTTGCTGCCTCTTGCGCCTTTCTTCTCCGGTGTGGGCGACGTCATTACTTGGGGACAGGATGCGCCAAAGACTCCGCCTGTCTGGGATGTGCAGGTTGAAATCATGGAACTGCCATACCTCTTTCGAACGGAGCAAACTGATCTGCCGATTGCGCGTGAGTATCTCAAGCTGCCGGCGGAATCTGTCCAGGCGACCGCGCAGCGGATGGGACCCCGGATACGTCCACGCGTCGGCATTGTGTGGTCTGCAAGCGAGTGGGATCAGACCCGATGCCTGCCAGTTGACTGCTTGAGCCGTCTCGTCTCTGCGTCAGGCGTTGAGTTCTGGAATCTGCAGGGCGGGGAGCAGCACGATCAACTGGCGATGCAAGAGGTCATGGCCGCGACTCGCGATGCTGCTGCGTTTGGAGACGGCCTTGTTCCTCTCGCCTGCGTTATCGCAAACATGGATCTCATCCTTACAGTCGATACCCTGGCTGCGCACATGGCGGGTGCTATAGGCACGGCTGCGTGGGTGCTGCTTCAACACCGCGCAGACTGGCGATGGATGCACGGGAGGGATGATTCGCCATGGTATCCCACTCTGCGCCTGTGGCGGCAAGCTTTGCAGGACGATTGGGACGGCTTGACGGCGCGCGTTTGCGATGGTCTTGAACGATGGCGGGAGGGGAAGGGATGAAGATCGAGGAATGATACCGTGGGATGGCTACGATGCTTACCTCTTCGACATCGATGGCACCTTGCTCAACTGCAAGGATGCCGTGCACTACTTCGCATTCTGCGAGGCATTGCAAATGCTCTCAGGCAGGCCGCTGAACCTGGATGGCGTGGTGGCACATGGCAATACCGATGTCGGCATTCTCCGTGATGCCCTGCGGCTTGCGGATGTTCGGGAAGAGGATTGGAGACCACAGTTGTCACAGGTTCGCGATCTCATGTCTGACCATGTGGAGCGCAACTGCGCCGATCTGCGCGTCGAGGCTTTGCCGCTGGTGCACGAGTTGCTGCAGCACCTCCGGGCGAAGGGAGCCCTATTAGGTGTAGCTACCGGCAACCTTGAGCGAATTGGCCGCATGAAGCTTCAGCAATGTGGCTTGCTGCAGTATTTCCAGTTCGGCGGCTATAGTGACCAGTTTGAAACACGGGAGGACGTGTTTGCCGCAGCCGTTGCCCATGTGAAGACTCGGGCCGGTGAGAGTGCAACGATCTGCGTCGTCGGGGATACGCCGGCAGATGTTCGGGCGGCACATGCCAACGGTCTGCCGGTGATCGCGGTGGCGACTGGCGTGTACTCACGTGAACAGCTTGCGGCCGAGATGCCGCAGTGGTGTGTGCAATCGTTCGAGGAACTGTTGCCGCAGGGTACTTTGAGGTAATTCTCCGAGATGGTTAGGGAAGCGAACCGATGATCTGCTCGAACTGCAATGCACGGTGTTGCGAGGTGTGCTCGGACAGGATGCGTTCGCGTGCTCTCTGTCCCATCCGTTTCCGCTCCCCATCGGAAGTGTCCCGCAGGATGCGCACAACATCCTCAGCATCCCGTGGCAGGAGCACCTGATCGCCCGGCGTCAGAAACTCATCCAGCCCTGCCCACGTGTCGGACAGGATCGCCGCACCGCAGGCTGAAGCTTCAAACAGCCGGACAGATGGCGAGTAGCCAGCGATCACCATGTCGCTGCGCGTCAGGTTCAGCGTGAAGCGTGAGGACGAGTAAAAGGCTGGGTGCTCCGGGGGAGGCAGGTGCATCCTGCGACGGACATTTAAATGCCAGGGAACATCCTCCGGGTACTGCGGTCCGGCCACCAGAAACTCTGCTGCCGGCAGCAAGCTTGCCGCGTCGTTCAGCAAGGCCATCAACTTTGGCTGGCGGTCTTGCGCATAGGTTCCCAGGTAGCTCAGATCGTTGCGAAATTCATCACGCACCGGTGAGGGCGCGTACAGGTCAGCATCAACCGAGCAGTAGAAGGGAAGCGCAAGCGGGGAGCCGAAGCGTGTCTGCAACTCCTCAAGCGCGGGACCGCCGGTGAAGCTCAAGTAGGCTGCATAGTGCGGGATGACCGCTCCATC
This sequence comes from uncultured Terriglobus sp., assembly GCA_964250115.1. Lineage (GTDB taxonomy): Bacteria > Acidobacteriota > Terriglobia > Terriglobales > Acidobacteriaceae > Terriglobus. The sequence continues at coordinate 2,158 of CAXUEW010000044.1, forward strand.
CAGGTAGTGGCAGCCGCCTTGCTTGCGCAGCCATGACAGCGTAATCGGCGTGTCAATGTCATAGAACAGTAAAGGTCCGCAGCCAGCCGCAAGTAGTGCTTCCGTGGCAGCGATCGCATCAGGAAAGTAAGATCCAACGACAACGGCGTCGGCATCGCGGGCCAGACCGGTCAGCCAGGCGATGCTAGGCTCCCACTGCTCGTAGAGGTGGACCTTGCAGTAGCCTGGCTCCGGCAGGTCGCGATTGCTGCGGTACCACTCGACATCGTTCTCTACGAAGTCGATCTGATGTCCGCGTGCCGCAAGTGCCTTGCACAGGGAACGATACGTGGTTGCATGGCCGTTGCCCCAGGACGAGGTAATCGTCAGGCCAAAGATAACAATCTTCATGCGACGGTCTCGAGTAGCGGGGCACCATACTGCTCGAAGCCCGGCACCAAGTGCCAATCGGCCATGGTGGCCAGCGATTGTGTCTGCGACGGGAGACCGCCCTGCCGCCGCGCGAGGCAGTCGCGAAAGGCATAATCGGCTTGAACTGCGCGTTGCGCATAAGTGTGGTCGCGCAAGCCCCGCGCACGGAACGCGGCGCCAATCTGTTTGCGAGCTACAGAATCATGAGTGTGCAGGGCTTGCACGACGTCTTCTGCATTGCGAACGATGAGGATCTCGCTTTCCGGCAGAAAGCAGTCCGACAGACCGGGCCAGTCGTCACACAGCATGCAGGTGCCCGCGCCTGCTACCTCAAAGACACGTGTCGGCGGCGAAAATCCAAAATCAGCCATCGACGTCCGGTTGATGTTCAGCACCATGCCCGCGGAGCAGTTCACTCGGTTGTGGCCGGCGGTGGGAACATGGCCGATGTAACGCACGTTCGGAGGCATCTGTTTGTCGCCCCAGCCCTCCCCTCCCAACAAAAAGCTTTGGGTTGGAGCCAGAAGCGCGGCGCGCAGGAAAAGTTCTTCCACGCGCGCCTCGCGGTCTGGCAGGCGATTGCCCAGAAAGCAAACATCGCAGGCCAGTGACGGGTCTGGCGCCACGGGGAAGTGTGTCTCCGGATC
>CAXUEW010000044.1:3225-13309 GCA_964250115.1 uncultured Terriglobus sp.
CGTTATACATGCTGTAGTAAGCGCGTACGCCGAACGCGCGAAAGCCGTCGCGTGCCATGGGCCCGCCGCCATAGCTCAGAATGGCGTCGTAGCCGGGTATTGCAAGTGCCAGCGCGTCGGCTTGATCTGCCTGCATGCGGTGGATCGTTGCGGGTGAGTCGACATCCCAGATGAAAGTCATCGCGCTGGAGGAACACTCGGCAGGCACACGCCGCTCCAGCTCACGATCGTCGCAGCCGATGCCGCTGTGCTTCACCACAATGTCGGCCTGCGAGGCCAGCTTCAGCATGCGGTCGAGGTCGGCTCCGCCGTCCGTCTCGCGGGGCTGGTACACGAGAGATTCCACATAGCTGAAGTCGTCCGAGTCACGGTATTGCTGGCGGCCGTAAGCGTCTGGTTCGGCAAAAGTGATCTGGTAGCCCAGCCGTGCCAGATACTTGTAGCATCCGCGATAGTAGGTAGCAGCACCGTTCCAGTACGAAGACACGATGCTGGAGCCGAAGGCGAAAATCTTCAACGGAATAACTCCTCTGCAATCCCGAGCAACTGCTGCGCGCGATGGGCGCAGGTATGGCGCTCCAGAATGGTTTCCAGACCCCTGTCCGCCTGAGCCTTCGCTTCCTCAGGATGGGTTAGTAGGTGCTCGATTGCCCCGGTCATCTGATCCGTGTCGGCTGCCCACAAAAAATCCCCATGGCTGAAAAGGTTCTCCGTATCCTGCCACGGGGCGGAGACCAGCGGGATGCCGCAGGCCAACGCTTCAAAAACGCGGATGGTAGGGATGCCGGTCATGGCACCCGCGTACTGCTGGCGCGGCACATGCACAGTCAACCGCGAGTCCGCGTAGGTCTCTGGCGCGTCCAGGTTGGGCAGGTAGCCGCCATAGCTGACACCTGCAACCTGCAGTGCGGCAAGCCCGGCTTCCGGATACCGTACGCCGTGGATGCGAAACTCATACTGCGGCAGAGCCGCTGCGGGGTCCAGCAGAAATCGTCGAATCTCGTCGGACCGTTCACCTTCGCCCCAGTTGCCGATCCAGACAACATCCTGCTGCTTGGCACCGTTCGGCAGCGGCCGGAATACCTCAGTGTCAGCCGCTTCATGCAGGGTCCAGACCCGTTCCATGCCGAAACGCTCACGATAGATGCTGCGCAGTGCTTCGCCAAAGGCCAGCACACCATCGAAGCGATCGATACCAAAGAGCCTGATCTGCTGCGGTGACGACGAAGCGCGATGGTGTGTGTCATGGAACAGCAGTTGGTAACCGAGTTCGTCGCGTAGCGTGAGCAGGACGTGTGCAAGCTCCGGCGGGCTCCATTCGTGCAGTACAACCAAATCCACATCGCTTAGGGCACGATGCCAGGTCTGCAGATCGAATGCCTGATCCTCGCGATAGAGCCTGACGTTCAGGTCTGGATATGTCTCCTCGTACTGTCGTAAAGAAGCCTCACCCAGGTGCTCGTCACGCAGGTTGTCGATGGACCAGCCCATATCCTGCTCATAGACTGTAACGTCCTGCCCAGCCTTTCCGAGGTGATGCAGCAGCCCGCGCAAAAAATGCGCATTGCCGTTGTTCCAATCCGAACGCAGGCTGTGCACGAAGTAGGCAATGCGGAGTTCACGCGGCACGTGCACTGCCCCCTTGCCGGTCGGCGATCACATCTGCGATCTGCCGCAGATAGCCATCAACCATGCGGGCAGTTGTGTATTGTTGTGCCCGAGCCAGAGAACGCTTCTGAGCGCCCAGCAGCATCTCCGGACGATCTGCCAGGTTCCGCATCAGTTGCGACAGGGTAGGCGCATCGTGGAAGTACAGCGCTCCGTCGTCCCAGACCTCACGAAGCGTCGGAATGTCATTGGCGAGCACCGCGCAGCTGCAGAGTGCCGCTTCCAGGGGAGCAAGGCCGAAAGGCTCGTAGACCGAGCAGCAAATGTACATGGCACTCGTGCGAAACAACGCAAGCAGTTCCGCCTCGCTTTGCCGGCCAAGCATCGTGAGACCGCGCGTGTTGATGGTTTCCGCTTGGTGATCCCCGGCAACAAGCATCGGGATGGGCGACTCTACATTGCAAAGCAGGGCAAGGTTCTTTGCCGGGTCCCACATCCGCCCGGCAGTGACTGCCCGCATCTGCCTGGTTTCCGCGGTGGACTCGACAGGGAGCGATCTGCCATTGCCGATGACGACAGTTTTTTGCGGCAGTTCCAGGTGCATGCACATAGCGCGCAGCGTTGACCTTGTGGGAGCCACCAGCAGATCCGCTCCCTTTAGTCCGTGTCCAATCAGCGCTTGGTACTGGCGCAGCCAGGGATCATCCTCAAGCGGAGCTTTGCCAATCGCTGCAGCCCAGCTAAGCACGTCGCTATGGGCAATCACGATTTTCGGTACGGATACGGGCAGTGCGCCGAAACAGAACTGGCTCAGCAGCAGCGCATCCGGTCGAAACTGGGCGCAGAGGCGTAGCAACATCGGCGCAGCTGCTCGATATGCCTCTTCGTTCAGCGGCATCCATTCCAACGCCACGTTGCTGCAGATGTACTGGAACGCCCCTGAAGCGGCCAGCTTGCAGGTGTCCTGCTGCTGTTCGGATGAAGCCTCACCGCCAAAGGACACAAGCAAAACCTCACAGCCTTGACTTAGAAGACCGGCGGCAAGTTCTTTCGCAAACGTCCAGACGCCTCCGACCGTGTCGGCGGTCATCAGCAGACGCATGCAGGCTCCGCAAACGGGTTCTCTTCGGCTTCAAGTTCAGCAATGGAACGTGGCCGCTGGTCCTGAATGTCGCTAAAGCCTTTTTCTGCGAATAGGTTGAGATAGAAGTCGTGCGCGCGTTCCCATGCCTCTTCGTCCGGGGCCGTCCCAAACGTCGTGACATATTCTGGGCTGCCGGGGAAGGGAAACATCGGCACTGGCTCAGAGACCCAGACGCCCTTGGATTTGAGGTTCGCCTGCCAGGCCGCAACCAGTGCCGGATCGTCCTCTACGGTCTTGATCAAGTTCGCCTGCACCCAGGGAATCTTTGTGCGTGCGTACAGCAGAATCTCGGTGATGCGATCGGTATCGATCTTGCAATTTTTATTCAGTGCATGACGGCCTTCATCCGTGATGCTTTCAATACCGCACTCGAAAGAAACGCAGTGCGCGCGCGCCAGGAGATCAATACTCTCTTCGTTCCACAGGTCGATGCGCGTCTGAAAACCGATGGAGACAGGACGTTCTGCGATCGCTTCCAACAACAAACGTACCTGCTTGCCGACACCGAAGATTTCGTCGATGAAGTAGATATAGTCCACGCCGCGGGCAATCAACTGATCGATTTCGGCTACCACTTCGGTCAGGTTGCGCTCACGGTACTTGTTGCGAAACAGCGTCTTGTTGCAGAAGGTGCAGGCGTAGGGGCAGCCTCGTGCAAACTCTACTTCAGCGCCGAGCCGAAGGTGATCCGCGCCATTTCCAGGAAAGATGTGGTGCTTGTGCGCGTGCCGTTCCACCGGATATTCGGAGTAGTCAAGCTGCGTAACCGTTCGCATGTCAGTCGCGCCCAGGCCATCCGTCATGCGGAAGCGGCCCATTTCGTCGAACCAGCAGGCACCTGGCACCATGTCCCACGGGGTAGACGCAAGCTGTGGCAGCGTAGCGTCCGGCTCGCCGCGCAGAACCACGTCTGCACAAGTCTTGCTGAGTGTTGCACGCGGAGTTACCGAGCCATGCGGCCCGATGACGACGACCTTGGAGCGATGCAAACGGCCCATGCGCAGGGATTCGATCCAATGCTTTGGCACTCGCAATTCCGGTTGCGGGCACCGCCAGAAGAGGTATGACGGTGCCGTCGGAATGACAAGAAAGTCTTCGCCGAACGAGTCCAGACGCGATTGCACATCAGCAGGCGTCAGGTCCTCCATCAAGGCATCGACCAGCAGAACATCATGCCCAGCAGCACGCAGGAGTTCGCGCGCCGAAAGCAGTTCAAGAGGGAAGTGCGGGTCGGGGCAGCCGAAATACGTCGAACCTTCAAAGGTCCACCGCGGATTGACCAGTGCATACTTCATGCAACACTCCCGGCAAGGGCCGCGGCAGGTCGTTCCGCCCGAAAGCGACCGCTTACCACTTCCATGTTGTCTTTCCAGAAGCTCTGAATGGCACTCAGGATGTCGCCGGTCGATCGGCGTGCGCACCAACCCGTTGCCGCCTCAAGCTTCCCCGTATTGGATATGTACAAGGGTTGGTCGCCGGGCCGTACCGCGGCATACAGCAGCCTTGGAGCTACCCCGGTGAGCGTCTCGACGGACCGAAGCATCTCCTGAACGGAAGCCGTGCGCTTCATGCCGCCGCCCACGTTGTACACCTGCCCACGTGTACTCCGTACCCGGCTGCGTGCCAGCAGCATCGCATCCAGCAGATCGTGGACATGCAACACATCGCGCACCTGCAAGCCGTCTCCGTAAATGGTGATTGGCTTGCCCGCGAGAACGGAATAGAGAAAGTGCGCGACCCATCCTTGGTCTTCATTGCCGAACTGCCTTGGACCCGCAATACAGGACATGCGAAACACCACCGTTGGCATGTCATAAATGCGTCCATAATCGCGCACATACTGGTCCGCCGCACCTTTCGAGCAACCGTAAGGCGAATGAAAATCCAAAGGCTCACCTTCGGTGACGCCATGGAAACTTCTGTCTAAAGCCTCATACCTGGACCCGGCGCGACCCACCGGGACGCCTTCAAGTGATCCATAAACCTTGTTCGTCGATGTGAACAGAACAAAGGGCTTGTGGCTTAGGCGTCGCACTGCCTCCAGCACGTTGATGGTCCCCGTGGCGTTCACATGAAAATCTGTTTCGGGGTCGCTGACGGAGGTCGTTACCGCGACCTGAGCGGCCAGGTGGTAGACCTCCGTGACATCTTGCACCGCAGAGCGGACCAGAGACGCGTCGCGAACATCGCCTTCAATTACCTCAAGCCTGCCGTGCGGTGCCAGGTCACGCAGCCATCGCAAATTGTGCGCCACGCCGGCGCGCGATCCATTGTCGAGGATGCGTACGGTGGCACCCTCTGAGATGAGCCGCTCCGACAGATTCGAGCCGATAAAGCCCGCCCCACCCGTGACCAGCGCCACCCTTCTTGTGTCTTTCTGACTCAACGTGAACATACCTTCCGAGCGAAACTGCATTTCTGAAAAGCTTAGGCTGTCAGACCGTAAGCGCTCAACTCCTTCAGCATCGTCTCTGCCTTGTCCTCGGATTCCTGTTCTGCCAGCCACAGGGCCAGCTCCTGAAATCCTTGCTCGTGCGTAATCTCCGGCCGGTAGCCAAGCAGGCGCTCTGCCTTGGAAAGATCGGCAAAGCAATGCCGGATGTCGCCCGCGCGGTACTTGTTGCTGATGATAGGCGAGAGGTCTTCCCTGCCTAGTGCCTTACACAAGATCTCTGCAACGCGGCGAATAGTGATCGGTGTGCCGCATCCGATGTTGATGACTTCGTCGTTCGACTCCGGGTGCTCCATGGCCAGCATATTTGCCCGCACAATATCGTGTACGCTGACGAAGTCGCGCATTTGCTCGCCGTCTTCAAACACCATGGGAGCCTTGCCATTCAGCAGACGCGAGGCGAAAACAGCCGCAACTCCTGTGTAGGGGTTTGATAGCGCCTGCCGCGTGCCGTAGATATTGAAAAAACGAAGCGCAGTGACCGGCAGGCCGTAATTGCGACCATAGATGAGGCACAACTGCTCCTGGTCGCGCTTGGACAACGCGTAGACCGAGTTGATTTCTGATGGCTTGGTCTCGTTCGTGGGCAGCGGTTTGAGTACTTCCTCGCCATCGTCAGAGCGCACTTCCCACTCGCCGGCCTTGAGCTGCGACAGCGGCCGCACAGGCGGCGCAATTTCCTCACCCGTGCTTGGCCGAACGTACCGCCCTTCACCATAGATCGACATGGACGAGGCCACGATCAACTTCTCCGGCGTGTGCTTTGCATCCAGCATGGCCTGCAGCAGTTCCGCAGTGCCCTGGCTGTTCACGCTCATGTAGCGGCTAATCTCATACATGGACTGGCCGACCCCAACCGTGGCCGCGAAATGGAAGACTACATCAATGTCTCGCAGCACATCACGCAGCCGGTTCGGATCGCGCACGTCTCCGATGATGAGTTCGGCATCACGTGCAAGGTAGGTGGGACGAAGCCCGTTTTCGTGCACCTGAGGTGTCAGGTCGTCCAGAATGCGCACCTTGTGTCCCGCGGCCAGCAAGCCATCCGCCAGATGCGATCCCACGAAACCCGCTCCGCCTGTAATCAAAATGTGTTTACTCATCGTGGGGCCAACTGCTCCTCTTCGTCGTATGTCTTGTGCGAGCCTGATGAAGCAGGTGCGTAGCGGTCGACCGCCCACGCAGCAAACTCTGCAAAATCCTCGTTGTTGCGCGGCGGACTGGTGTGGTGTGCCTCGAGTCCCAGGTGTGCCGGGGTAAAGCAAAGCGTCAGTGCCACATCGAAGTCTTCAAGACCACGCATCTGCCGGTCGAACCACGCCTCGGCACCTGGCCGAAAGCTATCAGCCCAACTTAGCCCGGTGCGCAGGTAACGCACGCCCATGTCCTTCATCTGCGACACGGCGTCTTCAAACCGTGGGTCCTCGAAATGGAACCATTGGCAGAAGCCGACGGAACCATCGGCAGGAAAATGCTTTGCAGATAGCTTTCGCTTGCCCTGAGCGTCGATCAGGCCGAGGTAGTAATGCCGGTAGTAGGAGGACCCCTCTGCCTCCTTGTGCCGTGTTTCCGCAGGCCACGACGGTGGCAAATCGAACAGGCTGTACCAATGCACCCGGTCGGTGTGCCCCTTCAATAGTTCCAGCGTACGCGGTAGCCCAAACTCCTGCACCTCTTCCGCGCCGAAAGATGATACGCCAACTTCCGTCACCCACACAGGCCTGCCGGATACTTCACGTGCCTCTCGAATTCGATCGGGCCACTCGTCGATCTGCCAGTGGTTCCAGTCCAATGGGAATCCATGAACGCCCACCGCATCGACTGAGCTCATAGCACCGTGCCGCTGCATGGTGCGGAGAAAGTCGCAGTCACAGGAAGAGACGCCGCCAAGCACAACTTTCAAACCGGGATTGATCCCTTGGATGACCGAGGAACTCAACTTCACCATGCCGGCAAAGCGCTCCCAATCCGGGTCGAGATGAAAGTTCCAGTGGGACAGGTTGTTCGGTTCGTTCCACAGAACCACAGCTTCGACCATGTTGTCCTTCCGAGCCGCAGTTCACTTGCGGCTGCAAGTCACAGCGAATCAATGCTTAAGCACTACTACAAAGCTTCTCATGATGTGAAGGTAAAAAGAACAGGTAAGTTGCTTGTCGCGATAATGACAGCCGGCGCATCTGTGCGTGGTCAAAGATGGCTGCCGACAGCTCGACTGAGGACGAAAACGCGCGAATCACCTGATAACGACTGTGCCTGCGATACACAATTTTTCTATTTTTCTATTAACGCGGCACAGGAGCTTGATAGATTGGCGCAAATCAGCGCATCCAATCTCCCCTAGCCAACTTCGCTCTGCCAAAGCTTGATGCACGAGGCACAAAGAATCGAGGGGAAAGCCAGGAGGTTAAGAAGGCGGACGAATTCGCCAAGTCAGGTCGGGAAGCGAAATGACAATAGCCAATTAAAAGGTGAGTTGGTGGAGGCGGTGGGAGTTGAACCCACGTCCGAAACTACCGACAGCAGAGAGCATTCATGCTTTTTCACGTTCAATTTTGTCTCGTACTCCCCACTTGGAACGGACGAAGAAGTAGGGAGCACCAGCCCGATTGATCTCGTCCGCGGCGTACGAGCAGAACGCGTTGGACCAGCCTACAGTGCGACGCTCGCCACCAGCCCGTAGGCAAAGCCGATGGAGAACGGCTACTTAATTAATTAAGCAGCAAGCGCGAATTGAGGTTCGGCACTTATGATTTTGGGCGCGATTACGGGTGTACCCACCCCGGCATGCCTCTCTACCACAAGCAATCCCGTCGAAGCCGTGACGCCCCCACTCTGGGTTGGTCCTCTCCGCCTCAGGCTCATGTGAGCGTCGGTCAGAGCAGCATCGCAGATGCACAATGGCACTGCAAAGAACTGTAACGATTATACCTGCGGCGCGTTTGCAGTGCTCTACTGACGCAGGTGGGCTTCACATGTACGGCTGTGCACTGTTCTTGTCAGTGCGTATACTTCGACTCGCCACTGTTGGATGGCACAAGGACTCTTGAAAACGATGAAAGCATTGGCACTGTTCGCAATGGGCATGGTGGCACTGGGTATGCAGGCGCAGGTAACAAAGGCAGCTTTTGGCACAACAAAGGACGGCAAGCCCGTTGAGATCTACACGCTGAAGGACAGTGACCTTGAAGTGAAGGTGATTACCTACGGCGCGCGCATTCAAAGCATCATGGCGCCAGACAAGCAGGGCGACCGAGCAAACGTGGTGCTTGGCTTCGCAAATCTTTTAGGATACGAGGCCGACAACCCATACTTCGGTGCCGTGGTGGGACGTTATGGCAACCGCATTGCCAAGGGCGAGTTCAAAATCGGCGGCAGCTCATACCATGTGCCGGTGAACAATAACGGCCAGTCGCTGCATGGAGGCTTGGTCGGCTTTGACAAGCTTGTATGGACGGCGAAGACCATCCCGAATGGTGTGGAGATGACCTTGGTGTCACCCGATGGTGATCAAGGATATCCCGGCAAGCTGACGGCGCATGTTCGCTACACGTTGAAAGGCCACGACCTGCGTCTTGACTACAGCGCAACGACGGACAAGCCGACTGTGACCAACCTGACGAACCATAGCTACTTCAACCTGGCGGGCGAAGGCAGCGGTACCATCCTGCAGCAAAGCGTCATGATCAATGCCGACCGATACACGCCGGTAAATGCCTCGCTGATTCCTACGGGCGAGTTGCCAACCGTAGAAGGAACGCCCTTCGACTTTCGCACGCCGCATGCCATCGGCGAACGCATCGAGACAGGGAACGAGCAGTTGAAGATTGCGGGCGGCTACGATCACAACTGGGTTTTGAACGGCTCGAACGGCACCCTGAAGACGGCGGCGAAGGTGGTCGATCCTGCTTCAGGCCGCACCCTGACGGTCAGCACCACGCAACCGGGTGTCCAGTTCTACACGGGGAACTTCCTGGTGGACGGTGCGTTGACGGGCACAGGTGGAAAGCCTTACGGGAAGCGTGGCGCGTTCTGCCTGGAAACGCAGCATTATCCTGATTCACCCAACCAGCTAGCCTTCCCAACCACGCTGCTAAAGCCCGGAGAAACCCTCCACACAACAACCGTCTTCTCCTTCGGAGTCGAGAAGTAAGTATCGCCGCAGCATTGGAGGGACAATTCAGAGGCCTTCAGGCCTCTGAACGCCCGTCTTCTGAGGAAAGGTTTCAGCCCGGGTGGAGAAAGCAGAGGCCTTTAGGCCTCTGAATAGCCGCCTTCTTAGAAGGGGCTTTAGCCCCGGATGTTTCTGTGGCGGACGTCCAGCCCTGAAGGGCTGATATCTATGCCGCGGTTCAGCGGGCTGAAGCCCGCTGCTTTCTCCGAACAGCATCGAACAGACTAAAAAGTCGCAGACGGCTCACCAGATCGAAGATGACACGAGTATCAGGTGAGAAAGCAGAGGCCTTCTGAGGAGGGACTTCAGCCCCGGAGGGTTCTGTGGCGGACGTCCAGCCCTAAAGGGCTGATGTCTATGCCGGGTTTCAGCGGGCTGAAGCCCGCTGCTTTCTCGAACAGCATCAATCCGACCAGAAACAAGCGGCAGACCGCTCACCATACAACTGGAGATGACACAAAAGCATAGGGGAGAAAGCAGCCGGCCTTCAGGCGCGTCTTGACTGCTTGCCGGTGAAGCGCTCCAGCGCTTCCTGTGTCAGGCTCTGCCGCAGCGTCAGCAGCTTCTTCCAGGGATTGCGCTGCAGGCGATCGTGCCAGTCTGCAAGATTCGCAATGGAGAAGCGCGGACGTTCCTTCAATGTGCCGAGTTCCGTCCAGTCGAGCGGCACACTGACCGGTGCGCCGGGCCGTGACCGCATACTGTAGGG
>CAXUEW010000044.1:13319-16760 GCA_964250115.1 uncultured Terriglobus sp.
GGTGACGTTCCTGATCATGCGCAACGACGAGTACGGGATCCTCAAGTGGTTCGCGTCGCTCGAGTCCGTGACCGGTGCGCCGGGCCTGGACCGCATACTGTAGGGTGCGACCGCCGTTGCGCCGCGCTCGTTCCGCAGGTAGTCGAGATAAATCCTGCCGGTGCGCGCGGCCTTCGTCATTTTGGACAGGTAGAGCTGTGGGCGAGCCTGCTCCATGGCCTGCACCAGTCCATGCGCCCACGCCTTCATCACGCTGAAATCCTGTTCCGGAGCGATGGGAAAGGTGACATGCAGACCCTTGCCGCCCGTGGTCTTCAGGAAGCTTTGCAGGCCACATGCCCTGAGCACATCACGGACCTCCATGGCCGCTTCCGCAACCGTGGTCCAGGGCAGGTTTTCGTCCGGATCCAGGTCGATGACAATGCGGTCCGGCTGCTCCAGGTGTGCGTTGCACGAACCCCAGGGATGAATCTCAAGCACAGACATCTGCGCCAAGCCGGCGAGCGCCTCGGCGTTGTTCAGCGTGATGTACGGTTCCGGCTCGCCACCCTTCTTGTCGCTGACCATCACGGAGCCGACACCCTTTGGCAGCAGGTGATTGACGTGCTTCTGGTAGAAGCATGGCTTGCCGCTGCCCTCAGGACAGCGCACCAGGCTGAGAGGGCGGTCCGCAATGTGCGGCAGCATGGCTCCGGAGACTGCCCACAGGTACTCGGCAAGCTGCTGCTTGGTGAGCTTACTTTCCGTGTCGACTATCTTGTCAGGATGGGTAAGCCGAATCGCAGGAAGCGGGCTGGCGGCGAAAGGTTTTGCCTGCACCTTTGTGGCGGCTTTTGCCGAAGCTTTGCCTGGTGTCTTTGCGGCTGCTTTTGGAAGGGGCACCTTGCCCGTTGCAGGATCATCCACAGGTGCAGTTTGCACTTTGTACTTGGCGGTCGGCGGTCCCTGTTCTCGCCGGACTTCGTTCGCAGCCTTGTCTTCCCGCAGACCCTGGTACGACGCCTGCCGCACCTGCTGCTCGCCGGTCCAGGTGGCGAAGCGCACCTGCACAACCAGTTCCGGCTTGACCCAGTGCGCACCGCGCCGGCCTTCTGCGCTGATAGTCGAAAAGGGCGAAGTCTTGTGCACCAGCGTGTCGAGTTTGTCGCGGAGCATGGCGTGAATCTTCCGCGTAAAGCCGGTGCCTGTACGCCCGGCATAGATCAGCTTGCCGGCATCGTCATAGTAGCCCAGCAGCAGGGAACCGACGCCGTGCGAGCCGTTCGAAAGATCGACCCACCCGCCGATGACAAACTCCTGCTCAAACAGGCATTTCGACTTGAGCCAGCGCGTGCTGCGACCCGGGCTGTACGGAGCATCGGCACGTTTGGAGATGATGCCTTCCGCATGCAGTTTGCACGCAGCGGCAAAGATCTCGGCACCATCACCGGCCAGATCCTCGCTTAGCCGGACTTCGTCGGAGTCCTCACCTAGAACGGTACGCAACAACTCTTTGCGTTCGCGAAGCGGCAGCAGGCGCGTGTTACGACCATTCAGGTGCAGCAGATCGAATCCAAAGAAGGTGAGCGGGTGCTTTTCGTTCTTTTCGAACGAAGCCTGGAGGCGCGCAAAGCTGGAGAGTCCCTCAGCGTCCAGCACCGTTACTTCACCGTCCAGAATGGTCGCCTCCGCGGCTACCTTCGCCAACGCGGCGGCGACCGGCTTCATGCGGTGCGTCCAGTCCAGGCCGCTGCGGGTGTACAGCGTCACGGTACCGCCGCGTTTGTGCGCCTGTACGCGGTAGCCGTCCAGCTTCAGTTCATGCACCCATTCCGGACCGCTGGGCGTCGCCTCGGCTTCGTCCGCAAGCTGTGGCTTCAGGAAGTCCGGCATCGCCTCTTCAGGCAGCCTATCGATCGCGAGTCCTGAGTCAGACTTACCGTAATCGCTGGTTGATGCGCGATCAGACTCACGGCCATTGGCTCTCCGCAAGGATTGGGGCTTTCGGAGCGGCTTGGCTTCAGCCACAACACCCTGTTGGGTAACCGCGGCGGCTTTAGCCGCTGAGGGAGACTTGCGCCCCGCTGATGCGGCGTCCGCGTCGCGGGCACGCTGGCGATACCAGGCTTGCCCCTCGCCTGCTGTCTCCTTTGAGTTCCAGATGTGTGTACTTGCGGCGGCAATTTCATCCAGCGAGCGGCCCGTTACGACCGATGCCGGAGCTTCCTCTGTGATGCAAGGGTTGCCCGTGGCCCGCTCGAACTCGTCGTGTTCCTTGATCAGCAGCCAGTTTGGCTTGCCTTCCTGCGCGGCCTTGCCGCCCATGCGCACCAGCGTCCAGTTGCCGTGCATCTTCGTGCCGTTCAAGGCAAACTTGAGCGTGCCTTTACGCAGGCCCTCGTCCACGTCGGTGTGCGGCTGCCAGGTGCCCTGGTCCCAGACCATGACGGTGCCGCCGCCGTACTGGCCCCTGGGGATGATGCCTTCAAAGCCGCCGTACTCCATGGGGTGGTCTTCCACCTGCACGGCCAGCCGCTTGTCGTGCACGTCGTAGCTTGGCCCCTTGGCGACCGCCCAGCTTTTCAGAACGCCGTTCCAGCCAAGGCGGAAGTCGTAGTGCAGGCGCGTAGCTGCATGTTTCTGAATGACAAAGGGCAAACCCTGGGGAGGCACTGCAGCAGACCCACCGCTGGGTTCAGCCGTCACCTTGAAATCACGCATGGAACGGTAGCGGCCAAGCTGCTCATCGACGGCATCGCCTGCCGTTTGCGTAGGCACTGGTTGCTTGGAAGCAGCTTTGCTTGCAGACTTCTTCGCGGTCGCCACGGCTGCCTCTTAGGCTGACTTTCGGCGGCCGGCAGCTGGCTTGGACGCAGCAGGCTTGGCGCTCGCGGGTGCCTTCTTCTGTGTCTTCACCAAAGTCGGGCCCGGCTTCTCCTCCGCAGCAACTTCTTTCTCCACCTTTGCCGCAATCTTTCTGGTGGCTGGCGGAGGTGCTGCTTCTTCCTCATCCTGTGCGGCGGCCCGAGTCTGCAAGCTGCTGCGCAGAGCGTCCATCAGGTTGATCACCTTGGCGCGCTTGGGGGCGGGCTCATCCTGAGGAATCGGCTGGTTATTCACCTTGGCCTCGACCAGTTCGCGAAGGGCGATCTCATAGCCGTCCTTATAGCGCTTCGGGTCGAACTTCGCGGTCTTCTTCTTAATGAGTTGTTCAGCTAGGTCAAGCTGGTCTTCCTCGATTTCAACCTTGGGGATGCTCGAAAAGTACTCCGCTGCGGAGCGCACTTCCTCGGCATAGCGCATGGTATACGCCATTAATCCGGGCAGGTTGTCGTCCTTGTTCGCCATCAACGCAACAACATGCTCGCGGCCCGCAAACGAGATTTTGCCGAGACCCACCCTGCCTGCCTGCTGCATGGCCCGGCGAACCACGGCGAACGCTTCCGCCTGGTTCTCGCCGTC
>CAXUEW010000045.1:0-8462 GCA_964250115.1 uncultured Terriglobus sp.
GCGGGTTCGCGGCGCGCGTGTGGACAGCGTGACCATCGGTCCGCACAAGGAGCCGCTGAAGTCGTCCGCCTCGCACATTGAGGACACCCTAACCGGAGCACGCATTGACCGGGTGCGCCGTGTGGGCAAAACCGTTGTGATGGACTTGATGAAGCATGGCGGCAGTGCCGCGCAGATGACCGTTCACCTTGGCATGACGGGCCGCCTGCTGGTCAGCAAGGCTGTGGTGCCGGTGCCCCCGCACACGCATGTGATCCTGCACCTGCATGATGGACGTGAGGTGCGTTTTGTCGATCCACGGCGCTTTGGGCGTGTCGGCATTGTGGAGGAAGGTACGCAGTATGAAGGTCCCGGAGCGGAGCCGCTGACGATTTCCCCACTGGATTTTGCAGCGTTGTTCCGTGGCCGCAAAACGCCCATCAAGTCCGCCCTGCTGAACCAGTCGCTGCTGCACGGTGTGGGCAATATCTATGCGGATGAGAGCCTCTTCCGCGCGGGTATCCGTCCGAAGCGTCACGCCGGTCGGTTGACGCGTGCGGAACTGGCAAAGCTGCACGGCGCGCTGCAAACCGTGCTGAAGCACGCGATCGAACTCGGCGGATCATCCGTGTCGGACTACGTGGATGCCGACGGCGTGCGCGGCTTCTTCCAGTTGGAGCACCGCGTCTACAGCCGCACCGGCCTGCCTTGCAAGGTATGCGGCGCGCCAGTGCAGCGCATCGTGCTGGGCGGACGGTCCACGCACTTTTGTAAGAAGTGCCAAAAGTAGATCAACCCAAGAACCTCCGCCGTCTCTAGGGATAAATGTGGCGTCGTTCAGCGCCTTACCAGCAGCAGGGCTGGGGCGCGATATAGCTTGCGTTGGTCCAAGGTCCGGGATCGGCGAGGGCCGAACGGCGGGTGCTCACGCTCGAATTATCTTAGGGAGGGGGAGGCGGTCAAATAGCGTCGTCGACTTGGTGCTAGGCTTTCGTGCATGGCGACAGCTGCTGAAACATTCTTCGCGAACATAAACACATTGCAAGATATCTCCGCACTTGTTGGGACGACAGAGGACAGCGTCTTCGACTGTAAGGAGTGGTTTGGTAAAGACCAATCGAAGAAGTCCATTGCTAAAGCAGCCTGTGGCTTCACGAACGCTACCGGCGGCGTGATTATCATCGGCCTAAGTGCAAGAAAAGGACGCGACAAGGATCAACCTGATTTGGTAGACAGGCTAGTCCCTGTGAAGTATCCAGACAGAGTTGTTTCTGAAGTACTCGATCTCATTCTTAGTTTGGTTGAACCAGGGGTTGAAGGTGTTCAGAATAAGGTCATTCTCGACGCAGATGGTGAACAAGGCTTTGCTCTGTTTCTAGTGCCCGAATCTGATGGCGCTGTGAGAAGATCGAAAGCCGATTGGCGCTTTTATGTCCGCGTCGCTTCCGGGACATTACCGATGGAATACTTCCAAGTAGAGGAGCGTTTCGGGAGACGCCCCAGACCTTCGCTCGAAGTCATCCTGCTTCCCTACGCCATGCAAGAGGGAGTCGGCGAGGATAGTACCTACGGACGAGGAATTGATGTCTTCCTGAAGAACACTGGACGCGGGATCGCGCGCTTCCCAGCATTGAATATCGTTCCTGAAAGCGACCTTACACTCACGAGTGTAGCTATAAACGGCAGAGCAGGAGCTATACAGTGGCCTATTGCTTTGACACCTATAGGGGAGATTGCGATTCGCGGTGGGGCTGACGCGGTTGTCTACCCAGGTGAGACGTTCATTGCAGGCCGACTCATCCAAACCGCAACACTCACCGAAAAACTTCGTCCGTATACAGTCGATCTGGGATTCCACTTCGTAGACAGAGAGTGGCTATGTGCGGCGAGGGAGGTCCAATGCACGATCTATTGCGAAGGCATGATCATGCGGGTACAGCGCCCTTCCATAGCCGAAGAATCGGTTGTCGCCGAGCCTAAGCAGGTGTTCCATGGTGAGCAGTCCCGTCCTACGACGAGGTATGCTCGAGGCGGTTGGATGGGATGATTATGAACGCCCCCGCATAAAGTGTGCACCCCGCCTCGGGGATTTCTCAGCTTTGCTCAGGATGACATTTGATTTTGGCCTGCAAAATTTGTCCGCTCGCTTAGAGAAAGAGCCGAATGCCTGCGACGCCCTTCGCGCCTGCATCGGAACACGCCTGAGTGTTTGCAACATTCACGCCACCAAGCGCGAGCACCGGCACGTCACCGGCTGCGGCACAAGCCTGCGCC
Source organism: uncultured Terriglobus sp. (assembly GCA_964250115.1). GTDB lineage: Bacteria > Acidobacteriota > Terriglobia > Terriglobales > Acidobacteriaceae > Terriglobus. Next base: position 2,254 of record CAXUEW010000045.1, read on the forward strand.
AGCGCGTCCAAGCCAATACCAGCTACAACCGCTTTCCCATCCACACGCTTCTCAAAGACGGGCGCGAACAGGATCAGGTCGGCGAACTCTGCCGCGCGGCGCACGTCCTCCGGGGTGTGGCAGGAGGCACTGACCAGCAATGTGTGATGCGACTGCAGGTTCTGCGCGAAGGTCGTGAGTGAAAGGTGAACGCCGTCGGCTTTTGCCCACTGCGCCAGCGTTGGCGGGCCATTGAGCAGCAACTGCGTAGGTCCTCCGGCTGCATGGATTGCCGTCATGCAGTCACGTGCTAGGCGTACCAGTTCGCTCTCTGAAAGGTCCTTCTCGCGTAGCTGCAGGTAATCGACACCTGCGCGTGCCAGGCGCTCGGCCTGTGCAACCAGCGCGGCGCGGCGGGCGGGTTCATCGCCGGGAAACAAGGTGCGGTCTGTAATGGCATAGCGAAGCATTGCTTCTCACCATAGCGGGTTTGCTCCGGCCTGGTGCGGCTGCCCGGATGCTGGCGTGCGCGTGCAAAGGGCAGAAGACATAAGATAGAGATGATTCGGAGAGAACCCTTGAGCCCCTTGACAGAGCAGCAGCCGACACAAGCACAGCAGCAGGACCGGAGGCAGAAGCCGCGGTTACCGGTCGAGCAGGAGAACCGCGCCGGCAAGACCGCGGCAGAGCTTGCCGTTTCGTTCCGCAACCACATGACGCACACAGTGGGCCGCCCGCTTGAGAACTCGTCCGTGCTGGACCAGTACCACGCCATCTCTGCCGTGGTGCGCGACCGGTTAATGGATCAGTGGCTGCAGACCATTGAGCAGTACCGCCGCCACGATGTGCGCGTGGTCAGCTACCTGAGCGCAGAGTACCTGCTGGGACCCCATCTTGAGAACGATCTGCTATGCCTGGAGATGACCGACGCTGCATGCGAGGCGCTGAAAAGCCTTGGCTTTGACCTCAAAACCATTGCCGCACAGGAACCGGAGCCAGGCCTGGGCAACGGCGGCCTGGGCCGGCTGGCCGCGTGTTTTCTCGACTCGCTTTCCACGCTGAACACGCCCGTGCTGGGCTACGGCCTGCGGTATGAGTTCGGCATCTTCCGCCAGGAGATTGAAGACGGCTGGCAGGTTGAGAAGTCGGACAAGTGGTTGCAGTACGGCAACCCCTGGGAGATTGCCGCGTCGCTCTCAATGAATGTAGGCTTCTTCGGCCATACCGAGACCTACACCGACGAAAAGGGTGCGCTGCGATGGAAGTGGATTCCGGGCATGACCGTGAAGGGCATCGCCTACGACACACCCATTCCCGGCTACAAGACGCAAACCGTCAATCGATTGCGGCTGTGGAAGGCAGAGGCAGAGGACTCCTTTGACCTGAGCATCTTCAATCGCGGCGACTATATGGGCGCGGTGAAAGAAAAGATGGAGTCGGAAACCATCAGCAAGGTGCTGTATCCGCCGGACGAAACGGTTGAGGGCAAGCGGCTACGGTTGATGCAGCAGTTCTTCTTCACCTCCTGTTCGCTGCAGGACATGGTTCGCCTGCACCTGGCTCTGGGCAAGCCGCTGACCGACTTCGACCAGAAGTGGACCATTCAGCTGAATGACACGCATCCGTCCATCGGCATTGCCGAGTTGATGCGCCTCTTGATGGACGAGCACGGCGTGCCGTGGGCAGACGCCTGGCGCGTGACGCAGAATACCTTTGGCTACACCAACCACACCCTGCTGCCGGAGGCGCTGGAACGCTGGCCCCTGGAGCTGTTCGGCAACCTTTTGCCGCGGCACCTGGAAATCATTTTCCAGATCAACACGCAATTTCTGGAGGCCATGCGTAAGCGCTTTCCAGGCGACACCGAACGTCTGCGCCGCATGAGCATTATTGGCGAAGACGGCGAACGCAACGTACAGATGGCGCACCTCGCCGTGGTCGGCAGCAAGGCCATCAACGGCGTCGCGGAACTGCACACGGAGCTGCTGAAGAAAGACACGCTTCACGACTTTTTCGAGGCGTTTCCAGAGCGTTTCAGCAACAAGACCAACGGCGTCACGCCTCGCCGTTGGATGATGCTCTCCGATCCGAACCTGACGTTGCTGATCAATGAAAGCATCGGCACAGGCTGGCAGAAGGACTTGTACCAACTGCGCGAACTTGAAAAGTTCATTGATGACAAGGGCTTCCTGCATAAGTGGCGCACCACGCAGGAGGACGCAAAGGCCCGGCTGGGTATTTACATCAAGGACACGATGAACATCGTCGTCAATCCCGAGTCCATGTTCGATGTGCAGGTGAAACGCCTGCATGAATATAAGCGGCAGCACCTGAACGCGCTGCACATCCTGTCGTTGTACTGCGGCATCAAGAACGGGACCATTAAGGACATAGCGCCGCGCACCTTTCTGTTCGGCGGCAAGGCCGCGCCCAGCTACACCATGGCCAAGCTCATCATCAAGCTGGTGTGTTCCGTGGGTGACCTGGTCAACAGCGATCCGGAAACGCGCGACCTGCTGAAAGTCATCTTTCTACCGAACTATTCGGTTTCCGTAGGTCAGAAAATCTACCCGGCTGCCGACTTATCCGAACAGATTTCGACCGCAGGCAAGGAAGCCAGCGGTACCGGCTGCATGAAGTTCATGATGAACGGCGCTGTCTCCATCGGCACATTGGACGGCGCAAATATCGAGATCCGCAACGAGGCCGGGCCGGAAAACTTCTTCCTCTTCGGTCTGACCGCTCCGGAGATCGACGACCTGGTAAAGGCGGGATACCGTCCACGAAACTACTACGAGAAAAGCCCCAAGCTGCGCGAGGTGATGGACGGTCTGCGCGACGGCCGCTTTTCCCGCGGTGATCGCAACCTGTTCGCACCCATCGTGGACGACCTGATGAATCGCGACCGCTTTCTGGTCATGGCCGATTTCGATGCCTACTCAGTTGCGCAGGCCGAAGCTGGCGAAGCCTACGCGGATGAGGCACGCTGGGGCCGCATGTCATTGCTGAACACGGCTCGCTCCGGCAAGTTCTCGTCAGATCGAACCATTCGCGAGTACTGCCGTGATATCTGGAAGGTGCCGACCGCGGGCCTGTAAGAACATGGCCGGCTGTCGCGATCACGGCACGTCGGCTGCAGCCTGCACCTGCCGCCAGAACGTAAAGCGCGCGGCGGTATGAGCCGAACCCGTTGCCTCCGGCCAGTTGCCTACCGTGACAATCACCAAGCTGCGTTGCGGGTCGATAAAGATGGACTGCCCGAAGATCCCAAGTGCCGCAAAGCTGCCGTCAGCCTGCGGCCACCAACCGTACCCGTAGCCAGAGCTGCCTGCTTTGACCTGCTCGCGGGTCGCCGCTGCGAACCAGTCTGCCGGCACAGCTCCGTGGCCGCCTTCCAGCACCCATTGTCCAAAGCGCCCGAGATCGCGAAGGGTCGAGGAAAGGCCTGATCCTCCAAACTCCTTTCCACCAGGTCCGCTTGCGGTTGCTATCCAGGTGGCATCCGCTTGCATCCCTGCACTGCGCCACACCGTCCGGCTCAGTTGCTGTGCCAGCGACTTGCCAGTCGCGCGGCGCAGAAGGACGCCCAGCAGGTCTGTTTCACCTGTGCTGTAGAGCCAGCGGGACCCTGGCTGGGCCTCTCTCGGCAGCTTGCGCATGTATTCGATAACCGGATCGGCACCCGGAGCTACGGCAGCGGTGTACAGCAGGACGTTGTCGGCGGTCGAGGACGTGTAGCTTTCATGCCAGCGCACACCGCTAGTCATGGTCATCAACTGCCTCACGGTCACACCTTCATACGCGCTGCCGCGCATCTCCGGCAGGTAGCGGGTGACGTCATCATCCAGGGATTGCAGGCTGCCGGAATGCAGAGCTGCCCCTGCCAGCGTGTCTGTCATCGTTTTGGTGACGGAAAAGGTAGTCCAGTGTTCGGCGGCAGACAGGCCCAAAGAATACCGTTCCAGCCGCACCTTGCCGTCCTGCAGCACGAGCAATCCCGCAAGGTGCTCGGCCTGCATGTACGCTGCCGGCTCTCCGCCGGCCAGCGGCAGGGGCGTGCCGGGAGGAAGAGGCTTGATGCGTCCCGAGCGGCGCACCACGTGCGATGGGAAGATACTATCCATGTGCTGAAACCGGTGGTCACGCTCAGCCTGCGTCCAGGTGAGATCCGCAGCAAGCCGTTGCGCTACAGTTTCAGAATGCTCCGGCCACAACCTGGAAGGCGCCGGGCGACGGAGTTGCTCAGTGTCACCAGACTCCACTAACCCAAAAAGTGGAAGCGCCGCAAGTGCAATCGTGCACAAGGAAACTGAGGATCGCATTGCACGATCTGTGGAAAGCTTGGCTAGCCGCTGAAATCTACCTCGAGTTCCTGTAACGCACCATTCATTATGCAACTTGCGCAACTTGTTCACGAATAGCCACTTACAGAAGTTAGTAGATTTTGGAGAAGGGTGGGCGTCAAGCCAAAGTAATACTACTCGCGTGGCCGGACGCGAATTCCACAAAGATTTCCACAGAAAGATGAGGGAGCGTCAAGCGGTAATCAATGCAGAAGCTGTTCGTAATCCGGACTGTTACTTGCGGTATCAGCCCGGAATACGTGTGGCATCGATCCTAACGTGCGGGAGGACGCTGGGTGGTGCGTGGTGTGGTTGCGGGACGGGTCGTGGACGGTGCGGGACCTGTCTGTGGGGGGGCCGCAACTCCAGAGCTGGTGTTATAAGCATCGATCACGGCGCGAGTCACATCCGTCTGCGGGGCGGCAAAAAGAACGTTGCTCTGCTGGCCGCTGACGTCCAGGCCCAAGGTGTAGCCATTGTCCGTCAGATACTTTTGGAAGACCACGTTGACCTTCTGCGCGACGCGGCCATAGGCTTCCTGCAGGTCGTTCTGGTAAGCCGTTGAGGCGTCCTCGCCGTCACGCTGCAGCGCTTTCTGCTTGGCATCGATGGTGCGTACGCGGGTGGCCCGCTCTTCATCCGAGATGCCTGTTGCGCTTTGCAACTGCTTCTGCAGGCTTTCGACTTCTGTTTCCTGCTGTTGAATCTTTGCCTTGGTGGGATCGTACTTCTTGGCAACTGTCTGTACGGCTGTCTGACCTTCATTCGTCGCGAAAACAGCCTGTTCAAACGCGATGAGAGCGATCTTTGCCGGGATAGCGGCGGGTTGAACGGCTGCGGGGGCTGCTGCCGCGGGAGCTTGAGGGCCGGCTGCCTGAGCAAAAACATGGGAGGAGCACGCAAGGCTGACGATTCCGACGGCGAGCGTCGAGAACTTCGAAACACGATTCATGAGATTGGTAAAGCTCCTTGGGGAATCCGTGAAGGATCCATATACCCGCGCACGGCGAACAGCCGTTTCGGGACCTTGCTTCTGTATCGCAGCGCCGTCAAGTCGCCAGAGGGCGCAAACGGTCAAACCGCCGAGTACCCCTCATTATAGGGGGCAGGAATCGAGCGGGTCAACGCGATCACGCCCTCGGTCTCTGCGCATTCAGACGGTCGCCACGCTGTTGACAGCCATGCGCGCGACCACAGCCGAGCCCACCACCACCGTCTCAGGATTTTCCGGCCGAATCTCGACGGAAAACGCCTGCAGCGGACTCATGCGCACCATCTGCTGCACATAGTGGTTCAGCAGCGGCAGTTCCACAAAGCGGACGTTGTAACCCGTCAGGTAAAATTTGCCCGCGCCGGTCATGTGGATGGACGAGGCAGTGCCCGCCGCCAGCGCCTTGTGCCAAAGCTTCTTGAACTCGATGCAGCGATGGTCGCCCTTGTCGGCAGCCTCAAAGACATCCTCAGGCTCCATATCCAGGAAACGCAGTCGCATGGCGCGGTGTCCCATGATGCCTTCGATGTGGCCTCGCCCACCGCAGCCGCAATAGCTCTCCCGGTCATCCAGCGTGACCACGGTATGACCGCCTTCGCCAACCGTCTCCGCTAGCGGATAGCGTCCAAAACCGATTCCCGTGCCGATCGTCCAGACGCGAATGACGCTGTCCAGCTTGCCCTGCTGGTGCGCTAGCCCGGCGGCAACCGCGTCCGCATCGTTCACGATGGTCACCGGCGCGTCAATGCCATGTTCCTTCAGCAGCGCCTCGACTTTCGCAACCACGCGGGCACCCTTCATCTGCGGCAGATTGGGGGAATCCTCAACCACGCCCGCACGCACAATGCCTGGCAGCGCAATGCCCACACCCTCCAGTACGTCACCATCGTTATCTT
>CAXUEW010000045.1:8472-16757 GCA_964250115.1 uncultured Terriglobus sp.
CGGCGATCAGGTGTTCCCGGGGCATCTCGACCAGGGCGTCTTGATAGAACTCGTCTTCCGGGTAGGAATGCAGTTTTCCGACGAGTCCCTCCGCGCCGACCAGGCCGGAGATGATGCGCTTGGAAAGTGTGAGACCAATGGTTCGCGCCTGTATTTTCATGGAAGGGACCCGTCTTTCAAGGAGGTTCAGGAACACCGCGCGGTAAGGCTGCCGTGAACGGGGATTATCGCTGCGCAAACGGTCAATGCGCAAGCAGGTTCCAACCAACGGGACGCAAGTGCGTTTAGCGCTGTGCCGCGTTCTGCTGCTTCAGCCAGCCGTACAGCGGAGCGAAGTAGTCGAGCATGGGCTGCGCGTCCAGATGATCGGTGCCGGTCATCTCCTTGAGCGTCTGCTGCCAGGGTTGCGACTGCCCCTTCTCCAGCATGGCGTTCAGCTTGTCTCCGGCTGCTTTTGATCCGTAGAAGGTGCAGCGGTTCAGCGGCCCTTTGTAGCCGCTGCTGTCGCACATGGCCTTGTAGAACTGGAACTGATACACCCGCGCCAGGAAATAGCGCGCGTACGGCACGTTGGAGGGCACATGCATCTTTGCGCCTGCATCGAAGTCAGCCTCCGATCGTTCTACCGGCGGCGCAACGCCCTGGTACTTGGCGCGCAACTGCCACCACGCCTTGTTATAGTCGGCAGGCTTGATCTCGCCGCTGAACACCTGCCAGCGCCACGTATCCAGCGCCAGCGCGAAAGGCAGGAAAGCAATCTTGTCCAACGCCGTGCGCAGTTGCAGCGGGATGTCGGCCTCAGCAGGCGGTTCCGCGTCGGCCAGGCCAAGCTGCTTCAGGTACGCCGGTGTGATGCCCAGCGCGATGCTGTCGCCAATGGCCTCGTGAAAGCCGTCGTTCGCGCCATTGCGGAAGATCATGGGCTGCTTGTTGTAGGCGCGCTGGTAGAAGTTGTGGCCCAATTCGTGATGCACGGTGGTGAAGTAGTCGGCGTTGACCTCGATGCACATCTTCACGCGGAGGTCGTCCACCTGGTCGATGTCCCACGCGCTGGCATGGCACACGGCGTCTCGGTCACGCGGCTTGACGAACTGCGAACGCTGCCAGAACGTGGGCGGCAGCGGCTGAAAGCCGAGCGAGGTAAAGAAGTTCTCGCCGTAATGCACCATGTCTTTTGCTACTGTCACATGTCCTGCCTGCATGCCATCGGAATTGTTTCCGACACAAGAGCGAGGTATGGGTCCCGTGTGAGTTCCGTTGTATGCGGCGTAGCAATTAAAGAATTCTTCCGAAAGCTTGTCCTTTTGGCTAATTTGCTTCCTCAACGCGACTGCTAAATCAACGGGCTTGAACTGCGCCAGCTTAGGATCAGTGGGCGCCACAACGTCATAGATATTGCCCCACTCCTGCGCCCAGGTATTGCCCAGCAGGTGCGCGGGGATGAGGCCGTCCGACCGCTGCGCCGCCGGCCCGTGTCTTGCGATGAGGCGTGCGCGCACGTAGGTGTGCAGCTCGCGGTAGAGCGGCTCCAGCTGCGTCCACGCGCGATTCAGTTCCGCGGAGAACTGTGCAGGTGTCATGTCGTACCCTGCTCGCCACAGTTCGCCAGTGTCCTTGTAGCCCTGCTCCTTGGAGCCAATATTCTGCAGCGCTACGAAGCGCTCGTATTTGCCCCGCATGGGTGCACCCACTGCATGCCATCCCGCCCACACTTCGGCCAGAGCTTTCGGATCGCGCGACTCCGCCATGAAGCTGTCAACATCATCCACGCTCATGCACGGTAAACGTCCGGTATTCGGGATGAGTTTGGGTGGGCAGTACTTGCCCTTGCCATACATGCCGGTTAACTGGGCGGCCAGCTGCGTGCCCTCGGCCAGCAGCTTTGGGTCGTGCGGCGCGGCCGGCGCATTTACCTGCAGCAGCATCATCTGCCGCCGCAGCGGCGCGGGCAGTGTGAGCTTGTCGAAGCGGTGGCTCTCCTCGATCAACTTCAACTGCAGCGCCGAACCCTGCTCGTTCAGCAGAGCACCAGTCGCTTCGCTGTCCTCATTGATATAGGTCTCGGCCAGCCACTCCGCATGGCTGCCATCGACCGCAGCCTTCAGCAACGCAGCATTCGCGCGGTCTAGAAAAGCCTGCGCGTCTGCGACAGTGGGCGGCGCGACGCTCGCGCCTGTTTGTGCGATAGCTGGCGATGCCAGAAAGACGGCGAGAAGCAAGGCAGAAAAACGCATGGCGAGAGTGTACTGCACCCTATCGCAGCTTGTTGCCAAACCAATTAGCTGCTGGGTCACGCTTCAAGCTTCTTTATGGAGCACCCACGCTGCCACGTCTCGAACGCTTGTCATCCCGCAGCGAAGCGGAGGGATCTGCATGTGTGCCGGCCCGTCTCAGATTGGCTCGTTTGAGGTTACGGCTGAAGGAACTGCTCGCGCCGCGGCCGGCGGAAGGCTGTTGTTCATGCAGCGTTAGTGGCGGACGGACTGACATGCAGATCCATCCGCTTCGCTGCGGATGACAAAGAACAAAGATAGGTGTGACGGGTAAGCGAACGTCCCAATGCTTCGACATGGCACCACTGGGTTAGATCAGAATCTAAACGCCATACTGCCCTTTCGCACGGTGCGCGCGCGGCCGATCCGGCCTTGCTGCAGATTTCGCCTGTTCGCCTTGCGGCGAGGGTGGGTACTGCGCGATGTACGCCTTGCTGTTGAACTTCTTGCCGCTGCTGGCACCGCTCATATAGCGGATCTTGCCGAAGATTTTGCGTTCGCCCCAGGGCCGGTCAAACTTCCCGTAGATAGCCCATGCAATACCCGCGTAGCCGCCAGGGTCGCGCCCGTCCACAAAGTATTTGTCATTCAGATAGATCGCCGTCTTCATCGCGGTGGCATTGTCCGGCGACCACTCCAGGATCTTCTTGGCCCAGTACATCCGCATGAAGTTGTGCATCCAGCCCAGGCGCACGCCCTGCCGTTGCGCCGCGTTCCAAAGCTCATCGTAGGTTTCGGCGCGTTCCATCTGCTGCACGGTGTAGGTAGGGTCGCGAGGGTCGCCTGCGTGCGCCTCGACCGTCTTGCGGGCCCAATCTTCCGCGCATTCGGGGTCATCATAGTGCGGGTTGTACTTTACGTAATTGGTACACAGCTCGCGCCACGTGACCAGCTCATCCAGAAAGCTGTCGGCGCTTTCGCGCAGGCTCTTGTCTTTCTCAACCGCTGCTTCAATTGCCAGGTAGATAGTGAGTGGGCTGATGTGCCCGAAGTGCAGGTACGGCGACAGCATGGAGGTGCCATCCTGGTCAGGATGATTGCGGTTGTGCGCGTAGCCGGGCAGCAGATTGTCGACAAAGTGCTTCAACCGCGCATGTGCCGCGTGCGCACCGCCGCGCAGATCGGGTGCCGCGCCCACGCTTCGGTCCAGGTGGGACCAGCCTTCGGTCATGTCCTTCTGCGGGTCGTCCGCGTGGAAGCCTTGCGGCTTTCGCCAGGCGTGCTTCGCAACGGGATTGCCACTGGGCGTCAGGTAGTCCGGCACCATCTTCCACAGCCTGCTGCGCACGGTGTAGGCGGCGTATTGCACCTTATCAAAGCGCTTCATCGGAACGAGCGAGTCGGCATCCACGGTCCAGAACGGCACAGCAATGTTTGCCGCCACGTCAGCGCGCCAGCGCTCCGTTTGGCGCAGAGGATTCTCATCGCCAATGACGATGGCCGCGTCTACGTCCGCGAAAAACTTCAGGTGATCCTCATTGGGGGCATTGCGAAGAACAAAGCTGGCGTTGCGCTGTCTCAGGTCCGCTTGAACGTCGCGCAATCCCTCGTTCAAAAAGACATAGCCGCGCAGCACACCGTTGCGGAAGTTCGACACGCCCGCAAAGTACACCACGACAGGCAGACCAAGCTCATTCGCAACATCCACGGCACAGTCGAGCGCGGGGTTGTCAAAGGCGCGCTCGGCCCGTTGCATCCAGTACACGACTGCCTTACCTGCCGGGTTGGGAGCGCCGTCTCGCCGCACGGTGACCCGGTCGCCGCTGGCAAGTTGTCGCAGCGCTTCCGGCAGTTCCGGCGACAGCTTCGCGGCGGCCTCAGTCCTGCGTGCTTCGGCCTCGGCACCCGGCTGTGCAGCAGGCTTCTTGCGGGAGGAATTGCGCTTCGGCTTTCCGCCAGACTCCTGTTGCCGCACCGCCTCGCTTGCCGCGCGGATCGCCTTTTCGCGTGATGGATGGCGAGACAAAGCCTGCGGATCGCCTTCGCTGAGCCCCTTGGCCGCTTCGTCATGGCCCGCTTCGCCGGGCGGTGTGGCAACGCTTTCCTTGCGGTCTGCTTTCACTTTCGGCATGCGTCTGATCCCTCACAGCAGATGGATGCACCTTCCACGTTCCCGCTGTCATTGAGCGGGCCGAATGCTTTGCGTTGGGGCAACATCGTGGGGGCGTGGTGTTGATGGCCCGTGGAGCCACGCAAACCCCTTGTTCAGAGTGCCTAACCGTTATCCTGTGGAACATGGACAAGCCGGCCTATCACCTACGCACCTGCACCGCTAACGACGCAGCCATGCTGTCGCTGGTGGCTGGTGCCAGCGTACTGGAGGCGTTTGCAGGTGTGTTGAGCGGCAGCGATCTGCTGCAGCACTGCCAGCGGAACAACTCGCCAGAGGCTTTTGCGAAGTACTTAGCGCAGCCGACCACGCGCTGCGTGTTGGCCGAAGCCGAGCCGGGCGACGCTCCGGTGGGCTACATCGTGTGCTGTGAACCCGACCTGCCCATAGACTTTGCGCCCACGGATTACGAGCTCCGCCGCATCTACCTGCTACATCGCTTCCAAGGACTGGGCATTGGACGCGATCTGATGGATGCGGCCGTCGCCGCGGCGCGTGAACTTGGCCGCAAACGTTTGCTGCTGGGCGTGTATGGCAAAAATCATGATGCGATCCGCTTCTATGAGAAGGCGGGCTTTGAGCAGATTGGTGAACGCTACTTCACGGTCGGAACCACGACGCATCACGACGCGGTCATGGCCCGTTCCTTCTAGTTGGTTCGGCGTTTATACGATCTGCGAGCAGAAAAAGGGCGCTCATGATGAGCGCCCTCCTTTTGTAGAGTGTCGAGGGCTACCACTGTCCCCATGCGCGCGACGTATAGTCAAGCATCGTCATCATGACAAGCACCAGGAACGTAAAGAATCCGGCACTGACCGTCAGCTTGACCAGGCGCGAGCTGTACTTGACGTGCATGAAGAAGAGCACAACGAACACAGCCTTGGTGCACGCGATGGCAATGGCAATTGGCGCATTGAAGATGCCGAGCGGCAGCATGGAAGCACCAACCGTCAGCAAGGTACCCACCATCAAGACCCCGAAGATGATGCCATAAACAACCGGGCTCACGATGTGGTGGGCGACATGCTCCGGGTTGGTCACGTTCGGCGGATCATGATAGTCGAGGTTGCCGTGTTCGGCATCGACGGGCTTCATATTGTGCGATACCACTTGGTCGCTCATGCAGCTTCCTTCTTACGGTGTTGGTGCAGCGCGGCCGATCAGTGCCGGTTGATCAGGTACAAAAATGGAAACAGGAAGATCCAGACAATATCGACAAAGTGCCAATACAAGCCGAAGTTTTCAATCGGCTGCACATACCCCGTCGTGTAAAGCCCGGCTTTTGCTTTCCAAAGCAACACGAACAGGATCGCGATCCCGATAATCATGTGGAAGGCGTGCACGCCCGTCATGGCGAAATAGAGCGAGAAGTAGATCTGCGTCTTGTTCGCCATATCAACGGTCAGTGGCTTTTCTTTGGCATTCGGCGGATGCACAAACTCGGCGATGTCAAAGGTCGCGCCTGGCACATGGTGCTCGTGGAACTTGTCGTAGTACTCGCCGGTCTTGATGCCAAGGAAGGCAAAGCCCAGGAAGATGGTGGCGATCAGCGACCACTCCAGAAACTTCTTGTTCCGGACTTCGGCTGACCACACACCCATCGCCATGGTGAACGATGAACTGATGAGCACAATCGTGTTGATCAGGCCCATGGGCATCGAGATAGAGTTCGAAGCGGAGACGAAGGCGTCATAGTACCAGTTGCGATAGAGCAGGTAGGCGAAGAACAACCCGCCAAAGAACATGATTTCCGTCAGCAGAAAGAGCCACATGCCGAAGGACGCGGCCTCGCGCTGCTGTTCGGCCGTCTCGAAATGGTGCTTCTGGTAGAACGGGTGCTCGTGCACGTCATGCGACGCGTGAATCTCCGGCTCCGGCGGGTGCGTGATGGTCGAAGCAATCGACATGACAGAACCTTTCGTACAGCTTTGAATCCCTTGTTCTGCGAGCCGGCTACCCTGCCGGCCCGCATAAAACGGCATCTGCCTGATAGTACAGGCGGCAACTAACCGACGTGCTGCAGCTCCCGCTCAGTCTTCTTTTCCAACCACTCGTAATCGTAGGCTTCGTAGTCGACAATGGGCGTCTCGATGAAGTTCTCCGTCAACGGCGGAGACTGAATCTGCCACTCCAGGCCTGTAGCCTGCCACGGATTGTTCCCGGCGATGGCTCCGTACTTCAACGACCACGCCAGGTACAACAGCGGCAGCATGTAGCCGACACCGAGTACAGTGGCTCCGGCGGTGGAGAGGACGTTCAGCACCTGGAACTCCGGCGGATACGCGTGGTAGCGGCGCGGCATGCCCAGATAGCCCACGATGAACTGCGGGAAGAAGGTCAGAATGAAGCCGACAAAGGTAATGATTGCCGCCAGCTTCGAGACCGACTCCGGGTACATACGGCCTGTTAATTTGGGCCACCAAAAGTGAATGCCCGCAAGGAACGCCATCAACATGCCGCCCACCATGACGAAGTGGAAGTGAGCCACGACGAAGTAGGTCTCCGTCAGCATCACGTCCATGCCAAGCGCACCCAAAAAGACCCCTGTCAGGCCGCCGATCGTGAACAGGCCGATAAAGCCGAAGGCGTACAACATCGGCGTCTCGAAGGTGATGGAACCCTTCTGCATGGTGAACGACCAGTTGAAGATCTTGATGGCCGAAGGAACGGCAACCAGCATCGTCAGCAGCGAGAACACCAGCGCGGAGTAGTTCGAGACACCCATGATGAACATGTGGTGTGCCCACACGAAGAAGCCGAAGACGGCAATGGCCACTGAGGAGAATGCCACCGCCGTGTAGCCGAAGACACGCTTGCGGCTGAAGGTGGAGATGACCTCAGAGATGACTCCGAACCCAGGCAGAATCATGATGTACACGGCTGGGTGCGAGTAGAACCAGAAAAGGTGCTGGAACAGCAGCGGATCGCCGCCCTTAGTGGGATCGAAGACGCCGATGCCGACGGTGCGCTCCAGGGCAACCAGGACGATAGCGATCGCCAACACTGGTGTACCAAGCACCATGAGGACCGAAGCAGCGTAATTCGACCAGACAAAGAGCGGCAGCCGGAACCACGTCATACCCGGAGCGCGCATGCGGTGGATCGTCACGATAAAGTTGAGACCGGTAAAGATCGACGAGAAGCCGGCAATGAAAATGGCCGTGGCCGTCGTGACCACGTGCGTATTCAGGTAGTGGGTCGACAGCGGTGTGGTAAACGTCCAGCCCGTGTCGACGCCGCCCAGCACAAGGGTGGTCAGCACAAAGATGCCGCCGATCAGGTACAGGTACCAGCTCAGCAGGTTGATCTTAGGGAATGCAAGGTCCTTCGCCCCGATCATGATCGGAATGAGGAAGTTCCCAAGCGTGGCGGGTACTGAAGGCACCAGGAACAGGAAGATCATTACGATGCCGTGCATCGTAAACATCTTGTTGTAGGTGTCGGCAGCCATCAGGTCGCCTGCCGGGGTCAGCAGTTCCAGCCGCACCATGCCCGCGAAGAAGCCGCCGATGAAAAAGAAGAACGTGATGCTGATGAGGTACAGCATCGCGATCCGCTTGTGATCGGCGGTCAGCAGCCACGAGAGGATGCCGTGCTCGTTGTTGATGTAGGTACGCTTCGGCAGGGTTGCCGTGCTCTGGTCTGGCAAAGACACGATGGTACTCATGGCGTCACCTTCTCGACGGGCGTGTTGGGTGCCGCGTCGTCTGACTTGGAGGTATTCAGCGTCTGCTGAATACGGTAATTGGTCTTGAGCTGCTTGATGTACTCAACTAGGTCGATCAGGCCTTCTTCGCTGATCTGCCCCTGGTAGGTGGGCATGATCGGCTTGTAACCAAGGGGCACGTGCTGTGAAGGGTTCAGGATCGTGTCACGCAGCCAACCATCGGTTGCTACCTGCT
>CAXUEW010000046.1:0-5000 GCA_964250115.1 uncultured Terriglobus sp.
GGAGATGAGCAGGAATAAGCTGATGTAGGTAAAGCCAGCCTCGATTACCGGGCGGATGTATTCCGCGTGGGGCGGCGTGAAGTGGAAGAACATGATGCCCAGCGCCAGAAAAGTTCGCACGCCGGTCAGGCCGGGCAGCGGTGGTTTGCGCTCTGGCGCGGCGGCGCTTGCGACTTGCTCAACCATCTAAAAAGTGACGAGCGTGCCCAGTTTTTCGCCGCCGGCAACACGAACAATATTTCCCTGTTCGCGCATGGAAAAAATAATCATCGGCATCTTGTTGTCATTGCAGAGCGAGACCGCAGATGTATCCATGACGCGCAGGCTCTGCCGAATCATGTCCATGTAAGTGATCGTCTCGAACTTTTTTGCGTCAGGATCCTTCTTTGGGTCTGCCGTGTAAATGCCGTCGACCGACGTAGCCTTCAGCAGGACATCCGCGCGAATCTCCATGGCCCGCAGTGCCGCAGCGGTGTCGGTCGAAAAATAAGGATTGCCGGTGCCTGCGCCGAAGATGACGACGCGGCCCTTTTCAAGATGCCGGATTGCGCGGCGGCGAATGTATGGCTCGGCGACCTCATGCATCTCGATGGCAGACATCACACGGCACTGGATGTCGAGCTTTTCGATGGCATCCTGCATGGCGATAGCATTGATCACGGTGGACAGCATGCCCATGTGATCGGCTGCTACTCGATCCATGTGGATGGCCTGCTCTGCCACACCGCGAAAGAAGTTGCCGCCGCCGACCACCACACCGACCTGGCAACCGCTTTTCGCAAGCTCCACGATTTCAGAAGCCACGCGGCTGACGAACACGGCGTCGATACCAAAGCCCCTGCCTGCTGCCAGAGCTTCACCGGAAATCTTTAGGAGGACGCGCTTGTACATGCCGTGTCACAGTATCGCACGCATGCCGGACCTGGCTTGGACCAGCTTATCGACAGATTCCCTGCACTTGCTTGCGTAGCCGCTGAGATAGACAGCGGTGTTCAATCAGGACACCGCTTTAGCCGCCGAGATCTCCATCTCAGCGGCTATAACTTTTCTCTCTATAGGTGTAGCTGTTTCACTCAGGGCCAAAGGCCCGCCCACATAACAGCCTGGGCCGAAGGCCCAGGGAACCGAACATTCACGGCAAAGCGCTGAAAGCGCGACACATTAACCACCGCTATACCTGAGAGAGAACTGCTCTAAAGCCGCGTTCTTTGGGAATATTGTCAAACTATCCCGGCTGCTGAAGCCACAACAGCAACTGCAAAAACAATGAACATTCTGAGCTGGCTGTGTGTCGCGCCTACAGCGCTCTTTTCCTTTGTGCCTTGGTCTCTAGGCCTTCGGCCTAGGCTGTGATGTAACGGGCCGTTGGCCCTGCGGCGTGAATGCTACAGCTAAATGCAAAATGTCGAAGGAGGTCATCAGACGAGCCAGATGAAGACTAAGCCTTCTGCAAAAAGTTCGCCTTCAGCTTCTTGCTGCCGCCCTTATCAAACCGGACCAGCAGCGTATAGCCAATCGTGTCCTGCACAACACCCCCGCCGAACCGGGCATGGGTCACCTTGTCACCGGCTGAGAACTTCGAGACCTCAGGCTTAGGTAGGGTCTCAGGCGAGGTCGTCACGATGGAGCCGGAGATGGTTTCGATCCGCGTGACGCCGTTGCTCTCTTCCGAGGCGTGCAACGGCACTGCCGCGGTTGTCTCCGCGGGGTGGTTCAGGCAGTTGTC
The DNA here is from genome assembly GCA_964250115.1 of uncultured Terriglobus sp. Taxonomy (GTDB): domain Bacteria; phylum Acidobacteriota; class Terriglobia; order Terriglobales; family Acidobacteriaceae; genus Terriglobus. The sequence continues at coordinate 1,727 of CAXUEW010000046.1, forward strand.
GCAATTGCCGCAGGGCTCACCAAGGGGCTCGTTGAAGTAGGTCCGGAAGACCTGCCGGCGGCATTGCACGGTCTCCGCATAGTGCATCATCTCGTCCAGGCGACTGCGATCGTGCTCCATTCGTTCGCGATAAGCTGCGAGCAGGCCCTCCAGCTGCTCGTCATCGACGATGAGCGCGTCCGTGCGCAGGTAGCCGCCCGCCTGGCAAAGGGCCAGGCCGGTGTCGCGCAGCAGGTAAAGCAAAACCTCTGCGCGCTTCTTGCTGACCCCTGCGATGGCTGCCAGGTCGGCCGGCTTAACCGGCGTGTCGGCAGGCAGGGCTTCCAGCACCTTGCGCAGTTCTTCCGGACGGGGGTAGCGGCCCGCCGAAAAGAAGCTTTGGATGCGCCGGTCTTCCAGGCGGAAGAGCAGCACGGCCTTTGACGGCTTGCCGTCTCGCCCGCCGCGGCCTGCCTCCTGGTAGTACGTCTCCAGCGAGTCGGGAAATTCGTAGTGGAAGACGTACCGTATATCCGGCTTGTCGATGCCCAGGCCGAAGGCCTTAGTGGCAATCATCACGCGATACCTGTCGTGCATAAAGTCATCCAGCGCGTGCTGACGTTCCTTGGGCGACAGCCTGCCATGGTAATGACCCACGGAAATGCCTGCCTCGGTAAAGCGTTCATGCAGGTCGTTCGCGCTGCGCACGGAAGCCGTGTACACAATACCGCTGCCGGGTTCGTCTGCAATCATCTGCGTCAGCCGGGCCAGCTTGGCATCGTTGTTTACCGTGGGATGCACTGCGAAGTACAGGTTCGTCCGCTCAGTGCCTGCGTTGATGACGTTGGCGTCGGCCGCGTCCAGGTCATGCAGAATGTCGTGCGTGACTTCTTCCGTTGCGGTTGCGGTCAGCGCCAGCACGGGCGGGTTGCCAAGCTCTGCGCGCGCGTAGCGCAGGCCCAGGTACGCCGGTCGAAAGTCATGCCCCCACTGCGACAGCACGTGTGCCTCATCCACCACGAACAGCGAGACGCCAACTGCTTTCAACTGGTCGAGGAACTCGCGATTTTGCAGCCGTTCCGGCGTGACGTACAGCAGCTTCGCGCCGCCGCGATGGATGGCGTCAGACGCATGCAGCAGGTCCTTACGGCTCAAGGTCGAGTCAACTTTTTCGACGCTGATGCCTGCGTCGTCTGCACGTTGCTGCTGGTCCTGCATGAGCGCGATCAGCGGCGAAATGACGAGGACGGGCTTCGGCAGCACAAGCGCCGCAAGCTGGTACGTCAACGATTTGCCCGCGCCCGTGGGCATGATGCCGAGTGTGCTGCGGCCCTCAAGCACGGACTGCAGGACCGCGCGCTGCGACGAACGAAAGCCCGTTACGCCAAAACGCTGCTTGGCCTCATGCTGCAGGCGCGTCCAGGGAATGTCTTGCGTTAGTGCAGTGCGGCGAGCTGGTGATGGCGGCTTGTGGTGGGCGGGCCGGGCGGGCTTTGCCGCTGGGTTGTTGACCTTCATAACCTCACGTGAGATGCCCGGCCTGCTCAGGACTGCCCGTGCCATTACCTTGCTCCTGTCTTCTAACGGTTCGCCTAGGAACGGCTGGATAGAAACGCATCGGCCGTACGCAGCGACAAGGCCATGATGGTCAGCGCCGGGTTGGCGGCAAGCGAGGTAGGAAAGACGGAATTGTCGGCGATGTAGAGGTTCGGCACATCCCAACTGCGACCGTATGGGTCGACCACGGACGACGCGGCATCCGAACCCATGCGGCACGACCCGATGGTGTGCGCGGTGCGCTGGGAACTCCACAGGTCCGTGCCGCCCGCAGCAATCAGGATGCGGCGCATGATCCCTTCCGCGTGGTCGCTCATACGCTTTTCGTTGTCACTCAGCGAGAAGGTAATCAGCGGCTTGGGCAGGCCGCGTTTGTCCTTTTCGTTGGACAGGGTCACGCGGTTGTCCGCTACCGGCAGCGTGTCGCCGTTCATGCCGATGCCCGCGACGTTGTTGTATTGCAACAGGTAGTCGACCAAAGCCTGGCCAACCAGATTGCGGCCCTTCACCACCTGCTCGCCCCAGCCCACTGGCAGGGTGCCGTAGCTCTGCAGCAGATAGCCGCCGGCGAAATCGACGTTTTTTGCACGCATGAAGTCTTCGGTAATCAAGGACGCGGGAAAGCCCTTGTAGGGCCGCGTCTCCGCCTTCATGGTGGCCCATACCTGCGTTGAAATGTGCGCCATGAAGTTGCGGCCAACCATGTCGCTGGAGTTTGCAATGTCCCAGTGCAGAAGCTGCCGAGGTGTCTCGACACCGCCCGCGCACAGGAAGACGTTCGCTGTCTTCTGCCGCTGCTGAGTGCCCTCGGCATCGGTATACAGAACGGCTGTAATCAGGCCTGCGCTGTCGCGCTCTACACCGTGGACGAAGCACTCTTCGCGAATCTCCGCGCCGCGATTCAACGCCGCGGGCAGGTAGGTCACGTCCATGCTGGCCTTGGCCGCATTCCGGCAACCCTGGTGGCAGTACCCGCGATTGGTGCAGGCGTTACGCGTGCCGTACTCCGGCTGCGAATAGGCCTGCGACAACGCCGCAATGGGCGCAGGTGCCACGCGTATGCCAAGCGCCTCGCAACCCGCCGTCATGTACAGGGCAGAACTGTTCAGCGGCAGCGGCGGCAGCGGAAATTTGCGCGACGGCTCCCATGGATAATGATCTGGACCTGAGACACCGATGAACGTCTCGACCTCGTCGAAATATGGGTCGAGTTCCTTTCGGGTCATGGGCCAGTCAACCGCGACACCGTCGACGGTCTTTAACTGCATGTCCCGCGGGTCAGGCCGCGGAGCATACGCGCCCCAATGCAGCGTGCTGCCGCCCACGCCCATGCCGCTGTTGTTCGCGCCGAAGGCGGTCGGGTCGGCCCCGCCGGAGAGCCGCTCGTCCAGCCAGTAGATGTGTGCAGCAGCCTCGTCGGAGACGAAGTCCTCCGCGGGATTCTCGAACCATGGTCCCGCCTCCAGAGCGACTATCTTGAGGCCTGCCTTGGCAAGTCTCCAAAGCAGTGGCGCGCCGCCCGCACCGGTTCCAATCACTACGGCATCAACGGTTTCGTCCGTTGCAAACCGTCGCATATCTGCCGGCTTCTTCATGCCTGTACCTCCTCTGCCGGAGCGACGATTCCCTGCTCAAACGGCAATGCTTTGTCCGGCGTAATTGCCGCCCAGCCTTCGAGGTCGGTCGGCCCGTTGGTCCGGCCGGTTTCGCCGTCAGCGAAGCCGTAGTACTCCATCTT
>CAXUEW010000046.1:5010-16729 GCA_964250115.1 uncultured Terriglobus sp.
GTGCGCCAGCCAGATCTTCACGGCGTCAGTGCGTAACATGCCTAACCATCTCGAAAGCGGAAATTGCGCCTGCCCGTCAACGTCGCCGTTCGCGACGCAGCGCAGGTAGGCCTCGCGCGCGGGGATCGGCATGCGGTCGAAGCTCTTCAGCGGAGTCTGTTTCAGCATGGACGCAAACACGCGCAGACCCTGCTTGTACGCTTCGCCATCTGCGGGCAGAGCAGCAAAGCGCCAACCGGCGTTTTTACCTGCGGCAAGTCGCTGGTCGATACCGGCGGCGATGTCGGCACCCGTGCCGGCGGATGCCTGCGGCAACACCGTGTCGGCAATCTGTTGCAGCAGCCGGTACAGGTCTGTCGGTAAAAAGCGCTGTGCGGCCGGCGCGGCCTGGGCACGCTCTTCCAGCGCGTGGCGTGTCGCCGCTGATGTGCGCTGCAGCACGGCAGGATTCTGAAGAATGGGAAGCAGGGTTTCGCTCATGGTCAACTGTCAGATGCACGACAGAACACAGTGGCTCAGCCGAATGCAAACAGCATGCACGTTCACGCGCCCATGTTGACGTGACGGGAATGCCTCGCGCCTTCCCATTTTTTTACGGAACAGTCATTTGCATGAGCGGTCGCGCAGCGCCTCCGCTTCATCCAACACTGGCAATGACACCACTCCTGCCCTTCTCTGAATCCGGCTCCGGCGATACGGTTTTAATCTTTCTGCACTTCTTTGGCAGCTCGCAGCGGGAATGGCGGCATGTAGTCGAAAGGCTGTCGCCCACTCACCGCTGCGTCACCGCCGATATGCCGGGCTTTGGCGATGCCGCAGACATCGAAGGGTACTCCGTTGCGGAAATGACCGGGCATATCAAGGCCCTTATAACACACTTTGCGCCCGCACCGGTCGCACTGGTAGCACATTCGTTCAGCGGCAAACCTTCCATGGTGCTTGCCGCCGACCCACCGGAGAACCTGCAGCGGCTGATCCTGGTGGCACCTACAACGCTGGTGCCAGAGCCCATTGCAGCCGATGACCGCGCAAACATGCGAATACGCAACCAGAGCCGCGAAGGCGCGGAAGCGTTCATCAAGGGCAGCCACCATCGCATGCTGACCGACGGCGATCTGGACCTTGCCATCGAAGACGTGCTGCGGTCGAACGAACAGGCATGGCTGGCATGGCCAGACAGCGGGTCGCTCGAAGACTGGTCAGACCGCATTACTGAATTGCGTGTGCCGACCAACCTGATCGTGGGGGATCTCGATAAGGCGATTCCGCTTGACTTTCAAAAACAGCACACAGTGCCGCTCGTCGAGAAGACAGGCGGCAAGCTGATCGTGATCGAAGACGCGGCGCACATGCTGCCGAACGAAGCCACGGCAGAACTGGTGTTGGCGATAGAGCAGTGCCTGCGGTAGCAGATACGGCACTAAAGCATATTTCCTCAAGATGTAGTCATTAATATGTGTCGCGCCTACAGCGCTCTGTGCGGCTTACTTGCATACCTAGGCCTTCGGCCTAGGCTGTTATGTGTTGGGCCTTTGGCCCAGAAAAAACAAAGACTACACCTGATCGGAAAGCCTCTAGCAATCCTAGGAGCGTATCCACATAGAACCGGTCGCCGTTGCTATCAGCTAGTTCAGGCTCTACCGCGTATGGCTACCAGCCGCGACATGCCGGGTTGAAGCGGGCAAGCCGCCGGGCCATGACCTGTACGGCCGCCTCGCTGGAATCGACCAGCATGTACCTGCGATCTGCCATCGCTGCGGCCTCGCCAGCGGTTCCGCTGCCCGCGAAAAAGTCCAGCACCAGGTCACCGGGACGGGAGTGAACGTCTACGATTCTGCGCAGTAACTTGAGCGGCTTCTGCGTAGGGTAGGATGTCTTCTCGCGGCTGTTCGTCGGCACAATGGTCATCCACCACACATCCGTAGGCACCTTGCCCAAGGCCGCCTTGGCAGGCCCCACCAGGCCTGGCGCCATGTACGGGATACGGTCGATTGCGTCGTAGTTGAAGGTGTAAGACTCCGGATTTTTCACGTACCAGAGGATGGTGTCGTGCTTGGCCGGCCATCGAGTTCGCGAACGCCCACCGTAGTCATAGGCCCAGATGATCTCGTTCAGAAAGCACTGGCGGCCAAAGATCGTGTCCAGCAAAACTTTGGCATAGTGCACTTCGCGTGAGTCCAGATGAAGGAAGAACGAACCATCCTGCGCAAGAACCCGGCGGGCCTCTTCAAGCCGCGGTTTCAGAAAGGCGAGAAAGTCGTCGAAGCTGTCGGCGTACCCAGCGGATTCCAGCTTCTGCACGTCGTACAGCGCACCCGCGAACCCGCTGCGGGTACCACTTTCACTGCGCCTGACGACAATACGGTCCCGCTTCTGCACCTTCTGCGTGTTGAAAGGCGGGTCGATGTAAATCAGATTGACGCAAGCGTCAGGCAGCGACTGCAGCGCCACGAGATTATCAGCCAGGATGATCTCACCGGTGGGGATATCCCCGCACGACGCTTCAACCTGCGTGGACATGCCTGAGTTTAGCGCATAGAAAAGCCCGGCTTCCGCCGGGCTTTTGCAGTTTCAGAGAGGCAGTGTTTACGCGGCTGCTTCTTCGACAGCAACCTGCTTCGCCTGTGCAATGGTTGCATTCGGGTCGCCGATTTTGAAACGGGCGAAGCGGCGCACGGTGATGTTTTCGCCCAGCTTCGCGACCTTGGTTGCGATCACCTGGGCGACGGTTTGTGACTGCTCCTTGATGAAGGGCTGATCCAGCAGGCACACTTCCTCGTAGAACTTGCCCATCTTGCCTTCGAGCATTTTCTCGACGATGTTGGCCGGCTTGCCGGTGGCGGCTGCCTGCGAACGATAGATTTCTTTCTCGCGCTCGACGTCGGCCTCTGTGACTTCATCACGAGCGATGAAGCGTGGATCGACGGCGGCAATGTGCATGGCGATGTCGCGCAGCAGTTCCTGAAAATCTTCCGTGCGGGCCACAAAGTCTGACTCACAGTTAAGCTCCAGCATGACGCCGATTTTGCCGCCGGCGTGGATGTAGTTGCCGACCGCGCCCTCGTTGGTGGAGCGCGATGCCTTCTTGGCAGCAGAGGCCATGCCACGCTTGCGCAGCACGACAAAGGCGTTTTCCATATCGCCCTGCGCTTCCTGCAGCGCTTTCAGGCAGTCGCCCATGGGCGCGCCACTTTTTTCACGCAGTTCTTTGACAAGCTTTGCGTCGATCTTTACTGGGGTCTCGGTTGCCATCTGTATTGTCCTTTGCTGGTTAGACCGTGCTCTGACACAGAAAGAGCGTGGTGCCAACCGCGGCAGCCACGCTCTCCGTGCGTACTGATTCGGAGAAGCTTACGCTCCGGCTTCGACTGCAACAGGCTCTGTCTCGGTGTCGGAGACGGGCTGCTTGCGAATGCCGCCGCCAAGTGCCGCATCCAGATCGACTGTCTCTTCTTCAGCCTGCTCAGCCGGGGTTGTGGAGACCGGGTTGGACTCCTGTGTCTCCTCGTCTTCGAGGCCGATGAAGTGCTGCTCGGTTGCGACCGGCGTCACATCTGCATACTCATTCGCGATCGACTTGTCGCCGATCATCTGCACACCCTCGAACGCGGAATCCGCAATCTTGGTGGTGAACAGACGGATGGCGCGCAGAGCGTCGTCATTGCCCGGGATCACGTAATCGACCACAGTCGGATCGCAATTTGTATCGACCACGGCAACCACTGGGATGCCGAGTTTGCGGGCTTCCGCAACTGCAATGGCCTCGTTATTTGAGTCAATGACGAAGATCGCGTCCGGCAGGCGGCGCATGTTCTTGATCCCGGCCAAGTTCGTGTTCAGGTGCTTACGCTCACGCTCCAGCTTGATGACTTCCTTCTTCGTCATCAGCTCGAAACGACCGTCCACGGCCATTTCGTCGAGTTCGGCGAGGCGCTTGACCGATTTCTGGCATGTGACCCAGTTGGTCAGCAGGCCGCCGAGCCAGCGCGAATTGATGTACGGCATACCCGCGCGCTTTGCCTCTTCGGCAACCGCATCCTGCGCCTGGCGCTTGGTGCCGACGAACAGGATCACCTTACCTGTGGAGGTCAGGTCGCCGACAAACTTCGCAGCTTCCTTGAACATCTTGAGCGTCTTCTGCAGGTCGATGATGTAAATACCGTTGCGCTCGCCAAAGATGTATTCCTTCATCTTCGGGTTCCAACGCTTGGTCTGGTGACCGAAGTGAACGCCGGCTTCCAGCAGTTCCTTCATTGTGATCGATGCCATGTGGCTCCTTGATGCGGCATCCCGGCGTAGAGAACGTGCCGGGATTGATCCCGTTCGTCTGGGAGATTTGAACCCCTAGAGTTTTACAGCGGAGCGGCGGATGACAAACGATGCCATCCGCCGCAGGATTGAAACCAGGCGCTGAAACCTAGCGCTTGGAGAACTGGAAGCGCTTGCGGGCACCCTTCTGACCGTACTTCTTGCGCTCCTTGATGCGAGCGTCGCGGGTCAGCAGGCCGTCAGCCTTCAGGGTCTTGCGCAGTTCGGCGTTGAACTCGAGCAGCGCCCGTGCGATGCCAAGCTTCACGGCGTCAGCCTGAGCCGTGACACCGCCACCTTTGACCGTGGTGATGACGTCGAACTGGCCGGTTACATCTGCGGTGACAAGCGTGCGCTTGGCAGCAAATCGCTGCTGCTCCGTAACGAAGTAGACGTTCATTTCCTTGCCGTTGACCTTGAAGCCGCCATTGCCCGGACGGAGGAACACACGTGCAATTGCCGACTTGCGGCGGCCCGTTCCGTAATACTGCACCAAATCTGCCATTCTTTGCTTTCCTCCGGGGCTAAAGCCCCGACGCTTCTAATCCGTATGTGCATGGGCTGAAGCCCATGCCTTCTCCGTTGTATTTGGCTCGCAGCGCGAACCGCCAAACTAAACTACGCCGTGACAACCAGCGGCTGGGGCTGCTGCGCGTCGTGGGGGTGCTTGTCGCCTTTGTAGACCTTCAGCTTGGTCGCCATCTGGCGGCCCATCTTGGTCTTGGGCAGCATGCCCTTGATGGCCTGCTCCACAATCGCCTCCGGGCGGCGTGCCAGCAGCTTGAGAAACTCTTCTTCGCGCAGACCGCCGGGGTAGCCGGTGTAGCGGCGATACAATTTCTGCTGCGCCTTCAGGCCGGTCAGAACGATCTTTTCTGCATTGATCACGACGACGTGATCGCCGGTATCAATGTACGGGGTGTACTGCGTGCTGTTTTTGCCGGAGAGAACGCGGGCAGCTCCACTGGCCAGGCGCCCAAGCGTCTTACCACTGGCGTCCACCACATACCACTTGCGTTCCAAAGTTTTTGAACTAGGTACAAACGTCGACATCGAGTCTTCCTTCTAAAAACCAGAGATACAAAATCTAACTACAACTCAACCAATGTCGTCCAAACGTGAAGAACCCTGCACGGGCCTTCCCGCTGATGCGTGGGTGCTTTCTGAGATTGCTCCAGGCTATGGAAGGACGCCGTGCATCATGCCCCGGTACTCCACGGCCTGAGAACCGGACCTGGACCTACTAAGGTCACCGGCCGTCCCGCAGGGCCACCGCGTCCCGCTTCAACACACCTCGATCCAGATCTGCGGACACAGGCGTGCAGATGCAAGTCTGCGCGAGTTCTTAGGATAGCCGAGGGGGCGTGGCTCGTCAACATGAAGTCAGGCGTTCATCAGCTTTTGCTTTGCTGCAATTTCGGTGCAATGGGGCGCGTTGCGGGCCTGCGGCGTTTCGGCTCGATGCCTTCCTTCGGATCGAGCCGGTAGACAATCATCAGGTTGCGTTCGGGGTCGTCCAGAACCGGCAGCGAAGCGATGCGGGTCAGGCGGTAAAAGCGCGTCAGGGCCTGCATCTTGTCGTCTTCTACAAAGTTCCAGGTAACGAACCAACCCGGCTTGTAGACAGCGATGCGGTCTTCCAGGTCCATGGTGCCGAAATCGTCGCAGATGGACGGTAGCCCCGTCATGAGCGAGAGGTTGCTACCGGAGATCGACAGCACCGTGTGGCTATGGGCACCTTCCGATTCGACAATGCGCTCGATCCGCTCGGCTGCCGTCTGGAAGCTGTACTCCGGGCTTCGAACGTAGTGAAGGGTGTTGCGCGTCTCAGCCACCAGGACCACCAACAGCGAAGGGACGAGTACATACAGCGATCGTGCCTGCCACGCATACAGGTGCATCGTGCATCGTACAAGCAGCAGGACCAGCGGCACGGACACCACCAGGTAATAACGCGGCTGGAAATTTGCATGGTAGGCGATGTAACCCAGGTATCCCCCAGCCCACAACGCCAGCGAAGTGAATACAGGGTCCAGCCAGACGCGTGGCCGGAAGCACGCCGCGAGCATGGCCAGGGGAGCCAGCGGATACAGCAGAGGACCTATCCATGCCCCATCCTGCAGCACCTGCCATAAGACCGCCCAGAAAGTGGCTCGTGTAATCCCTGTGTAGGCGTTCGCGGTGAACAGGTATCGCACATCCTGCAGGAAGCCCCCACGCAGCAGGAACAGGAAGTACAGCAGAGCCGGGAGCGCGGCCGCCGCGGCCGCTATGGCGGTGTCGCGCAACATCTGTCGGGGACGCCAACCGGAAGCGCTCCACAGCATCCAGCAGATGGCCGGCAACAGAAAGACGGCGGTCGTCTTGGTGCCGATCATCAACGCGGTTAGCAGACCAACCGCAACCAGCCACAGGACGCGACTTCGCTGCCCAACCGCTGCAGGAAGAGATCGTGCGGTGAGCAGCGCCAGCAGTAAAAGAAGCACAAGCAGCGGCTCAACAATCGCCATACGGGTAAATGCGTACAAAAACGAACTTGCCGACAGCAGGGCCACGGCAGCAGCAGCGAAGATACGGTTCGTCGCGGATTCCTGTCGAGGCCATGACGAACGCAGCAGGAGATACCCACACACCAGGATGCCGCCGAAGACGCAGACGGCCAGCGCGCGAGCCGCCACGATGCCCACGCCTGTAAATCGAAACACGAAAGCTTCCAGAAGGGGCCAGACAGGCAGCGCGGCACCGGGGTTGAAGTCGCCCGGCAGGTGCCAGGTCCCCCGCAGGTAATAGCGGATGGCGGCATCGCCGTACCAGCCCTCGTCGGTGTACTTGGACCAGTCCATCCAGGGCGAGTGATTGGGAAAGTCGGCGCGCAGGTGTACGAAGTGAAACAGGAACATCACAACGGCGAATAGCAGCAAACCGGTTTCAGCCAGCCTGTACCGGTTCTGCCGCAGCTCTGCCTGCTTCATGTTTCTGTGATGCATCCCAGAGGCAGCCCGCTTGCCGGCCAGAAGATGACAGGCAACGCCCTACTCGTATGAGAGTGCCTCAATAGGGTCTTTACCTGCGGCCTTGAGTGCCGGGTACAGCGCGCCGAATATCGCACCGACCAGAGCGATGGTGACCGCAGCCGCAACCCAGCCTGGCGTCACCGCGAATTCCAGCACGGGAATACGTATGTGCAGAATGAACTTTAGCAGGTAGGTGATCGCCACACCGAAGGCAATGCCGCACACTGCCAGAAGGCCGGACTCGCGCAGAACAATGCCGACGATGTACCCCTTGGACGCGCCCAGTGACTTCAGAATGCCGATCTCGCGCGTGCGCTCCATGACCGCCGTGTACATGGACTGGAAGATGACCAGGAAGCCAATGATGACCGCGATGCCGATCACAACCCGCAGGCCGATGTTGAAGGCAGGCAGCTTTTCCGGCGTCAGCATGGAGAGAAACTCGTCCAAGGTCTGCACGTCCCACTGCTGCAGGCCGTCGGTCTTCTTGATCTCATCTCGGACGGCATTCTGGTACTTGGGTGCGTCTTCTGTCTTGATGTAGAAGAGGCTGCAGCGATTTTCAGTTCCGTTGATGGCGTTGATCGTTGCAAGCGGGATGAACTTGCGGCCGCCCTTGCCGTGCTCCACGACGCCGGAGATCGTGAACATGCGTCCGAGCACCGAAGTTCTGTCGCCGACATGGATGTTCTTGCTCGAACTGGCAAAGACATCGTCGACGATGATGCTGTTGGGATCGGTAAATGGGCCGCCTTCCACAAAGACAAACGGCTTCAGCGCGTTGAAGCTGGCGTAGTCAATGCCGTAAATGTTCTCCAGATTGCCGCTGGCGGTTAGCTGGATGTACACGGGTGCGGCCACCTGCACGTGCGGCAGCGCTTCAAGCACCTGCTGCACCTTGGCCGAGGCAGGTGCACCGCTGACGCCAATCAGATTGGACGTGGTGCCGGGTTTCGCAATGACGTCGCCGCCGATGCCGCTGGTCCGCGTCTTCTGGCCATTCAGCATGCCCAGCATAATGGCCGCGATCGACAGGATCATGATGACCTCAATCGCGATGGCAAGCGCGGAGATCAACGAGCGCAGCGGACGGTGTACCAGGTTTCCAACAACCAGACTGTTCATAGGCAGGCTCGATTGTACGTTGCGCGCCGGTCAGGCTCTTTGCAGGTCACGCCGCCTCAGTGTGACCAGGTTGCCGAGCACGGGCGCAATGTACGCACTGATGAATGCAGCCGAAATGAGCGCGACGGAAGTGGTTGCAATGGCGTAGGTTGTCATGCCCAGCATGCCTTCAGCAGCCGCATGCGTGAAGTAAAGGACATACACCAGACCCCACTGCGTCTTCGCAATGCTGCCGGAAACGGAATCGCAGACGTAGCACATGGCAAACACGAACAGGCCGAGGATCAGCGTGACGCCAAGCCAACCCGCCGTGTGGTAGCCGTCTGCATACGGTGTGAACGAAATGCCGGTGGTATCGTCTCCCTCGCCGATCAAGCCGATGTCATGGGCATAGACGTTGCCCCACAGCAGGGTTGGCTTGTTCGGATACAGGTAACGAGGCACCATGTTCAGCACATAGGTCCACAAGGCGTAAGGCGATCCTGGTCGGACATGATCCGTACTCCATACCAGAGCATCATCCACCGGGACCATGGTCAATCTATCCAGCAGACCCTGCGGCTGATCGAACCAGTGATAACCGCCACCCACTACGTAGCTCAGGCGCAGTTCCTCGTTGTATCTGGCGCGAGTTTCCAGCGGATGTTGCAGCAATTCCCATGTCAGTTCTGCCTGATTGGCATCGCCGCGGTAGTTGCGTGCAATTTGAGAAAAGGGCGTCAGTAATGTGACTGCAACAACGGCCGTGAACGTTACGGCAGCCAGCTTCGTCAGAGTGGTCCGGTAACCTGCCGCGACCGCAGCCATCCCCCAGGCGACAGTGGGGGCGAAGAGGCCCTGCTTCGACAGGCCGCCGACCCCATAGGTGTAGGTCAAATACACCCATCCGATCAGTGCAACGTAGTGAAACGAACTTCTCCCATCTGTTTGCTTGGTGCGCTGGTAAACCGGCAACAGGATTGCAAGAAAGACAAAGGCACCATTGAATTGCGCAAACGTGCCCTGCAACGCGGCTGGCAGTACATACGGCGTGAAATAGGCGATAAGAATGCAGCCAATGCCGATCTGGTCGACGCGTTGGCCGGCATCCACTCGCTCAAGCAGACCCTGCTTTGCTCGCAGCCGGCTTGAAAACAGAACCGCTATCAGGATGAACACCATGCCCGCGAGATACACCAGCAGGGTCTGTTCCGGTGCACTCAGGTTGGAGTTAAGCGGCTCCCCAAGAACTGTTTTGACCACGACGCCGATGATCATAGAAAACAGCGCGTTGAACAGAACAAATGCCCCGCTTGGATACATGAGGCCGCCCGCCAGATTGAAGGCGACCGCCGACACCATGACAAACGCCTGCGCTGTAAGCGCCACCATCAGCGGCGTGCCTTCTGCCAGTTCCAACGCCAGCATGGCCAGCGCAAAGGAAGCCACGTAACGCATGGGAACGTGTGTGGGCAGCGTCAGCTTCATAGCTGCCCAAGTCTAGCAAAGGCTACCAGGCTGTACACCTGAACCTGACTACGAACCCTGTGCCACGATGGCGTTCACCGGGCGGGAGATTGCTGTGTCAAGCGGGCCGCTGGTGAGACGCGGCGGCAACGGCACGCGCACACCGCTTGCGTTCACCTCGTTGGATTCCACGTGGAAATGGGTAAGGTTTGCCACGCCAAAGGACGTGGTAATGGCTACGTCGGCGGCGTCGCGCCCTGTGGCCATCAGCAGGCGGCCAAGCCGGGGTTGGTTGTGCCGCGCATCCATGTCCCACCAGCGACCGTCAAGCCACACCTGATACCAGGCAGAGAAATCGCCCGCGCCAGAGTAAGGGATGCGAATATCCCCCAGGTGACCCGTCACATAGCGAGCAGGGATATTCATGGCGCGGCTTAACGTAATGGCTAGATGCTGAAAGTCGCGGCAGACGCCCTCGCGTTCGGTGTACACATCCATGGCAGTCTTGGTCGGACGTGCTTTGGCGTAGTCAAAGCGCACCTTCCAGTGCACCCAATCGCGAATGGCCATGGCCCGCTCGCCGCCCGGCGGCAGGTTGCTGAACAGGTCATAGACAATGGCGCTGAAACGGTCGACCTCGCAGTAGCGGCTGGCCAACAGAAACTGGAGAATGCCCGCAGGCAAATCATCCACAGCGTGCTGGACGGCCCCAAAGGGCTGCGGATCGGGCAGGTCCGGGACATCAACCATGTTTTTGCCGCTGAGACGAAGCCCTCCGGGCGGGGCATGGAAGCGAACACACTTATTGCCAAAGCTGTCAGTGTAATTTTCCGGTTTAATGACCATGTTGCTGCTGGAATCGATGTGCTCCACGGTGAGCGCGTCCGGCAAACGCAGGGCGGCGTCCAGCGAAGGATGCAGGTGGAGCAGAGCCACCATGGGAGTCTCACCTGGCAGGTGGAACTGAATATCAAATTCGCTTTGTATCAACATAAGTTGCCGTTCTTTTTGATGCGCAGGCTATGGTGCCTGTTAACAGTAGAACACTGCGGCAGCTCCGGAGCCTGGCCGAAACGGAAAGGCGCAGCTCGAAAGCTGCGCCCCGCACGAGAAACGAGTCACTCAATAGCGGTATGTCTCTGTCTTGTAGGGGCCTTCTACAGGAACACCGATGTAGTCTGCCTGGCGCTTCGAAAGCGTCGTCAGCTTGACGCCGATTTTGTCCAGGTGCAACCGGGCCACTTCCTCGTCCAGCTTCTTCGGCAAAACGTACACGCCGATCGCGTACTCGTCGCGGTTCTTCCAAAGGTCAAGCTGAGCAAGCGTCTGGTTGCTGAAGCTGTTCGACATGACAAAGCTGGGATGGCCCGTGGCGCAACCCAGGTTCACCAGCCGTCCTTCTGCCAGCACGAAGATCTGCTTGCCGTTCGGAAAGGTGTACTTATGCACCTGCGGCTTGATCTCAAGTTTCTCGACATCCTTTGCACCGTTCAGCAGGTCCATCTGGATCTCGTTATCGAAGTGGCCGATATTGCAGATGATGGCCTGGTCTTTCATCTGCTGCATGTGCTCGTAGGTGATGATGTCGACGTTGCCTGTGGCGGTGACGTAGATGTCGCCGCGGCCCAGGGTCTCTTCAATCGTCGTGACCTCGAACCCTTCCATGGCAGCCTGCAGCGCGTTGATCGGATCAACCTCTGTCACGACAATGCGCGCGCCCATGCCACGCAGCGATTGCGCGGAACCTTTACCCACATCACCATAACCGCAGATGACGGCGACCTTGCCGGCCATCATGACGTCGGTGGCGCGCTTGATGCCGTCGG